>MFPT01000024.1 GCA_001782805.1 Candidatus Magasanikbacteria bacterium RIFCSPHIGHO2_01_FULL_41_23 | reverse complement strand
ACTCCATACGATAGTCGGTGTACTTGCATAGTCCTTGGGTTTCCAAGGAGTGCAGGATGTATGTTAACTTATGCATAGAGTTATTTTGGGTTTTATTTCACATCACGCGTGGGCGGGACACTAAAATATTCCAAAAGAAATTTTGATAGTTCACCAAAAACCGGCGCAGCTGTACTTTCCGCGTAAGCCGCAGTGGGTTTTTCAAATTTTACCAGCATGACATACTTTGGATCATTGGCCGGAGCAAAACCCACGAATGAATGATTGTAGGTTTTGGTATATCCGCCCGGTCCGGGAATTTCGGCTGTTCCGGATTTGCCGGCAACATTGTAGCCGGGAACGCGAGCGCGGCCACTATATCCTTTGTCAACTGTTGACACCAGCATACTGCCCAATTGACTGGCGGCTTTGCGCGATAAAACCGAATAAACCGGTTTTGGTTTGGTAATTTCTACATGACCATCGCTAAACTTTTTTTCTTTTATAATATACGGCTTAATCAGCGTGCCACCATTGGCAATGGCGGAAAATGCCACTGCTGCTTGGAGTGGAGTAATCGTAATCCCCTGACCAAACGCGGCTGTGGCCGTATAACAATCAATTTTATTGCTTTTATTAACAGATAAAGAATTAATCGTGCCGCTGGTTTCCGTATCAAGCTCAATGCCGGTTTCCACGCCAAATCCAAATCGCTTAATATAATCCACAAATTTTTGTTTGCCCAATTGTTCGGCCACAAATACCATGCCAGTGTTAATGGAATTTTGCAGAATTCCGGTCATAGTTTGATCACCATGAATTTTATTGCCGGCGTTTTGAATGGGACTTTCACAAATACCATCGCGTCGGCCGGTATCGCGAAATGGCGTGTCCGGATTTACCACACCTTGATTAAGTGCCGCCGACATAGCAATTGGTTTAAAAATCGAACCGGGTTCGTATGGCGTAAAAATTGCCGCGTTGTTATACACGTTAGGATCTTCCACCTTACCATATTGATTGGGATCAAAATCCGGCAAAGAACACATGGTCAAAATCGCGCCAGTTTGGGGATCCATAATTACGAGCGCGGCGCTCGTCGCGCCATATTCAATCAGTCCTTGGCGTAAACGTTCGCAGGCTTTATATTGCAAAGTTCTGTCAATCGTTAAAATTAAATCAACACCATCTTGGGCCGGTTTAAAACCATTGGCCGCGGCTTGAATCCAATTTCCCGAAGCGCTTTTGAGTCCGGCAAAAAATCCACCGCTTCCGGCCAATTCTTTTTGCCAATAACCTTCAATTCCATAACGACCAAGTTCATTGCCCGCATTATCTTTGCCTAAAAATCCCACAATATGCGCGGCCAAATTGTGTTCCGGATACGTGCGATGTGTTTGACGCACAAAATGCAAGCCGGGTAAATCCAATTTTTTAATTTCCTCCATTGTTTCTTGATTTAATTTTTGTTCCAAAGGCTCGTATGGATCAATCCGTTTGTTTAGTTGAGCCAGAACGGTTATCCGGCGATCAGGCATATAGGTAAATTTATTTTCCAAAATCGTGGCGATTTTTTCTGCAGTTTCATTGTCTTTGATATCACGCGTGTCAGCATACAATAAAAAAACATCTTTGTTTAAGGCTAATGGATACGTCGCACCCGTCCGCGCGTCCGATAAATAAATTTGACCGCGACGCGGAAACAATGTGCCTGATGTTTCTTGCGTAGTGGCGGCCAATGCCGTATAAAAATCATGCTGAATGATCATTAAAAAAAATAACCGCGCGATTATGCAGACAATTCCAAAAAATAAAAAAAATACTGCCACACGGATACGCTTGGAAAAATTCGAACGGCTATCGTCTCGGGGACGATGGTAAGAAGATTGCATTTTACCAACCAAATTAAATAAGCTCTGACATCATTTTTCTAGTCTAAATTGTTACTATTCCTTTTTCAATTTATTCCATTGACTCACCACTAACGCGACAACAGTATTGGTAATTTTTTTAGCCAGACCGAACTCGGCTGAATAATCATCCGCGATTTTTTGCACAACTTTGGCAAAATCCGACTTGGTCATTTTTTTCCAAGCCGCGGTTTTGGGTAATTCGCGTTTGACGCGTTCATAAACTTTCACTCCATGCTCCATTGCTTGGTCGCGCATGGCTTTGCCTTCTTTGGTAACGGAAAGCCAGGCCAATCCAGCGCCTAATAATCCTCCCAAAAAAATGCCGCGTTTGAAATTTCCCATATATTTAAAATTAAAATGATTTTCTTAATGTGTTTAGTTTATTTTTTCAACAATGAAACATACAAATCCTCCAACCGCGCCACAATCCCGGGCCACGCATATATTTTTTCCGCCACATCACGCGCCGCGACTCGCCAGGCCGCGCGATCAACTTCCGGAGAAAAATATTCCAGCAGCGCGCGCGCCAAATCTTGGGGATCATTTGGTTTTACCACGCTACCGGCTTGAGTGGCTACAGTTCGCACTCCGGGTAAATCACTGGCAATAACCGGCGTGCCACTCGCGAATGCTTCCAGCAAAACCATACCAAATGCTTCACTGCTCGTGGTTGACGGTAAAACTAGTATATCACTATTTTGATAAAAACGAGGTAAATCATTATGTTCCACGCGACCGGAAAAAACCACCAAAGAATCCAAACCCAAACCTTTGGCCTTGAGCATAAACTGTTCACGCCTTTCACCGTCACCGACGAATATGGCTTGAATCGGTTTGCCATTTTCCTTGGCCAAAAATAAAGCTTCCAACAAAATCGGCACGCCTTTAAAAAAATGCGCATGATCCATTCCTCCCACAAATAAAACCGTTGGCAAATTTGAATCAAGTCCCAGATTAGTTAAAAATTCTATATTTGATTTAGCGGGAAAAAATCGTTCAATATCAACGCCAAACGGAATTTCCCGCCATTTTTTGGCTTGTGACGCGTAGATATCGCGCGCATCACTCGCCTGAATATAATCAAACGAAGCCGAAACTATGGCATCAGCCACACTCAAAATTTTCGGCATAAAATAACGCGCGTATAATTTAAACACTAAATCCAGCCAACCGGTCGCGCGCGTATCCATGTGATAGGTTACGACCAAAGGCTTGTGGGGATTTTTTTGCTTCCAACGTCGCACGGCGTTGGCTGTTCCAAAAAAAGGATAGTGCAAATGAACAATGTCAAATTCCGCCAGTTCTTTATCCAAATTCGGCAACCTAGCCGCATTACCATACGTGACGCTTGGTTCCAGTCGCCGCGCGTAATCAATTTCCTTTTGCAATCGCGGCGCATGGATTTTTTCTTCCGGCTCGTCAACCTCTTTTATTTCTTTGGCTTCATAATATTCCGGCGTAATCACTTCCACACTATGTCCGCGTTTCGCCAAATTAACCGCGGTTTCAAAAACCACTGTTCCCATGCCACTGTAATATGGCGGATACCGACACACTATTTGGGCGATTTTCATATATTATTTTTTTCCAATGCATCACGACGAACAACTTTGGTAATGTCACGCTGTAATGATTCTATTTTTATGGTCAAACGGAAAATAGTAAAAAACAAAAAGGCCAACGCGCAATACGTTACCAAATCAACACCGCGACCAATCCCCAGTATATCGGCCAAAACTTGCGTGCTGTTGGGATACCAAGCCAGAGCCAAAACCGCGAGCCAAATGATAGACCACCACAAAGCACTGTGTTTACTTAATAAGCCATCAGCGCGCCGTCGCCACACCAATCCCAAAGCGGCTATGGCGAATAAACTAAAAATAATTTGGAAAATAATTTGCATATCAGATAATTTTTTTTACAATTCCTTTAAAAGCATCAACTTCCACCCAATCACCATCTTTTAAAATTTTTGTTCCATTTTTTGTAGCTACGATACACGGTTTATTTAATTCTCTAGCAATTATGGCGGCATGACACGTAACACCGCCTTCGTCTGTTACCAAAGCAGATGCCTTTCTTATGGCAGAGATAAAATCTTGTCTGGTCATAGTAGTAACTAAAACATCGCCATTTTTGACCTTTTTTAGATCTTTGTTTGTATATATTACTTTAACAACACCTTTTACTACTCCTTTTGACCCGACATACCCAGATATCTCGTTGACATTATTATAATTAATGTTCCCAACTTCTTGATTGAATTTTTCAACTGCTTTTTTCCCAGAATAAATTTGTACTTTGTTTGTTTTTTGGATTAGCAAATAATTCTTTTCTCTTTCGGCTACTGTTTTCTTTGAAAAAAAATTATTATCTTTTAAACTTTTTTGTATTTCTTCATTGCTTAAAGTGGCGATTTGTTCAACAGTGATATTCAATCTCATGGCTAAGACACTATAAAATTTTCTTAATTCCACATTGAGTTTTTGCCTAATCATGTCACGATAGTCACGTAAAAAAACATTCTCTTTTAAAAAAACCAGTAAACTATTAAATTCCTTGTCGGGTTTAATTTTATTTACTATTGCCTTGAAATCAGAACCGCGTTGCTTAAAACTTTTCTTCAATTCCTCCAATTCTTTTTTCGGATTGGTAATTTCTGATAATTCTTTTTGAAAATATTTTATGGTATGAGGCGCGTGATCAAAATCAAACATGGGAATATGTTTATATTTTTCCGTATGTTTTTGTAGTAAACTTATAGTTTCATTTTTATTTAATTTTTTAAGCTTCAAGGAAATTTTTAAAATATCAATTCTTTCATTTATGATGTCATTTGGAAATAAGGGAGAAGACAAATTTAATAAATAATCACTGATTTTTTCCTTATTCACTACACTTTTTATCAATTTACTTTTTACCACGTCTGACAATGGTTCGCCGATATTAAACACTGTCCACATCCTTATATAGAATTGTTCTACATTTGGTAAAACGAAATCTTTGTATATATGGAAAAGTTTTTTGTTACTTAGTTTGTCTAGGTCTATAGAGAATTCGTCAATCGTAATCTGTAATATATTTTCAAGTTTGGCTTGCGCATCTTGGTGAAAATTTTTAATAAAAGTGACATTTTCCAAAAGAGAATATAAACCCGCAACATATTTTTCGTGTTGTTTGGTTTCAACATAGTATTCTGTTTTTGTGTCATCACGAAAAACTAAAGTATCAGTTAGAGATATTCCGTATACTTTTTTCATGGCTTCTCCCCAGCCATAATTCCAAGCTTGCGCAACCTGGACAGCCAACCTACGAGTTATATATTTTTTCCACATATTACATAAATTTACCGACTAATAAATCGCGCACGATTCTAAATCCTCCAATCGGTCCTTGGCCAAATTCGTGGTAGGAAACGGAAATCGGTAATTCAGCGTAGCGTAAATTATATCGGCGAATCAATTGCGGAATTTCCGTGGCATGCGCCATCCGATCTTGGGTCAATTGAATGAAATTGAGCGCACGTTGATTCATAACGCGAAAGCCATTGTGCGCGTCAGAAAGCGAAACTGACCCAAAGAGTCGATCAATGTTTCGAGCAAAGGGCAGAATCACCGCGCGCTTAAGCCAAGGGATTTTTTGTTCCTTGCCCAAAAAACGAGAGCCCAAAATTATATCAACATTTTTTTCTTTCATGCTTGCTAAAGCGCGCGGAATATCGCGGAAATCAAATTGACCGTCGGCATCAAAATGAACCACAAAATCCGCATTACTCTGTCTGGCATAAGTATGCCCGGTTTCCAGTGCCGCGCCTTGACCGCGATTTAACGTATGACGCAAAACTGTGGCGCCGGCATTGCCGGCCAACAAAGCAGTGTCATCAGTGGAACCATCATCAATGACCACCACCTTGTCCCCGACAAATAACAATTGTTTCACCACATTTTCAATTGTTTTGGCTTCATTGTGTGCGGGAACTAATATCATTATCATATAAAATAAATTTTTTACTAACTCGTAAGCAAACTTCGTCTTTACTCTCTCGTAATCAAACTCCGTTTCCTAAGTCTTAATCAAATTTCATCGATACTCCCTCTTAAGCAAAATTCGACGATATCCTTTTGTTCAACTGATAGTCTGACGGATTATGCATTCTCAGTAAGTCAATATACTCAGCTTTCAGCAAAAGTATATTCGTCTCCATTTTGCTTATCATTAAACCGAATCTTTCGCTGCTGCATTAGTGAGGTTGGCAATCATCCCATAACGTCCCGACATGTCGGGATTTGAACGCGAGGCTGATGTAATACTGTAAATAATCAAAGCCGAGCGGACAATGTAGGGAGCGAGCCATTCAGTGAGTTTATCTGCGAGCGAACGGCGCGGTTGGGATGATTGACACCGAACGGATAGAATTTAATTAATTTGATTTTTATTTTTTTAATTTCCTTGATGTATTAAATCTTACAAAAGCGCCTCTTTGTTCGCCACGGTAAAATCAACTGTTCTCTGCAATCCGTCCGACAGTCGCACCAACGGCAACCAACCCAATTCTTCTTTGGCGCGCGTTAAATTCGGCGTGCCTTTGCGCGTCAAAAATACCAACGGCGCTTCAAACACCACGCGCGAGGTTGACCGGGTTAAAGTAATAATTCCTTGCGCCACGTCCAGCATTTTGAGTGATTCATCCGAACCAAGATTAACAATCGTAGTGGTAATTCCGGAATTCATTAAACGAACCAAGCCATCCGTCATATCAGTCACATAACACAATGTTTGTTGGAGCTGTTCATTGCCATAAATAACCAAATCTTTGCCCTCGATCGCGTTTAAAATAAAATCCGGAATCAGCAAACCGTCACGCAGTTTCATGCGCGGACCATAAGTGGTAAACACGCGCGCGATTTTGGCATCAATATGATAAACTTGTCGATATGTTTCCACGCACGTTTCCGCGAATCGTTTGCCTTCATCATAACACGCGCGCGGCGAGAGATGGTTGAGGTGGCTGGATTCATCATTTTCGGCAAAAATATTATGATCTTCAGTCGCGTCGCCATACACGACTGAACTGGAAGCGAACAGATATTTGGCCTTATATTTAACCGCCAAATCAAGCGTGGAAAGTATGGCTCGTGAATTAGCCAATAGTGAATGAATTTTTAAATTGGCAAAATTTTTGGGACTAGTGGGACAAGCCAAATGATACACTTCTTGAATTCCTTGAAACTTAACGCGAAATTTGTCCAATTCCGGAAATGCATTCAAATCCAACGGCTGATTCACATCAAATTTAATAAATTCAAAATCCGGATATTGCAATAAATGTTCAATGTTGCGAATAGCGGAATTGGACAAATCATCAATACAAATCACTTTGGCTTCGCGCAAAAGACGTTCGCACAAATGCGAACCGATAAAACCGGCTCCGCCCGTAACCAAAACATTTTTTTTTTCAAAAATAGGAACCTGAGTATTTGTCATAAAATTATTTACGCGGTAAAAGAAAAAAATTTTTAAAAACATTCTGAACCGACCACTCCGCGACCAGTTTAGCGCGACCAGACCAAGCACGAAGTGTTGTGGGCTTAATAACTGAACCGGTTACAATATCAAGCGAACCATTGCCATCCGCATCAAACAATGAAACAGTCGCTCCCAAACCAGCGCCGTTACCAAACGGCGCAAATGAGCGAACCAAAGAACCGTTGGCAGAATAAATCGTAATCATGTCATTTGCGCCCAACGCGCTTCCCAATATAATTTCCGGTTCGCTGTTTCCGACCACATCACCCAAAGCCGCAGTTGGCACAATCGGAGTATTTTGCAACGCCGTATATTCATCGGCGGTAAATTCCGTTATTATTTGACCATCTTTATAATTAAAAATATTTATGGTTTGTTTATTTTTGGCACTATGCCCCACGACCGCATAAACATCGGTGGCACCAACTAAAACGCGTGCGCCATTATGCATAATTTTTTGCGCCTTACTCTCCAATACATTTCCCGCGCTATCATACAGCCAATAAATCTGTGTGTCAGCCGTTGTTGGCGCGACTCCAATCGTTAAACCGGATTCACGCCAAATGGCCGAAACATTGACCGATCCTTTTGCCGACACATTCCAATTGGATTCTTCTTGCCAACGATAATTATACACGGTAATTTGCCGTTCAGTTTTATTTTTTGGTCGAGCAGTTATAATTTTCTGATCCCGTCCCACGCCAACAGCAGTGATGCTCTCAATATTTTTGGCTTCCGGCCGTTCATAGATTGCGCCCAATTCCGAATTATCCGCATAACCATCGCGCAATTCACTGTTTGGCCAGATTACGCTAAAAGTTTTTTGATTCTTGGGCAAAACAGCAAACATAGTAGTGCTCACGATATTTGTTGTGGAAGTTTCAAACATCGTTGGCGGAATGGTTAACCCCATGGCATAGGCCACGGCACGATGCACTTGCAATAATCCTCTGCCATACGATTGCGCGTAAGCCGCTTCATCATTGGCCGGCGTATGATGCGTGGTTGACAACAATGCTTCATAAATTTGTGGCGCTTTCCATTCGGGCCGAATACTTTTGACCAAAGCCGCGGCTCCAGAAACAAACGGCGTGGCAAATGATGTTCCTTGCCAGCCACGCACATAAGTTTCAGACAATCCATCGTTGGGCGAATAACGAACAGTTGAACCAATATCCACTCCGGGCGCAGTTATATCCACGCATTTTGAACCGGTATTGGAAAAAGAAGCCAGGCGACGCTCGGCATTGACGGCGCTCACACCCAAAACCATGGTCAATCCAGTATCAGCATCAGCACAAGCCGGATACATTAAATTGTTATTTAAATTGCCATTGTAATTACCCATGGCCGCCACAACCACTACACCCTTTTCATACGCATACTTAACTGCGCTCGCAGTATTTTCATCTTTATCTCCAACCATACTGACATTAATTACTTGAGCGCCATTATCCACGGCATACCGAATAGCCTTGCCCAATGGTGCCAATTCCCCGTATCCATTATTTCCCAAAACACGAATATTCATTAATTTAACTCGCCAATTAATCCCAACACCATCACGATTATTATTTCCGACTGCGCCAATAACTCCGGCCACAAAAGTACCATGACTAAACAAGCCGTCTTTTTTTTCTTCCGCAGTTAAATTGGCGACCGATGGCTGTGGATTATTGGTTCCATCCAAAAAACTCCAGCCCCAGACATCATCCACATAACCGTTATGATCGTCATCAATTTTATTGTCCGGAATTTCTTTGGTATTTTTCCAAACATTTTGCTGTAAATCCGGATGAAAGGTATCAAAACCATTGTCAATGACGGCGACAATAACATCGGCTGATCCGGTGGAATAATCCCAAGCTCTGTACACTCCGGTTTGTTCATAAGCGGTTTGAAAACTTTTCGGGTCATTGCTCGTGAGCGCCCAAGCCAAAAGCGGAAATCCCAAAAAAACCAAAGAAATAAGGCTAATGCTTTTTATAAAAAAAGACTGTTTCATCTTGTTATTTTTGTTCAAATATGATATACATTTAAGGTCTCAATTATAACATAGTTTGAATCTTGTCCGCAATATGAATTTTATCTACCGAATAAAGCAAATTATTCTCATAACAGGAGACGCAGTTGCCTATGCGCTGGCAATTTTCATTAGTTTGGGTCTGCGTCAATTAACTATTCCATCAAGCACGGTCATTGCTCTGCATGTGCCGCTCTTTTTAAAATTATTTATTTTGTGGTCAATTATCAATTATATCAGTGGTTTGTATGACTTGGGTAAAGTAGGAGCAGCCGACTATTATCGGCGCATGGCTCAGTCGGCAGCTGTTTCTCTGGTCATTAGTATAATCGCGTTTTATTTGCAAGGCGAAACAATGATTACGCCAAAAACAATTTTAGTATTGAGTGTGGCCATTGGATACGGTTTAAGCGCACTTTGGCGTCTGATTTATTCAAACACTCTTGCCATATCTAGATTGCAAACCAAAGTTATTTTTGTTGGTTTTGATGAACAGACCAATGAATTGATTAATTTGATTACATCGGCTCCGGAAAAAGGATATCATATCGTGGCGATTTTTGATCCTTCACGAACTCTAAAAAATTCCCATTTGCCTCCGGGAATCGAAGTATACTACAGTTTAACCGCGATTCGTCCGGCCATAACCACGCACAAAGCCCAAATCGTGGTAACTGCGCCCAGTTATAAAGATAATCCGGATATTGTGCGTGAATTGTACGAATTATTATTTTGGCCAGTACGGATCACTGATTTTTCTTCATTGTACGAAAATATTACCGGACAAGTGCCGGCATCCAGTTATTCGGATAGTTGGTTTATTAGTAATTTAATTAATCTGGAACATCCGGCGTACGAAAGCATTCGTCGGGGTTTGGACTATATAGCCGGGATTTTTTTGGCTGCTGTACTCATCATTTTGCTTCCGTTTGCGGCTCTAGCCATTAAAATAAATTCGCGCGGACCGATAATTTTCAAACAATTGCGCATGGGTCGAAGCGGCGAACAATTTTCTTTATATAAATTCCGCACCATGTACGTGTTGTCGGCCGATGGCAGTGCAGAAACCAAAGGCGCGCAATTTGCTGAGCACAATGATCTGCGCGTAACTGCAGTGGGAAAATTCTTACGGCGCACGCGTTTGGATGAATTACCGCAAATTATAAATCTTTTGCGCGGAGACATAACCTTGATCGGACCACGACCGGAACGGCCGGAAATTGTACAAAAACTGGAAGCGGTGATGCCTTATTATCATTTGCGTCTGTTGGTAAAACCGGGCATTACGGGCTGGGCCGCAATCAATCAGCATTATGCCGGAACGGTTTCTGAAGCCATTCAAAAACTGCAATACGATCTTTTTTATATTAAAAATCGGTCTTTTCTTTTGGATTGTTCCATCCTTTTACGAACCATTAATGTAATGATCCGCATGATGGGACGCTAAACCTTTATTCCACTCCTTCGATTTTTTTGAGTTCGGCGATTCCATTGGGCAAAGTAATGGTTGATTCCCAGCCCAAAAGCGTTTTTGCTTTCTCTAGATTTGCTTGAGTAAAACGCATATCAGCCGCTCGAGCCGGAATGTTTGTTGTCGCTCCGCCAATTAACGCGGCCACTTCGTTGACTGAATACGGATGTCCACCACCGATTTCAATTACTTCTCCATGACCAACATTAGTACTCGTCATAGCCAGTATGTTGGCTTTGGCCACATCCTGCACATGCGTGTAATCGCGGTAATAATCTCCGTCACCGCAAATAGTAAGCGGCTCACCGCGTTTTTTTTGCGCCATAAATTTGCCAACCACCAAAGCGTAGGCGCCATTCGGATCCATGTATTCACCGTAGATATTAAAATAACGCAATGAGACAGTTTCCAATCCATAGAATGTTGACCATAGACGACAATAATTCTCACCAACTAATTTATGAAGTCCATAAGGGCTAATTGGTTTGGGAACAGCTGTTTCCGGAACCGGATATTGAGGTTGATCGCCCAACGCGGCGGATGACGAGGCAAAAATTACCCGCTTGACTCCAGCCGAACGTACGGCTTCCAAAACATTTAATGTTCCATTTACATTTACATCATGAGTTTCCAACGGATGTTCTACCGAATAACTGACACGTGGAACTGCGGCCAAGTGAAAAATACCATCGATGCCAACGAAAGTTTTGACCAGAGCATCTTTATCACGAATATCACCAACAATATACTCGGCTTCTTTTTGATGGCGTTCAGGAAAATTTCCGCCTACATAATTATCAAAAACGCGAACACTATGTCCTTCAGACAATAAAGTTTTAACTAAATTAGTGCCAATAAAGCCAGCGCCGCCGGTTACCAGATAATTGGGCATATACTTATAATTAAATACACTTATTTACTTATTCAGTAGACCGAATTTTTCACATTGACATTAGTGAGGTTGGCATTCATGTCAGTCAGTCCCGACATGTCGGGATTTGAACGCGAGGCTGAATCTATACTATATATAATCAAAGCCGAGCGGACAATGTAGGGAGCGAGCCATTCACTGAGTATATACTGCGAGCGAGCGGCGATGACTGACATGATGGCAACCGAGCAAGTGACGCAGTTGGGATGATTGACAACCGAATGGATAGTAGTGAATTTTTATTTTAATTTCCTTAACGTGTTTATATTCCCCGGCAAAAACGGCGAACCAACCGCAATAATATCATAACCAGCCGCTTGCAAAATTGAATAGGCTTGATGAATAATCCGACGTCCATCCATAATTAAATATGGTGGTTTTACCGTAGCCGTAATAACATCAACCAATGTTTTGAATTGCGACCAATCAGTGCAAATAATGGCAGCTTGAGAATTGGTCAGAGCCTCGGCAACACTATTCGCATATTCAATTTTTTGGTAGAGTGGATTTTTTTCTGGAGCAAAATATTTTTTGGCTTCATCTTGCGCCGCCGGATCATAGGTTTTAATCGTGGCAACGCCTGAGCCAAGTAGTTGTTGAATAATGCCAATGGCGCCGGAATTGCGCAAATCATTGGTATCTTGCTTAAAAGCCAAACCAAGCACAGTCACGGTTTTCCCCGCCCATTCAAACTTGGCTTCAGTTTCGGCGCGACTCAAAAAATGATCACGCTGAAAAACATTCGCTTCCAAAATTCCGCGTACTAAATACGCGTGCGTGCCCGCAGTTTCCAGTTGATGCGCGAGCGAAGCCGCGTCTTTGATAAAACAACTTCCGCCAGCAAACAAACTATCATACAGTCCCCAAGCACCAATACGTGGATCAGCCACTAAGATTTTTCGAACATTTTCATAATTTACATTGTCAAAATATTCAGCCGTGCGCCCAACCACATCATAGGCCGTAACAATTTTATTAAACAATAAAAAATTCGCCAAAAGTTTGGCGCAGGCTGCTTCGTAAGGATTCACTTCAATGTATTTAACCGTGCTCGAATCATAAAACCGACGATATACTTCACGCATCACCACAAAATCAGCTTCATTATTCGCGCCTACAACCACGCGATCCGGATGAATGGAATCGGCAATGGCTTTGCCTTCCACTAAAAATTCCGGATTGGAAACTATGCCAAAATTTTGCACCCCTTGGCGGGCAAACAATTCTGCCGTGTAATCAATCATCCGAATCGGCACCGTGCTTTTATTTACAATTACCAACCGATTAGTTTGGTTACCATTATTTCGACGAGTCAAAATCGGCCCAATCGTTTCCACTGATTTTTCATAATATGACAAGTCTGACTCGCCTTCTGCCCCATCTTTTTCCGGCGTGGGCAAACACATAAACACGACGTGAACGTCTTCGCAAAATGTAGCCAAATCCGCAACACTCGTGGTAAATGTTAAACGATCACGATTGCGAATCAACAGATCACCTAGACCTTTTTCATGCAAGCAGGATTCAATAATATCGCGGTCAGCGCTCTCCAACTTTTTAATTTTTTCTTGATCAACATCAAAAATCAAAGTCTGATGACCGGAATCAGCCGACACCGCGGCCGAACAAGCGCCCACAAATCCGCCGCCTATGTAGAGGATGTTCATACTTTTATTACCTGTAAAAGTTAGTTTTATCTAGATAGTCTAAAGGAAATTAGCAACTTACGCAAGTACTTGACGGCGAATGATAAGCGGATAAAAAAGCGTACCGAACGAAGCGATTATGAACATAATGGCATAAGGATGGGAAGAAAACACACTCACCATCATTAGGAACGGCAAAACTAAAACTCGACTCCCATTAAAAACCATATCACGCAAAACCACGCTCTCAAAATAAACTGAATTCAATGTTAGCCGATAAAATGAGGCAGACCACGGTAACAGAATAAACCGTTCAATAATTTTTCGGTACGAATCAGCCAAGAAAACCGTGGCGGTCGTGGTTGCCAACACACTTCCGAGCCAACCCAAAAAATAAAGCGCGGTTCCCCACTGCAAAAGATGGGATGGTTTAAGTCGATCAGTAAGTTTGCCGACAACAGCAATTACAAAAACTGTTAGCAAAGCCGACACGGTAACAATAGAGCCAACTTTATTTGTCGTGCCCACTATGATAATTAAAAAAATCGGCCAGACGATTCGGCCAATACTCGATTCTATGGCATAGCCACCAAAACTAAGCAAGACAGGGAAAATAGTTTTTGTTTGCGCCAATTGGAAAACTTTTTTTGATTTGAATGAAACATTTTGATTCGGTGATGAGGAAAAAAATAATGGAATTACTGACAGTACCAAAAGAAACGAGCCAATTAAAAAAAGTGTTTGGTATGTAAAAAATAAAATAATAAAACCAGCCAAAAATGGCGCGGCTATACCGGCGGCCATACCAACAATGGCAATGTATGACAATTCACTCCCCAAATTTTGGCGATCAGCGTGAGCAATAAAATTTAAATCAAAACCAAAATTGTAGAGTAGAACTCGGCCAGCCAAAATAATCGGTAATAGGAAAAACAAAATGGGGAATGACGTTATAATTGGTAATCCAAAATAATAGAGAATTAAAAAAGGCGTAGAAAAAAGTATGGCCAATCGCGGACCAATCTTCGTCACCAAATGTGCGGCTGGGATGGCTCCCAAGACCGACGCAATATTACTAATTAAGAAAAAAAGAATGACATGAGCCAATGAATAGCCATGAGTATAGAGATAAATCGGCACAAAAATACTAATCATACTTTCGGCCAGATTCATGATGAAAATGGAAAAATACAAACCATTTAAAGCCTTGGTCTGGTAAAAGATACGATGATGATGCAGATCGTTGAACATTTTTGTGTAATTAGAGCTTAGTATAGCTTGTGAATTAATTTCACACAATCCTCACTTAATTACCCTCCATTAATCTTGAATTATGGAAATTAGTTGTAAATAAAAAACCGTCTTCAAATATCTAAGACGGTTTTTTATTTACTGCGATTTTTACTTATTAAGTGCTTTTAGTGTTGCCGAGCCGACATTACCCACTTGGGCAATACCATTGGCTTTCTGGAATTTCTTGACTGCCAATACTGTTGCCGAACCAAAATTTCCATTTGGTGTCACTGATGCCGGCAAATAACCCAATGCTTTAAGCTTAATTTGAAGTTGTAAAACATCAGCATTATTATTACCGGACTTTAACTGTTTAATAAAGGTGAATTTATCCGAATTCACAATTGGGGCAGGAGCGACAACCGAATTTGGTGCAGTGACAGCAGGTGTTGGTACAAGAACCGAAGCAACTTTATTCAAAGCCTTCAAAGTTGCCGGGCCGACATTACCCACTTGGGCAATACCATTGGCTTTCTGGAATTTCTTGACTGCCAATACTGTTGCCGAACCAAATTTATCATTTACCACTGTTGTAGCCGGTAAGAAACCAATTTCCTTAAGTCTCAATTGTAATTGTTTTACATCTTCGCCTTTTGAACTTGAACCAAACTGTTTTTTAAACTCATAGCGAACCAGTTTAATTTCTGCCGGAGCAGGCTTTGGTACTTCTACCATTATTGGTTTTGCTATCACTTTTTCCGGTTCTGGATTTTTGGTTGGGGCACTACTGCCCCCTCCATTACTTCCGCCACCGGAACTGGCTGTACACGTACCACTTGGTGTTACGGTTACGGTGTGAGAAGTGGATTGATTATTACATTGAATAAATAATCGAGAAAGATCGCTGTTACAGGTTTTCTCAACGGTTTCACAGGTTGTAGCGCTGTAAGTGAAATTCTTTCGATCATTAGAGGTAATGGAAATAACTGAACCGGGGAGAACCACAAAATCAATGGTACTCGCGTTTGCGGTAAATGACTCTACTCTATTGGCCGCGTCAATGACATAAGAACTGCTATCATCCAATACGATACTGGCAGAACCACCATCAGTTGTTACGTCATTGAAAGCTGCCTGCGCCCAAAGCGGACTAAGCGCGTAGAGCATAGCCACCATGAAAAGCAAGTGCTGTGTCTTTTTCATAGGGTTAGGTGGCTATATAAATTATTTAGGGCAGGTGACAGTTGAAGTAGCCAAGCCAAGTCCTGCACCACCGCCATTAATTGTATCAACACCAAAGTACAGCGCCATACAACTTGTTCCATTAGCAGCCTTAAACACAATTTGTCCACCTCTAGCAGAGTTAGCCGAATCCAAGAATAAGGTTGAGGTACCGGTATTAGATAACGTACTACTGGCAGCAAAAAGACTGCTGGAAGAATAGATATCTCCAAATGGACCACGGTCAGTCAAACTATTGTAATACTGACCTAAATTGACAGAGTACCCAGTAGTTCCGCGACCAGCAGGGATAGTTGAGCTGGCTGAAATAGCAAGTTGAGATAAACCATTAACAGCTAATATAAAACCAGTGGCACCCCCTGCTGATGGTCTAAAAAGTCCAGTGTCACTATCGCCTATCCAAGAATAGGCTGGCGCAGTCATACTTCCATCATTAGCAAGTATTACATTTGAAAATATTGTACCTGAAGAATAAACGTCTGAAAACGCACTTCCAAAAGTACCTAAATCAGAATTATCATTCGTACCTGACAACAAATTAGCACCGAATCGTGAAGTTCCCGAAGCATTAAAATTTCCATTAACATTTAATCCACCTGAAATACTGGACGATGCACTGGAAATAAAACCACCGGTCAAAGTTGAAAGACCGGTAACACCAAGCGTACTGGAAAGAGTGGCGGCACCAGCAAGAGTCATTGTTGATGAGGCTGAAAGATTACCACTGACATTCAAATTTGTAACCGTCGATGAAGCGGCAATAAAACCACCGGTCAAAGTTGAGAGACCGGTAACACCAAGCGTACTGGAAAGAGTGGCGGCACCAGCAAGAGTAGTTGCACCAGTCAAAGTAGTTGCTCCGGTCACCGCTAATGTGCCACCGACTGAAACATTGTTTCCAACAGTACTGGCTCCTAAAACTGGACTCAAAGGCAAAAGTGCCATTGACATTAAGACAAAAAGATCCAAGATCTTTTTGAGACATTTTTTTCTCATAAAACTTTTAATAAAAAAAATAAATTGGATATTGGTTATTACTTATTAGCAATATGAATTATATCGAGGACAAGATCTGCCACAGGGTCATATAGTATCGCCCTGTCTTTGTAGACCAATATATGATCGCCTGATTTTGCAAACTGATAGAAAAGCGGATTAATTTTTCTAAGCTCATCAGCATTAGTTATTGTCTGAATCTGTACCTCGCCACTCGGAAGAAAAACATGCTTAAAAACTTTTTTGACAATTTGCTCTACGCCCGGATCACTGGAATTAACCTGTACTTGGGGACCCGGATTGACTGTTTCGACTGGAGCTATTTTTTGATCCGGCTGATCGAGGGGAATATTGGTACCTGTTTCTATTTTATTGATGTCAGTTGTTTTGTCTCCCGCTATACTTGCTTTAAGATCAGACACAATATAGGAAAAAAATCCAACCAAAATTATTAATATAAAACAAAAAAAAACCAATATGCTCATTATATTATCTTGGAGCCACGAATTATTTCCGTTTGACTCATTTTCCATAAATTTTTATTTTTGATGCTTGTGGCCTAATTATACTCTAAATAAAACTATCTGTCTGTTTAAATGTTATATTTTGGGGATAGTTGTGGATAACTAGATAAAAACTACACAACTGGATCGTTATTTATTGATTTTTGATAACCTTCATTCCGTTTGTAACCAGCATTAATATTTTTCCACTCGGGGTGCTCGCGAATAATTTCCAAAATCTTCTGAAAATATGGATATTCTGATTCAGCCGCAATTCTTTCAATGATTAAAAGAATGAACGCAAAATCCTCTTCCGTATCAAGCGTCCAACGTAAACCAGATAAATCAACATCGTTGAAGATATTTTTAATCTTAAAAATTTCCGGGTGTTTCCAAATATAAGGCGTTACGTGTTCGCGTTCCGATGACAAGCGAGCTTCTTGCCAGGCTTTTTCCAAGGCAACAAACGAGACAACTTCGGTATCAAGTCCATCAGGAAATGTAGGCGGCTGCGTGTTGCATACATAGTCAAATTTTGGATATTCAGTCAGGTACTCATTAATTACACAATCAATAACCTGACAATCGGCCAATGGACAATCACCAGTAATACGAACTACCACATCGGCTTCTGCCAATTTGGCAGTTTGATAGTATCGATCCAAAACATCATTCATGCTACCGCGATAACATTTTACTCCATGATTTTTTGCCCATTCTGCGAGCACATCATCCGAAGTATCCGTAGTCGTAGCCAGCCAAATTTCTGTTAGGCGTTTAGACGGTCGCACGCGATCAAAAACATATTCAACTATTGGCTTGCCCAAAATTTCTTTGGTCATTTTGCCGGGTAAACGGGTTGAACCCATACGAGCTTGAACAATTGCAATAACTTTCATATTTTATAATTCAACCACTCGACTTTCCGCGGCTGAAATTTTTGCCGCTTCGATCAGGGTAACAATTCCCCCCCCTTTTTCAATTGGTGTGATGGTCGGTAATTTATTTTGAACAGCTAACAGAAAATGTTTCAATTCCTCAAGATACATGGTATTAAAATCATAGTCCGATTCAAGTAAATGTTCCTGAGGTTCGTCACCCACTCTTTTTACCAATACTTTTTTGTGGTTAACATCCCAAGTTATAGTTCCAGTTTCACCAAAAAATTCATAATTCCGTTGATAAAAACGCTGGACATAATCAAGATGAATCTCACCAATGGCACCACTCACAAAAGCCAAAATAGTTTCCGAAACATCTTCTACATCAATTTCCAAGTTGCTCGTTTTACCAGCAAAAGTGACTATTTTTTTAACTGGTCCCAAAAACCAGGTCAAATAATCAAATTCATGCGAATCAAGTAAAACCCCACCACCAAGTTTACGATTAGCGCTGTACCCACGACGATAATCTTCCCACGGGTGCCAATCCGGTAGATACTGACCGAACTGACAACGAGCTGATAGTACTCGACCGATCGCGCCCGTATCTAATAGTTCTTTCATGATCTTAAAAAGCGGATAAAATTTCCAATTACTCCCGACCATTGTTACAATATTTTTCTCTTTTGCCAAGGAAATTAATTCCTTCAAACCCTGAGTATTGTGGGATAGTGGTTTTTCAATAAAGATGTGGCAGCCGTGCTGAACTGCGAGTTTTGCTTGATCTAAATGGTAAATTGATGGCGAACATACAAAAACAATTTCTGGAAAAAAGTCGGTTAAAGCCTGGGGGAAATTCGTGAACACCGAACATTTAAATTCTTCGCGCAAAGCCACAGCCCGCTCGCTTTGAATTTCAACTATCCCTGGCTCATAACCACCAAGCAACAAAATATTTCGCAAATGTCTTTTACCAATTGATCCTCCGCCGACAATTAAAATTTTAGACATATCCTACGCAGGATTAAATTTCTGATAGACACCAAAGCGTTTATCTTTGAGGGATGGAAAATTTTTCCGAGTTTCACCTATCACACGAATATCTAATTCTACAATTTCAATTTTTTCTTTAGTTATTTCAATAATTTTTTCACCACACGGATCATAAACTAAAGAATGGCCCGAATAATTTAAATTATTACCAACCCCAATTCGATTTACTCCAACTACGAAACTTTGAGTATCGAGAGCTCGCGCACGAAGCAATGTTTTCCAATCCTCAATCCGAGCTTCAGGCCAATTAGCAATCACAAAAATAAGATCAATCTTTTTTCTGGCCAAGGCTTCAAACAAAGCAGGGAAACGCAAATCATAGCAAATGACCGTTGCAGCAGTAAAACCATTAATTTTAAAAATCGGCAATTTATTTCCAGCTTTCATTACCCTCTCTTCACCGACAAAGCTAAAGGGATGAATTTTACAATACTGGCTCAGCACTTTACCGGTTTTAGAAATTACTAAGGCTTGATTTTCTGCTGACTCCAAAGAAGTTTTTTTTATCCCCAAACCAATAATAATTCCAATATTATTCTCATGCGCTAATTTTTGAAAAAACTGAATTTCATTTGTATCGCTATATAATACTGTATTGAAAGAAAAACCAGTCAAAAACATTTCTGGAAAAACAATTAAGTCAGCTTTTTTACGAGCAGCTTCGCTAATAGCATTCTTTGCTCGATCGCGGTTAAGAGCTGAATTTTCCCAGACAATATTAAGTTGAGCTAAAGCTACTTTTAAATTTTGAATCGGTTTTACTGATTTCATTCTAGTTAATTAAACTTTCGGAAAACTGGTTTAATTGCTTCACCAACCAAATATTTATTACGATTTTTGTCGGCTAAAACTTTTTTATATACAGCCATTACTTCATCCATTACTTTTAAAGTCTTAACTACTTCAGCTGATTTATGTGAATATGACAGAGGGAAGGCACCTTGAAACAAAAGCCCGCGCTTAATTGTTTCTTGCAAAAAAATAGTTTTAAGCACAAAAGAAATGGCGCCATCAGTATCCCTAAAATTCATAAAAAGATTCGGTGCAAAGCCCACAACTTCAATAAGGCCAGTAAGGTCATATTTTTTAATAAGTTTTTCCATTCCAGTCTTTATCTGATCACCAATTTTCCAAAAATGCTCCTGGACTTTTTTCTTTTGCATCTCATCAATAGTAGCAAGTGCGGCCGCGATCGCCGTGGTTTCTGCGCCATGAGTCGTAGAAATCAAAAAAACTCGCTCCTTATTGTGCTGGATTCCACCACGCTCCATAATTTCTTTTTTACCCCCCAAGACTGCGAGTGAATACCCGTTGGCAATCCCCTTTCCATAGGTAACAAGGTCTGGTTTTAAATCATATATCTTCACTGCTCCGAGCAAATCAAAACGAAAACCAGTGATCATTTCATCAATAATAAAGACCGCTTTATTTTTTTTGGTTAGAATTTCAATTTTTTTTAAAAAATTATCTTTTGGCTCTACCATGGTTACTGGTTCCAAAATTACACATGCAATTTGATCTGGATATTCTTTGAACAAAGTTTCTAAGCTTGCATAGTTATTATATTCAAAAGTCAAAGTCAATTTTTTGATTTCTGCAGGAATACCTGCACCGCAGTCCGTAGTACCAATAAACCAATCATCATAACTAAAAAATGGCTGGCTTTTGCAGACGGCAATATATTTTCGGCCAGTATAGGCACGAGCCAGTTTGGTGGCAGCAGTCGTTACTGTAGAACCATTCTTGGCAAATTTTACCATTTCCACGCCTGGCAATAATTTGGTAATGCGGTCGGCCAACAAAAACTCAGTCAAGTGCGGTCGGCCAAAATTGGTGCCTTGATCCATTTGGACTTTGACCGCTTTATTTACCGCTGGATAAACATGGCCCAGCGACACCGAACGAAGACCCATGCACCAATCAAGATATTTTTTTCCGTCTTCGCACCATACATAGGCGCCACGGCCTTTGACCGCTGCTTTGGGGGCATTCGAGGGAAATTGGTCGTCCCCTTTGGAATAAGTATGAGCGCCGCCAGGAATAAGATCGTGACGACGTTTAAGGAGAGCTGATAATTGATTTTTATTTAAAACAGACATAAAGTTATATGTTAATAAATCAAGCGTTGTTTACAATTCAATTGGATA
>MFPT01000023.1 GCA_001782805.1 Candidatus Magasanikbacteria bacterium RIFCSPHIGHO2_01_FULL_41_23 | reverse complement strand
CAAGTCGGGAAAGTTGCGGGTTCGAGCCCCGTCCGGTCCGCTAATTATTCTATTTCTCCTTCATACTTCTATTAAGCTGAAATAATTTTTTATTGACAGTAGTATGTTTTTGTTAAAACACAAAATAAAAATATTATTCTTAGTGAAAAATTCTGGTGCAAAAAAGCATTGGATTATTTAAGTCAATTGATGAAGATTAAGAGTAAAGTGACATTTAAGATAGGGTAGCGCGATGGAATAGCCACGTCTTTAAGACTATGGTAAAATACAGACGAAGGAATAATACGTTAATTCAAAAATAATATCGAATATGTTTGGAGAACGATTCGTAAACATTGGGCAAGACCAAGAGTGGACCCACGAGAAGCCAGAGCCAGAACCAAAATCAGCTGGCACACGAAGAGAATTTCTCAAGGGTTTAGCAGCAACTTTCACGGCTCTTACAGTGGGTTGCAATAAAGAAACGACGCCGCCCCCCACCATACAAAAAAAGCCTGTACCAGAAGAAGGAACAAATGCAAGAGAAAAACCAGTGCCAATACATACAGAGACGACAAAACCAGAACCGGTAGCCACGAAACAAAACGAAACAGAAGAAATATACCAAAGTCCGAACGTTCGTCGTCTAGAGTTAAATGAGGAAGAATCGGACCAAAAGGAAAACGAAAAATTAAAAGAGTATTTAAATTCAATGATTTCGGCCTCTCGCAATAACTTCGTCATAATTGATTTTTCCGCTGATTGGTGCGGAGCGTGCAATTATATTAAGCCGTTTTTTGAAAAAGGCGCTGATAGGATTGCTGCAATGGATATTCCTGTAATTTTTTCCAACATTCATCTCGTCGATGGTGCCACGGTAGACGACGGAAGATTCAAAGTTATGTTGAATTTTTTGAAAGATGTTTATGCAGACAGAAAACTTATCGGTTATTACCAAGAAGTCAATAGTTTTGGTTTGCCACTTATAATTTATTTGCACAAAGGGAAATTGGTTAAACTACAAAACGCTGTCGGTGAATTTAAAACAGGTGCAGAGTTGACGCAACCAGATTTTGACGCATTCATAGATCGTTGTTTGGACGGAGATTGCGGATCCTATTTTGATGAAGGACAAAAAAATAAACCGCCATCTGACAAATCTCCAAATATGTTTAGGCCTGTTGGGGATACCTATAGAAGAGAACACGGAGTAAATGCGTTACACGATAAAGGAGCTAAATGGAAGGGAGTTAAGAGAAAAAAAACGCCCCTATTTTAAATAGAGGTGTGTTGAATTTCCTCTATGAAAAAAAATCTGTTCTGCTTATTGCGTCCAGGAGTTTTTCTTTTGTGCGCTGTTTTTTTGGCTTTGACCCAAATAAGAATTGCGCTTTTGGTTTTTGGCGGACATATTAACGCGCACATTGCGGCCGCACAAGGAGTGGTACAAGGTCTTCCCCATTGGCGCATTTATCAGAGCCGAGTTTTGGGACCATTTTTGACTGAGTCAATAAAAAAAATATTTAATGTGCCGTTTGAACACGCGTACATGGCGACCATCTTTATTTTATTGGTAATTTTTTTCTTGGCGCTCATTTTTGTAGTTAAACATATTTGGGATTCCCCCATAATGATCTTTGCCGTAGTGACAGCGGGTTGGGCGCTCAACGCTATTTTGATGCAAGGAATTTGGCTATATCTTTGGGATTTGGTCGATTTGATTATTTTCACCGCGCTTATTTGGGCGATTATAACTTCGCGACCGCTGTGGGTAATCGCTTCAATTTTAATGATTGAAATATTTAATCGTGAAGCCGCGATTCTTGCGGGATTATGGTTGTTGTCTGATGCTGTTTTTAGATTAAGAGAATCGAATGGTATTTTATCAAAACTGGAATTTAAAATTCGTTACAAGCAATTTTTTACCGCGTTATTTTTGTTGATAGTCGGATATACGATTATTGAATTTTTAAGAAATACTCTGTTGATACGAGAGATCGGACCGGAAATTTTTTACAATATGAAAAACGGTATAGAATTTTTTTCCGTGCAATTGGTGAATAATTTAAGAGTATTTAAATTTTCATTATTACATCCTTTGTATAATCTTAATATGGTATTTAACGTCATAATACTGGCGATACCAATTGTGGCGTGGCGAGCGCTCAAAAATCACGATACGGCATTGAATCGTGTGGGATTTTTGTATCTTATTTTGTGGATTTTTACGATTGTCTTTGGTTTGATTTACGAAACACGCGTCTGGCTTTCCTTTGTGCCATTTTTGATTTTGGTCATTCCTCTACTGACCAAAGACTTTCAGTGTTACTTACGAAAAAAGTAATTTTCTATTGCAAAAATTTCACTGAATCTATAATATCATTAACCACTTGGCTTGAAGTGGAGGTAAAAATTTGCAGTACGGAATTGTTGGGCATAGAAACTTCGTGGATAAAATCGAGTGATGCGGCGCTCGTGCTCGTGGTTGAGTTATCTGAATTTATTTTTTGATAGAATCTAATAGTGGTGCTGGTTTCTGCGTCGGTCAAAATAAAATTATCCGGTTGATATTCGGCAATCCATGATTTGGGATAAGCGATTTTAAAATGAGCAAAACCATTCACAATACTTTCGGTCAAGGTCTTTTTGCTCAATTCTTCTTGCGCGATTGAGATCGATGACAATATTTCGGCACGAATTTGTGCCGGAGTCATTTGTGGTATTTCCGCCCCTCGACTGGTTCGGCTTCGCTCACCACCAGCCTGCTCGGGGTAAACAAGCTGATTCATTCCACAACCGGCACCAGTCATAAGGAGTGCGCCAAAAGCTGCGATACCGGCAACCAAACCAAGCCAACGATGATTCGTGGCATAGCCGGTGTTCCCCACTGTTTGCTCTGCTTCAATAATGGACGCTCGAACCGCAGAGGCATGATCCGAAGTAAGTAATACTGATTTGACTCCGCTTTTAACCGTGGAAAAAACCAGTTTCGGTTGTCGTGACAAAAGCATTCCGGAAACAGCCACGTCGGTTTTGACTTTACGAGCCGTACGCACGATTTGAACCAAAACATTCTCAACGATTTTTTGCATTTCCGGAGTAACAGTGGTTACTCGCTCTCCCATTATGGCGGGTACCAAGGCATCAATATCTAAAATTAAAGTATCGACTTGGAGAGCAAAAGATTCAGTCAAAAGACCATGTCCGGGAAAATTTGTTTGCAAACTGAATTTCCAGCCTTTGGCCCGCGTAATACCATGAGATTCCAACAATGCCAAAAATTTTTCCAATTCAAACGGCGAACGGCAATAAGGTAATTGGAGACGAAGATTTTTCAAACCCAATTTTTCTTTCAAAAAAATCAAAACTTGACATTCGGCCGCGACAACTGAAACATAGCCTGAAGCAAGATAGCGCTCAGCGCCACGCGCTCCCGAACGCAATTTTAATTTTTTTTCCCAATTTTTGCCCTTGACCAAATTTTCAAACACGCGACGCGAAGCACTGCTCAGAGCAACAGTAAGCGAATGAGGATAATTAAGCGCTGTGGCTTGGGCGATCACGGAAAAAATCGCGGTCAGATATTTTTCCCTTGACTCCGAAGACTGATTTTGGCACAAAGATAGTGGATGAATCTTAATTTCGCCGGCAATAATATCATCAATAAAAATTACGCGATCGCTATCTGAATCCGTAGTTGGCAGAGCATTGTAGGCCTCAGCTAATTCAATTTTGGTTTTGTGAGGACGAGACGCAATTCTTTTTTTCACTTCGTATGGCAAAGCGCCGGCATACACTAAACCATCTTCGCCTTGGGCACAGGAAAGAGTGAGTGATGCGCCGGATTTGATCATTGTGTGTTTGACATTTACAATGCAAGGCCGATTGAAATTTTTAATTTGAGTGATAAATTCAATCGGAAGGTGAGATGATTCAAAAATAAATCCGACAGCCGTTGTCGCGAGAGGCAAGCATTCAGGTGAAAATTTTTTGGCGACAATTATTTCTCCGGGCTGATATTTTTGGTAATCACGAGCTTGATTGATAATTCGCGCCAAACCAACGGCGATTGATTTGCCCACAGCCTTACCGTGCATAATTGGTTTGGCTTTTTGGGTTAAAACAAATTCTTCGGAAAAATCACGTGGAATGATTGGTGTATTTTTTTCTAAGCCAACAAGAGAAATATTTCCAATTGTTTGGTCAAAATAACCGGTTACGGTTAAAGACGCGAGTGCAGTAGTTTCAATCGCCACTGCGCGCGCAACTAAATTCAAAATTGGCGTCGAAATAGTGGTCGTGGAAGACAAACTGTTGAGTATTGGCCACTCTCCATTAGTCAAATTTGGTTTAAACAATAAATATTCAGAGATTTTCCCAGTTTTTTGTTCAATATACAAGGATGCGATGTTCGATTCAATTTCTCGCTGAGAAGTATGTAAAACAAAATGCCGAGCTTCTACGGAACGCGTATATACAATCAAAGCAAGGCCAACATCCAAATGACCAAATCCGGAACGCTCACGATCCAACAGTATGTCTGCGCTATAGAACTGAGCAACGGCTTTTTTGAAAGCCTGTTCAAGATTTTTTTTAGTGACTAAAAATTCATTCTGCGCAAGGATATGATAATTCCCCGCTTCGGGATTGGTAAAAAATAAACGAAAATAAATATGATGCGATTTATCTTTTGGATTTAATTCTCTCCCAACTTTGGCCAGTACAACGCACAAAGCATTACCAAGTGGTTGACGCATAATCGCGCTCATAATACGAGTGCTCACTGCTCTCATTGTTCCCGGATGATGAATATCTAAATTTTGCGTATCTTTTTTTATCTTTTTATAGAGTCCATTTTGCGCCAAAAATTGTTGAATGAAATAAGGAGTGATTATTTGTTTATCCGATAATGACAAAACTAAATCATGATCAACAGATTTTGGATTTGACGTTATTAATTTTGGCGATCGGAAAAATCCCATGCGTATATTATACTGCTTTTACTTTTAAAACTGAAATAGTATGCGCGCTGTTGAACGGCTCACCAAACGCCGCGACAATTGTATCTCCATGAATAACCAATCCTAAATCGAGAGCATATTGCATTGCTACAGCCAGAGCCTCATCGGAATTTTGGGGATTTTTGGTAATGGCATAGACGCCTGAGTTAAGAGCGAGCTGGCGAGTAACGCGATCGTCATTGGTAACGACAATAATGGGCACTTGAGGTCGGCAACGACTAATATGGCGAGCAATCTGGCCGTCAAATGAAACAGTTAAAATAGCTTTGGCAATGGTTTCTTGAGATGCGAGACGTACGAGCTCACTTAAAACATCATCGGTCAGCGCTGATTTATTTTCCACATCCGGGAGAACATCATCGTACTTCGACGCTTCGGTAGTGCGAATAATATCCGCCATAATTTGGACGGTTTCAAACGGATAATGACCCGTCGCGCTTTCGTTGGAAAGCATAACCGCATCGGCATGATCAATGACCGCGTTCGCCACATCATTGACTTCGGCTCGCGTAGGTTGTGGACTATCTTGCATGGAATCGAGCATTTGCGTGGCCACAATGACCGGTTTGCCCGCTATCCGTGCGGCTTCAATTAATTCTTTTTGCACAATCGGGACTTCTGCCGCGTCAATTTCAATTCCCAAATCACCCCGTGCGACCATAATTCCGTCAGCGACGGTAATAATCGCGGCTTGATTGGCGACAGCTTCGGGCCGTTCCATCTTGGCAATGATTTTAATGGCTGTTGAATTTTTATCAGCGAGAGAAATAATCGCGCGCAATTCATTTATATCATTGGCTGAACGCACGAATGAAAGCGCAATATAATCAACGCCTTGCAAAACGCCGAATTCAGCATCAGCTCGATCTTTGGGAGTTATGGCACTGACGGTAATTTTGGAATCAGGGACATTAATACCTTTGTGCGATGATAATAATCCGCCATGGAGGACAGTGGCGGAAATCTGCGTGCCATTGACCGCAATTATTTTGGTTTGAATACGGCCATCATTGATAAGCAATCGCTCGCCTGATTTGACGTGCTCATGCAATTCGGAAAAATCAACGGGAAAAATCGAATCTGCTTGCAGTGAGCTTGGTTCCACTGAGTCACCACGAAGTGTCGAATCTGCGTATTCTTTTGCAATAGTGTCAAATATGATTGTATCATTATCATTTACGGCAACGCCGGCATCGGGCAATTTCCCCAAACGAATTTTTGGACCTTGCAAATCCTGCAAAATCGCGATGGGTTTTTTTATGGTGGTCGCAACTTGGCGCACGCGTTCAATCAAAAGTGCATGATCGGCGTAACTGCCATGAGAAAAATTCAAACGCACGACATCCACGCCCGCATTAATAATTCCCGCAATAATTTCTTCGGTATGCGTGGCTGGACCCAGTGTGGCCACGATTTTAGTTCGTTTCAATGACATATTTTTTATTAAAATTTTGGTATGGTTGAGGATACGATGTTATTCAAATGACGAATGGAATCAAGCGCGCGATTATATTCGCCTTCAATTTTTTGTTGCGGGCGAACAATGGTATCAGTATATAATTGTTCAGCTTTACGAAACAGCGGCGGCAAAAATATGGCTCCCAAAATAAGAGGCGTAAGCCACAAAAAAAGGCGTAGCCAATCGCCCACAACCATGAGTGTTAAACGTCGTCGAGTGCGCTTGGCTTCTTGGTAAACCAGTTCATTCCACTGAATATTTTGTCGAACCAAAATTTCCAGTTCATCTAAGCGGGTAAAGACAGTTTTATTTAGTTCAATATTGACACCGGAATTTGTCTCAAGGCTTGTCCCGAGCTTGTCGAGGGATTGCGGCATAATTATGTTTTTTTCTTATGAGAGCGATCATGTTGTAATAAACGAACTTCTTTTTGAAATTTGCTCACATCGGTAAACGCGCGATAAATGGAAGCAAAACGAATATACGCGACTTTGTCGAATTTGCGCAGTTGGCGCATAACAATTTCACCGATATCTTTGCTGGTGATTTCGCGTTGTTTTTTCTTTTGGATATCGGTTTCAATGCCATGTATCAGTTGGCCAAACTGGTCTTCGGTATACGGTCGTTTGGTTAAAGAATGTGTGATGCCTCGCTCCAATTTGGGACGTGAATATGATTCGCGGCGACCATTATTTTTGACTACGACAATATCCAAAAGTTCCATTTCTTCGAGCGTGGAAAAACGATAATTACATTCGATGCATTCACGACGACGACGGATGGACATGCCGTCGGTTGTCATTCGCGAATCGATTACTTTGGTTTCTTTATGTCTGCAAACGGGGCAATTCATAGACTAAAAATTTCCCTCTTTTGTCAAAAAAGTATACCAATATAAGAAAATTAAAACAAACTAACCGCCGCTCGCTCGGTGGCAATCATCCCAACCATATCGTTGGCTCGGTTGTCATCATGTCAGTCAGCGCCGCTCGCTCGCAGTATATACTCAGTGAATGGCTCGCTCACTACATTGTCCGCTCGGCTTTGATTATTTACAGTATTACATCAGCCTCGCGTCCAAACGTGCGCTGACTGACATGAATGCCAACCTCACTAATGCAACAACAAAAGATTCGATATACTGAATAAGCAAACTGGAGTGAGATCTTTTTCTCGATGCCCGAGCACGGTCGAGGGTCGAGAAAAACGGTCTCACGAAGTTTGCTTAAGACTTAGGAAACGGAGTTTGTATATGAGGGAGGAAAGACGAAGTTTGTTTAAAAATTAGTCTGAGTACTATTGTCCCATTTTTTTGCGAATAAAGGCGGGAATTTCCAAATCTTCATCATCGTTGGTTGGATTTGGAGAATTAAAGCTCAATGGTGCGGGTGGAATATTTGGCGGACGCGGAGAAAAATGACTCGGTTTGGGCGGGATCATGCGCACCGGCATTGGTTCTTCGAGAATCACTTTTTTGGCAAATTGCGGTTTTTCCATTGAAGATTTAATAGGCTCATCGCTTAAAATATCATCAACCGAATCGTTGGTATCATTTGGTTCCGGTGGCGGAATCTCAGACACACGTTTGGTAAATAACGGCATGCGTAATGGCGATCGACGAGAAATATTCAAAGAATCAGAATTTTCATTTTTAAAATGTTTATCACGCTCGCGACTTTCAAAACCAGTGGCAATAACGGTAATGCGAATATCTTCGCCCATAGTGTCATCAATAACCGCGCCAAAAATAACTCGAGCATCTTCGTGCGCCGAACTCGTAATAATCTTGGCGGCTTCAGCCACTTCTTGCATACCCAAACTACTGCCGCCGGTAATCGTGAACAAAATTCCGCGAGCGCCATCGATCGCAATATCCAGCAAGGGACTGGAAATAGCTGATTTGGCGGCTTCCAGCGCGCGATTGTCGCCCGCACCAATTCCAATTCCCATTAACGCTGACCCGGTATCACTCATAATAGTGCGGACATCGGCAAAATCAACATTGATCAGTCCGGGAACAGTAATTAATTCGGAAATTCCTTGGACACCTTGACGCAAAACATCATCGACAATTCTAAATGCTTCCACGAGTGAAGTTTTTTTATCGATAATTTGCAAAATACGATCATTTTGAATGGTAATAATTGTATCAACATTGCGTGATAATTCGTCATGCGCGCGCTCGGCAATGGCGCGACGTTGCGGACCTTCAAATGAAAACGGTTTGGTAACAACTGCGACAGTAAGAATTCCCATATCACGCGCGATTTCCGCCACAATCGGAGCAGCGCCTGATCCGGTGCCACCACCCAAACCACAAGTAATAAATACCATGTCCGTGTCTTTTAGTAATTCGCGAATTTCGTTTTGCGTTTCTTCGGCACTGCGTTTGCCCACATCCGGATTCATGCCGGCACCAAGTCCGCGCGTGACTGCTTTGCCAATATGCAATTTGTGTGGCGCGCTATTGTGATGCAGAGCTTGGACATCAGTATTCATAACCATAAAATCAACGCCACGAATACCGCTCTTTACCATGCGGTCAACCGCTGATCCGCCAGATCCGCCAATACCGATGACTTTAATTTTTGCGAATGTTTCAATTTCGGGTTTTACTTGAGGCATAAATTCAACATTATTGAACAATTTTTGTATCCAATTATATGATACTTAAAAAAATGACAGTATTAAACTGTCATGTAGTGTATGAATTTTTGTTCAATCTGTCAATCCCTCGATTTCACTCGGGATAAAGCTTATATTAAGGTAATAAATTTTTAAGAAACGAACGCATTCCTTGCATCATTTTGGCGGGCATTCCTCGCCAGTTTTGGCCTGATTGTACCGGAGTATTGGTGAACGAAGATCCCCATTTGACCAAACCAATCACACTGGCAAATGCCGGATCCTGAACTTTATCAGTAATGCTCTGGACCGTAAGCGGATAGCCCAAAGAAGCGGGCAGTTGCAACTGCTCTTTGGCTAACTCAATCAGTCCACCAAGACGAGCGCCACCACCCACAAAATACGCTCCGGCCGGCAAAAGTCCGCTCCGACTAACTTTGGTTAATTCATTATCCACTTTTTGCAAAATTTCCGAGACGCGCGCTTCGATAATTTGACTGATATAATAACGAGAAACTGTTTCTGATTCATTTGAACCAAGTGTGGATAAATCAACCATATCTTTTTTGGACAAACCTTGTGTCACGCATTGACCATATTCCACTTTGACTCGTTCGGCTGTATCGATTGATGTTTTGAGACCAAGAGCCAAATCATTGGTAATATGTGCGGAGCCAACGGGCAAAACCGCAGTGTGGACAATATCTCCTTCTTCATAAACCACCAAACTCGTAGTGGCACTGCCAATGTTAATAACAACAGAGCCTAATTCTTTTTGTCTGCCGGTCAAAACCACGTTTCCAGCCGCGATAACTGATAACACAAAATCATCAATATCCACGCCCGTTCGGTAAATCGCTTTAGTAATATTTTTGACATGAGCCGTAATGCCAAAAATAATTTTCGTATCCACTTCCAGACGAATGCCAGTCATCCCAATGGGATCTTTAATTCCGGTCTGACCATCAACGGAAAAACTGCGCGGCAGGACATGTAGAATTTCATAGTTAAGCGGAGTGGCCACTGTTTTGGATGCTTCAAGCGCACGGGCAACATCTTCTTCCGTGATTTCACCATCTGATCGGGCAACTGCCACGACTCCTTTGCTATCATGACAAATAATATGCGTGCCGGACAAACCAACCCATACATGTTCGATCGGCACCCCGGTAATTTTTTCCGCCGTCTCAATGGCGTTGGCCAAGGATGAAACAATTTCTTCAATACTGGTGACCACGCCTTTTTGGACTCCTTCGGACGGAACTTCAATCGCGCCGATTATTTGGACTTCGCGATCATTGGCATGAGTGCCGGAAATTTGTCCCACAGCCACGCGGATATTTTGCGATCCGATATCGAGGCCGGTTATATATTCGTTGCGGTGTTTCTGTCGAACCATAAAATAGATAAAACATCTGTCCGGTAATTATAACACAGGCTTGACCAGCACTCAATAAAAGATGGCCAAAATACGCGGCGCAAAAACCAAAAAACCAATAATCAAAGCAGATAATGAGCTGATCAGAACTGCGCCAGCCATAATGTCCTTGATTAAACCAACGCGTTCATCCAATCGCGGTTTGACCACATCCAAAATTTTTTCTACGGCTGTGTTAATCATTTCCAAAATTAAAACTAAGGTAGCAATGAGAATAAGCGACAGCCATTCAATTATACTCACGCGAAAAAATATTCCCATAAAAATTAAAACTAATCCGACCGTAATTTGTAACATAAAATTCTGTCCGGCGCGAAAAACAGAAATAATTCCGCGTGAAGCATGTCGTAAACTTTCAAAAAATCTCATAGAAAATTTTTTAAATAATGTTCCTGCTTGTCAAACATAATCTTGGCTTCGGATTTTTTAAGATGATCATAACCGAGAATATGCAATAGTCCGTGAATAAGCATACGATTAAATTCTTCGGCAAATTTCACTGACCATTGTCGTGCTTGGCGATGAATTTGCGGAATACTGATAAAGATGTCGCCCAAATCATTGGCATTATTTTTTGGGCGCGGCGAATTTTTTTCTTCTGTGGCAAATGACAAAACATCAGTCGTGCCTATTTTACCCCGATGAACACGTTGCAGTCGACGCATTTTGGTGTCAGCGATTAAATGCACGCTTACTAATCCGGATTTGTGTTCGTAACGCAAAACAGAATTGACAATTTTTTTTATTGACGCGGAACTGATTCCAACTTTTTTTTTAACCCTGAAAAAAACCAAACACTCCATATTTATAACGCTGTGGTCGTGGCGCTGTTACTTGAATCCTGCAATCGCAGACTGGTCAACATCATTTGGATAACATGGCGAAACGCAATCGGCGCGTTTGATTCCGGATGATACAAAATCACCAAAACAAAATTTGGATTGTCAACATAAAACGCCAAATCATCTTTGCGATGCCAATAACTAACGCCAAATTTATTAAGTGCCGGTTGTAAATCAGTAATTCGTTCCGTACTGGCCTCGCGGGCAAACCAAGTCGTAAAATCTTCATTATTATTTTTGGGGGAAATACGAAATTCAATATAATCGCCATTGTCCGCCGTAATAAGCATGTTATTCCCTTCCGGATCAACGACACCCACTGACCACGCTAACGGATAATACAGACGATAGACATCGCGGGTCTGAACCAATTCTTTAACCAAGCCGGAATCAATTAATTGTAGCGGCGCGACTGCTTTGGGATTATATAAATTGGCCACTTCTTGACCATCATAATAATTATCATTGTCAGTGTCAAAAATTGCCGAATCAGTTCCAAATAATTCTTCTTCGTCGTCAGTCAAACCATCGGCGTCCGAGTCAGACGCATCAATTTGAATAATTGGCGGAAATTCCAAAGCAACTTGACGCACGGGCAAAGCAACACTCGTGGTTGGAACAGGAGTGGTTATTGTTGTTTCAATTTCAATTGGGATTGTAGTTGATGTTGAAACTGTGTCAATGATAATTTCTGTTGCTGTTGACGTTGCCGGTATTATGGGAACTGTTGGTATGGAAGAAGCAGTATTTGCCGGTTCTGCGGTAATTTTATTTTTGGGCTGCTGATTTTTTTTAAAAATATCAAAACCCAAATAATCCGCAAAATACCACGCGGCTGCACCCAAAACCAAGACAAAAATTGTTATCATGCCACTGGCAATTAAGCGAGTATGTGGAGAAGAATCTCCGATCGAATCCATTTCTTTTGATTTATGTGAGGCATTGTTTTTGTGGACGCCACTTTGTACTTCGGGATCATTGCCAGCATAAAAAACTTCGGGAATAGTGATAATCTCACTCGAAGATGGTGACTGTGATTCAACCGGAGTCCGACGCTTAAAAAACATAGTTTAATTTGGCGTGGTAGTCGTTGATTCGCTAGTAGGCGGAGAAAAAAGTTTTCCGGATCCTTTGGGATTATAGCCATTTTTAATTTCCGCGCCGTCAGTATAACCATCAGCATCGGTGTCGGATTTGAGCGGATCGGTTTTCCAAGTTAAGACTTCATCGCCATCACTTAAGCCATCGGCGTCAGAATCCCAAGCCAGCATATTGGTGCTGATCTTTTTTTCCGTGGCATCATCTAGACCATCGCTGTCGGTATCAAGCACTGGTTCGCCAAACAAAATGCGCTGATCGCTTGAACTGGGAGAATTAGCCGTAGTGGATAAAGTGGTAGTTGTTATATCTTCTGTAGGAGTAACCACTGGAACAATGACCGGAGCAACGGTAGGAACAGTTTCCGGAACTATAGCCGGCACAATTCCAATTGAGGGTGTTTCTTTAATAAAAGAAAAATAAATCCAAGCGCCTCCTCCGCCAAGAATGCCGAGGGACAAGAGTGTAATCACCGTAATCAAAACTTTTCGGCCGCCAAATGGATCACGCATCATATTTTCTTCCGGACGCAAACCTTCGGTAATGGTTGTTTGACCGTAATTGGTGGGCACCGGATTGGTTGGAGCCATCATGATTTGTTCCGGATTTGGTTTGGCGCGCAAAACTCCGGCGCTCAAGGCAGTTGGTTCGGAATTTGCCTGCATCGCGGGGATTGGTTCCGGATTTGGTTGGACTGATGTAGCTGGCTCCGGATTTCCTTCCGGTGCAGCGGAAAACATATCGTCCGGCTCGCTGACCGGTAAATTACCTGGCACTTGGCCGGAAGCCGGATTGGTCTGATTATCAAACATAAAAATTATTTTTAAATTTCATAATTATTGTATTTTATAATTTTGCAACGTAAAATTAATGTATTGCAGTGTAGCCGGACTTAAATTTGTTTTTACTTTTACGTCATTTAAAAACTTTAATTTAGCCTCTGCCGGTTTGGTGGCGGGCAAGAAACCACTGCCGTTAGGATTGAATCCTTTTAAAACTTCCAAACCATCGCGAAATCCATCGCTGTCAGTATCATCTTTGGTCGGATCAGTTCCATATCGTTCAATTTCCGCGCGATCACTTAATCCATCGCCATCAGTATCAAAATTAGTTGATTCAATTCCAAAATCTGTTTCTTGGTCATCGTCAATACCATCACGATCCTGGTCTTTGATAACCGGAGGACGAACAAAAGTTGTTGTGATCACAGGTTGAATAGACGCCGCAGGATATTTTTCTTGAATAAATGCTGCCAAAATATCAGTCTGTTTGGCCACTTGAATAAATAAATCATCTAATCCTGATTTTTGCTCAACCGAAACAATATCCTTGATTGAACCAATCAATTCTTTGCTGGTCTCAATATACAGTCTTGAATTTTCCAATAGATTATTAATGGCTACGGCCTCGCCTTTTGACCATTTTTCGGCATCATCATTAACCGTTGTCACCAATGTATTTGCCCGGGCGATAAGATTATTCGCTCTTGATTGTATGTTGGGATCTTCTGTCGCGCTAATTATAATTTTGGCCAACTCCAAATTACTGTTGGCAAATTCCAAGCGTTTCTCAGCGTCTTTTACCGGATCAATGGTAAATAACAATTGCAATCTCTGGCCAATATCCATAAAAAATAAATTGACCAATCCGGGAATTTTAGCGGAAGGAGGATCTTCAACTGGAGGCGGAGGCGAAATAATAATAACAGGACATACACTTGGACGCTCTGTAGTATTAAGAACAAATAATCCATCACCATTTGGTTTTGATCCTAATTCATCAACCGTTGAATCAAATAAATCAATTACTGTCCCCGGTAAAGTACTGGACACGGTAATTCGGATAGCGCTTTTTTCACCAATCCCGGGCTCTTTGATATCTGACCCAAAAATACCTAATTGTCTAAGGGTAACATCGCCCACATAATTTCCATTGGCTAATTTGGCACTACTGTCAGAAGCAATGATGCCGCTACCTTCACCCAGACGCCAATAACCAAGTGGTGCGGATTGATTAACGAGCGTACTATAATTTCCACCACCGACTTTTTGGGCTTCGGTATAATGATCACTGATTTGCGTCGCGGTTAAAACTTTATTATACAGCGCCACTTCGTCAAGCGCTCCCCTAAATTGATTAATTGTGGTAAAATCTTCCCGCATACCAATCCACAATTTTTTACCGGGCAGAGGAACAAGCGAACCGGACAGGCTTATGCTCCTAATAAGAGTACTATTAATATAAAATCTGATACTCGAACCATTAAAAGTCACTACAATATGGCTCCATACGTTAAGCGGTATCTTGTTGGTTACAGAATGCCAGCCCGGATTAGTCAGACCAGAGAGCCAAACAGCTGGCTGTAAATTATTCAAAGCCAAAAAATATCCTTGCTTGGCAACCGGATCAACTTTGGACAGAATGGTTTTGTGTGCACCAGAATCAACTGGTTTAACCCAGGCTTCAAACGTGAATGCATTGGTAATTTGTGTTGCATCAGTTGCAATTTCAATATGAGCATTAGTTCCATTAAATTGGGCAGCCGTATTATTAAAAATATTTTTGCCTTTTTGAGGAACTTGAACCACTATCGAATTCGTACTCCACGATGGCGTGTTATTGCAAGAAACAATCGTTGCCTTTACCCATTCATCCGCGTCATATCTGGTATTATTATTGAAATCAGTGGCAAATTCAACGAGGCCGATTTTACTGCCAAAATTTTTTCCTAAGATTGTAATCCAATTGCTCGGAGCGCCATCCATGGGATCAACCGATGTAATGAGCGGAACGACTGATTCCACAACAGGCGGAGAAACAATAGTATCCGCCAAAACCGGATTAGCAAAACCGATTGTCAATCCAAAAATTGACAATCGGAGGAAAATTATAAGATATTTTTTCATATTGTAAAGTATATCATAAAATATCTCTGACTTAAATTCAAACTTCGTTTTACTCTCTTGTAAATAAACCTCGTCTTTCCTAAGTCTTAATCAAACTTCACTGATCCTCTTTTGTTCAACTGATAGTCTGACGGATTATGCATTCTCAACAAGTCATTATACTCAGCTTTCTAAGTCTTAAGCAAACTTCGCG
>MFPT01000022.1 GCA_001782805.1 Candidatus Magasanikbacteria bacterium RIFCSPHIGHO2_01_FULL_41_23 | reverse complement strand
CACCGATTCAATTTATTAACACTAATTTTCCGAAAGAGTGCAGAATGGGGTTGACTAATACATGAGTTTGACAAAAAATAATTTTATTTGTATATTGGCTCTATCTTATCCCTGCTCAAAGCAGGTGTCAATAACAAATATTATGTCACATCTTGTTGACGGATCCGGCGAGTCTGATCATGCCGAAAAATCTACTCCTACAGAATCACCGCCAGAATTACCGCAAACAGCAGAAGAATCACATCAGACAGTAGCGGAAATTCTGGCCGAACTGGAAAAAAATATTCCTAAACTTGATAACTACTTATCTTTTCAAAAGATGGGTATTTTATTTTCACGACATGAAGTTTTGCAGAATCGACTGAAATCAGTACGTAAGCGTCTTGCCACCAATCAATACGAGGGAAATGTGGATGAAAACGACCGAACACAAGTGGAAAATTTCCAAAAAGAAAATGAAAATGAAATCACTGACATCACTCAGAATCTTGAATCTCTAAACAATGAAATTGACTTGTTGTTGCCTTTGGCTAAAAAACAAGGCGAACAATGCCTCGGGCAAGCAAATGCTTCGGTTGAAGAGCTGACTGAACTTAAAAAAAATAAAACTATCGGGGATCGAGAAAAAATACAAGATGTGCTAAAAAAAATGCGCAATAATATCATCTCTGTTGTCAAAAATGATTTACGAAGGATTGAAGAATGGCCAAATAAAAAAGAGATTGAATCCACTAATACATTAAGTCGGGATGAAATTCCCACACTCCGTGAGGAAAATTTTTCAGGATCATTCACATCAAACAAAGACCATGTCTCCCTACTAACCTCTGATAGGGAAATTATACCAAGTCTTCAAGTAAGGCTTGATGTAAATGAAAATTATTTGAAAAATATCTCGGCTCAACGTAATCTTCCAGAAGATAAGAGAACGCTTGAACCAAAGCTGAGAGGAGACGCGCTTTTGGATCAAGAAATTGCTTATGTAAGCGGTCAAATATTTAATATCCGAGCAGAAATAAAGGCACGAGAAGCAATTAACGTTCAACCAGATATCGTAATTCCAGTTCAGCAAACGACAAAGTAACAAAATGCAGACTCTTTTATGTCCGTGTTTTTATTTCTTCCTGAATACGAGTCATAAAATCCGCTTGAGAAATTTTCATCGGTTCTTCATTGCCACGAATTCGCACACTCAAATCTTCGTCCTGTAATTCACGATCACCAACTACTACAATATAGGGAATTTTGCGTGCCACGGCTTTGCGTACTTTATTACCGACGGTTTCATTGGCATCATCAACCTCAACGCGGATGCCGACCGCGCGCCATCGAGCGGCCAATTCGTGTGTTCCGGATCCATGTTTTTCCGCAGAAACCGGAGCCAACAAAACCTGGATCGGTGAAAGCCACATCGGCCAAACACCGGCATAGTGTTCTATTAAGAACGCGACAAAACGTTCGTGTGTGGATAATGGCGCGCGATGAATCACAAAAACTTCATTATTTGATGCGCCGGATTGGTCAACATAAGACAAACCAAAACGTTTTTTGGCCGCAAAATCCAACTGAATCGTTGACATGGTTTCCTCGCGACCAATGACTGATTTAAACTGTACATCAATTTTTGGTCCGTAAAACGCAGCCTCATCAACTGCTTCCACGAATTGCACACCGGTTTCCACGAGCACTTCTCTAATTATACTCTCGGCATATTCCCAATTTTCCGGTTCATTGATGTATTTTTCCACATGATCCGGATTCCAGCGCGACAAACGAAACCAATAATTTCTTAAACCAAATAAATCAAAATAAAATTTGGTCAATTCCATCACTTTTTTGAACTCGTCTTTTATTTGATCTTTGCGGCAATAAATATGCGCGTCATTCATGGCCAGACCGCGGACACGCAACAATCCGGCCAAAGTACCGGACAATTCATTGCGATACACTGTTCCATATTCCGCCAATCGCAACGGCAAATCACGATAACTGTGCGGCGAATGCAAATATATCCGATGATGATGCGGACAATTCATGGCTTTCAGATAATACGTGCCATCATCCATAACCATGCCCGGATACATCCCCTCTTTATAATACGGCAAATGACCTGATGTTAAGAAAAGTTCTTCTTTTGCCAAATGCGGCGTGATCACGCGCGCATAACCGTATTCAGATTCTTTGGCATTTACCAATCGTTCAATTTCATCACAAATCGTCGTGCCATTAGGCAACCACATTACCAAACCCTTACCCACCATGTCATCAATAAAAAATAATTGTTGCTCTTGGCCAATTTTGCGATGGTCTCGTTTTTTAGCTTCTTCAAGTATATTCAAATGCTCTTCCAATTCTTTTTGAGTTGCAAAACATGTCCCATAAATTCTCGTCAGCATTTTATTTTTTTCACTTCCTCGCCAATATGCTCCGGCAACTGAAAGTAACTTAAAATGTTGCAATTCTTTCGCCGGATTGGCCGAATGTCCACCGCGACATAAGTCGGTAAAATTACCTGAAGTATAAAATGTCAATTGGGAATTTTCCCCACTAAACTCATTAATCAATTCGCATTTATACTCGTTATCTTTAAAATAATCCAGGGCTTCATTCGCAGTTACTTCACGACACGAAAAATCAGACCAATTTTTCACCAACTCATGCATTTTATTTTCAATGGCCAGAAAATCCACTTCGGAAATTTTGGTATCTAAAAAATCAAAATCATAATAAAATCCATCGTCAATCGCCGGGCCAATTGTTGGTTTGGCATTTGGCCACAATTCCGCTACTGCCGCGGCCAATAAATGAGCGCACGAATGTCGGAGATATTCTAATTTTTCTTTTTCCATATATAAAAAATTATGGAACTGTCAGAGACAGACAGTTCCAGATAACTCTACTTAAAGTCAATTTACTTGTCAACTATTCCACTTGTTTGATCGTTAACTTTACATGGTCAGCCACTTGCGGAACTGTAGTGTTCCACAATGGCTTAAATTTCATTTCCACTGACTCCACATGGTCAAGCGACATTACATAGCGTCGCACTTCATCTTCGGTTTTTCCAAAGAATACTTGTTTCTGCAATTTCAGACTGTTTGGATCCAAATTGACAGTTCCTGTTTGGGTCACTTTGAGCGTTAAGATATTTTTTAGGGAATTGTAACTGTCAAAAGACACATTTGGCTCGGATGAAGCCGATTGCAAAATATCACTATTATCGACAATTTTTTTGTTTAACATTGCTATGGCCATTTTCGTTAAATCGTCTGATTTAAAATTTGCCAAAACCAATGTTGCTTTTCCAAAAATAGTAAACGAGTCAACCGTATCGCCAATTTTTCCTTTGGAATCAGCAGTATATTGAGCCACATAGGCAAGAACTTTGTCACCCTGATATTTCTCTTTCGCCAATTCATTGGCTTTGACTTTCAACGCTTCTACAAACGCGGCTGTGGCTAGCTTAATATCATCACTAGTTATAATACCGACTTCTTTTACTCCTGTTGCGGATAAACTCGTCGTACTTTTAGCGTAAACTTCTTTTTGTCTTGATTCAGATAAACCGGGAATGGTAAATCTACTTGCTTCAATATCACTGGAAGAATCAGATTTGTCCGGATACACTTCAGAATTAATTTTTCCATTGGCTGGAACAATTGTTCCTTTTTTTAACCGATACAAAACTCCGGAATTGGTCAAAAGACGAGTGGTTGCCACTAGCGGCTGATCAACTCCTGAATCATTATACAAAGTAACACTGCCCGTGCTTGGACTGACTGTTGTCGTAGTTGTCCGAGGCGTAAATGATTTTTCAAACATGATAATAGTGCTGGTTACATTTCCTTTAATCGCATTTTCAGTATTAGTTCCCACTTCAACCGGTACTGAAATATCAACCGAATCAGCTTTGGTTACAATGGTAATTTCCACTCGTTTGGCTGACATAAACGCGATCAAACTCAAAAGAGCAATGGTCAAACACAAAAAAGTAATCGCCACTCCTTTATAAAAACGAACTGGTTGACCATAGCCGGCTGAAGCAGTAGCGCGAGAAGTATGAACCATATTAAATAAGGAAAATTAAAATAAGTATACCATATTTATTCCGTAACCCGAAATACTTCTTCCGGAGTTGTCATTCCGTCAAGCGCTTTCAACATTCCATCTTCCACCATTGTTATCATTCCTTCGGCTCGAGCTGTCTCTTCAATCACTGCCTCAGACACCGTGCCTGCTCCAACCATTTTTTCCAATGCCGGTGACAAAGAAAAAATTTCACAAATTGAAATTCGTCCTTTGTAACCCAGATTATTACAAGCGACACAACCAACTGCTTTAAAAAATCTATCGGTTTTTCGTTCTTTAAGTTCAGATTCAGGCAAACGAGCCAAAACTGCAGTCACTTTTTCTTTTAACATAGCATCAAAATCCGCCAAAACAATTTCCTGACGACATTTTGCGCATACTTTGCGCACCAAACGCTGACCAATCACGCAATTAAGCGACGGCGAAAGAAAAAACGGTTTTACACCCATGGCCATAAATCGTGGAATTGCTCCGGCCGCACTATTGGTATGAATGGTCGAAAGTAGAAGATGGCCGGTAAGCGCAGCTTGAACCGCAATATCCGCGGTTTCCAAATCACGAATTTCACCGACCATTACCACATCCGGATCTTGACGCAAAATTGAACGCAAACCTTTGGCAAATGTATATTCTTTGGAATGATCTATTTGACTTTGGTTTACGCCCGGAATACGATATTCCACCGGATCTTCCAGCGTAATAATTTTTACGCCCGGCTTATTGAGAATAGTCAAAACCGCGTACAGCGTGGTTGATTTACCACTGCCCGTTGGCCCGGTAATAATAATCATACCGTTTGGCCGCGTAATTTCAGTCTTAAGCACGGCCAGCGCTCGGCCGCGAATACCCAAATCATCCAGCGTTATTTTTTGTCCGGTCTGACGAAGTAAACGCATAACCACGCTTTCACCATGGACGGTCGGAATCGTTGAAACACGAACATCAACATCATAGGCTTTTAATTTAATGGTAAAACGACCGTCTTGCGGATCTTCGGTAATATTAATTTTAAGAGTCGAATTTAATTTAATCCGCGAAATTAATTGTTTGGCAGTCTCTTTTGGCAAAGATGCCGCGTCATGCAAAACACCATCCAAGCGAAAACGAACTACGAGCCGTTCGGCTTCCGCTTCAATATGCACGTCAGACGCATCCAATTTTAGAGCCGCGCCCATAATAGTCACCACCAAATCAGTCGTTGATTTCTTTTTTAAAAGCTCTTGAAACGAAGAAAAATCAGTCACGTCGCTCTGAATTCCGGATAGAGCATTTTCGGTTATTTCAATATCTTTGGTAATTCCCTTAATGATTGGCAATCGATTGTACAATTCCAAAATTCGCTCCAAACTGCTTTCGGAAATAAGATAAACCATGCCATCGGCATGATTGCGATCTTTTATTTCCGCCAACATATCAGCAACTTTCTCGTTCTCAGGATTAACCGCGCCCAAACGCACTTCATCCGGAGTGGCAAAAAAACAAATTACTTTTTCTGCCGCCGCCATTTCGCGCGGAATTTGTCTTAGCGCTTCTTGGCTAACCGGAAAATGTTCCAAACTTATATACGGCACTCCTAACTGTTGAGAACGACGCTCAGCTTCCACTTCCAATTGATTGCGTCGAATACCAACCATTTTTTGGGTAAATTTCTTTTGACTTCCTTCATTGGACACCGTTGATTTGTCCTCAGGTTTTTTTAATAAATCATTTATATTGGAAAAAGACATAATCAAAATAAGTGTGCCATCAATGTTTCTTTAACGACGAATGGATCGGATAAGTCGACTGGCAAAATTGCCACTATGCATTTTACTGAACAAGAATGACCAAACCGTAATCACAAAAACCGTAAATAACGCGCTCGCCGCCATCATTACGACCAAAAATAAACCGTAACTGCCAACACCGACAATTTTACCGATGGGCGGAGCCTGAAACAACAGCACGAAATATCTGGCCACGATGTTCGGTAAAAAAAATACGTATAACACGGAAAATAGCGCGAACAAAAGCAAGCCGATATTTAAGAAAAAAGTCATCACAGCCACTTCCAAAGAAACAATGGGGTGATCCAAAAATAAATGCCACGCGGCTTTGATGCTTTTCTTCAAACCATATTCTTCCACGACCACATATCCAACGGCGTACATAAGAAGAATGGAAGTAATTAGACCAATCAAAAGCGCGCTGATAAATGTTACCCAAAATGCAAAATAACCCAGACCGTTTGGTGCGATGACCAATTGATAGCTGGCAAAAGCCGCCCACATAATTGATAACGACAGAACTATTTTACGGAGTATATTCAAGCCAATAATTCGCCAGACATGACGCACGCCCACGTGCCAAGATTTGACTTCATCCGGATAACTAAGACGGAATTTGGAAAATTTGGCGCCCGCATATACCAGCGCTCCTTGGCTCACAGCGGCCACAAATAACAATCCAAAGCCAATCCCAATCAATAATATAATTAACCATGCGAGCCAAATTAATTGATCGACGGGTAAACGAGTCAATTGCTTGAGTCCAATCCATATCTTTTCAGAAAAAAGCGACTGACATGTTTGCCACATTGACTCATACGTGATAAAAAAAGTTGACCAAACTTTGGTAACCAATTCGACCAAACCGAATTGACCCAAAAGCATGGCGAATAAACCAAGTGGCCACAAATCTTTGTGATTCCAAGCCATTTTCCAGCTGGCATGAATTGCTTGACGATATGTTGGTTCTTTCATAATGTTAACTAAAAAATTTAGTGAAGAATTGAATATGGTTTTAGTATACCACATATTTAAATAACAATAAAAAAGAGTTCGTTATTTCGAACTCTTTTCTTTTTTTTGGAAAAATATTTTTCTAATCCATTACTTCGACTCCCGGACCAGCATCATCCGCCTTTTTAATCACGATTCCCATTATCTCATTAAATTCTTCTTGTTCCACAGTCTCTTTGGCCAGTAAAACTTTGACGAGTTCATCCAACTCAGCCCGGTGTTCAGTGAGAACTTGAGCCGCGCGCGCTTTTCCCTCTTCTAAAATAGCATTGATTTCCGCGTCAATCAATTCCGCGGTTTTTTCACTGTAATTTTTTTTGCTGTGAATTTCTTCGGCCAAAAAAATCAAACCTTCGTTATCCGCATATTGTCGCGGTCCCAATTTATCACTCATCCCATATTGCATCACCATAGCTGTAACCGAACTCGTGGCTTTTTTCAAATCACTGGATGGTCCAGTAGTTAACATTTCATTGCCATAAATCATTCGTTCGGCCACAAAACCACCCAGCATCATCGCAATATCATCTTTAAATTTGGCCAACGTCCGATAATGCGTATCAGTCGCCGGCATGCTGAGCGTATATCCGCCAGCCATACCACGACCAATAATGGAAACTTTGCGCACCGGATCAGAGTGTTCCAAAAAGTGACCGACCAAAGCATGTCCGCCTTCATGATACGCCGTCATTTCTTTTTCTTTATCACTCATTACGCGGCCGCGCTTTTCCGGACCCAAAATTACTTTTTCAATGCTTTTTAAAATGTCAATTTCCAAAATTTCTTTGCGACCGTCGCGCACCACGGCAATGGCGGATTCATTTAACAAATTATCCAAGTCCGCTCCGGAAAAACCGGGAGTGCGTTCGGCAACTTTGCGCAAAGATGCATCAGCGACGATTGGTTTACCCACGGCATGAACTTTTAAAATTTCTTCTCGATCATTTATATCCGGCAGATCAATTACCACGCGACGATCAAATCGACCCGGACGAAGCAAAGCCGGATCCAAAACATCGGGACGATTCGTGGCCGCCACTACAATCACACCAATATTTGGTTCAAATCCATCCATTTCCACCAAAATTTGATTGAGTGTTTGTTCGCGTTCATCATGACTTCCGCCCAATCCAGAACCACGTTTGCGGCCAACCGCGTCAATTTCATCAATAAACACAATCGCGGGAGCGGCTTTTTTCGCTTTTTGAAAAAGATCGCGCACACGACTGGCACCAACACCCACAAACATTTCCACGAATTCCGAACCGCTCATGTGAAAAAACGGCACATTGGCTTCGCCGGCTACAGCTTTGGCCAACAAAGTTTTTCCTGTGCCAGGCGCGCCCATTAACAACACGCCTTTGGGAATTTTCGCACCCACATCAGCAAACTTTTTTGGGTCGCGCAAAAAATCCACAATTTCGTATAATTCTTCTTTGGCTTCTTTGGCTCCCGCGACATTTTTAAATGTTTTTTTATTTTGATCGTCAGGTTTAACTTGTCTGGCTGTGCTTTGGCCAAACATCATGGCCTTGCTATTTGCGCCTTGTACTTGTTTGCTCATAAAAAAAATGAGCATGATCAACAACAAAAACGGAATTAAATAGGGAATTGTCACTGCCGCCCAATATTTAAAACCACTCTGATCCTTGATTTGAATTTCAATTTTTTGCAACTTAGTTTGATCAACGCCAAGATTGCTCATTAGTTCGGAAAAAGATTGATTGATTTCTTTTTTAACCGTAAGTTCATGCGCTTTTTCATCTTTCAAGTGAACAGTCACTGTGTCTCCGGCGATTTCCACTTTTTTGACTGACTCATTATTAATTTCCGCCACCAAACGACTAATTCCAACCACTTCGGGTTTTGTTTTGGCGACATTGGAAAAACTAAAAATACCGGCGATCAAAAAGAGAGTCAAAACTACCAGAGCGAAATTTTTAAGAAGTGATTTCATATTGACCTTATTCACTCACTTCAACCGGAGCTTCATTTTTTACCTCTTTTGATTCATCTTTTGCATCTTCTTTATCCTCTTTATTTTCTTTACCATCTTTTTTACGTCCACGTTTAACTCCGGCCACGCCTTGAAGTTTGAGACCCAAACGATGTTCAGCCGGATCCATGGAAATAATTTCAAATTTTTTGGTTTCCCCAATCGGAAAAGCTTCCAAAAATTTCTTAATATCAGTCGCAGGCTTGTCGCTTAAATCAGAAATATGAGCCAACCCATGGATTTGATCGTCAAGCTTGATCATCAGACCAAAGGGTTCAACTTTATGAATCATGCCTTCTACTACTTGCCCAATCACATACATATCTTTGACTGATTTCCACGGATCATCAATCAAGCGTTTGAGCGAAAGGTAAATTTTTGATTTGTTCAAATCAATAATCTGCGCTTTAACTGCATCACCAACAGTGAGAATATCTTTGGGATGATCAATTCGTTGCCAAACAATTTCCGAAATGTGGATCAAGCCTTCCAATCCATCACCAAATTTCATAAACGCGCCAAACGGAGTAAGTGCGCTCACTACTCCCTCAACATTATCACCCACTTTGTATGAATCCAAAATTGACTTTTGATCATTTTCCCACAGACTTTTTTCCGACAAAATCAATTTTTCTTCTTCGGGATTAACATCATATACTTGAACTTTTATTTCTTGACCCACAAATTGACGCAAGTGATCCAAAATTCTATTTTTATCTCCTCCCGGAACGCGCGGATAATGATCCGGATTTAATTGCGAAACCGGCAAAAAACCGGAAACAGCTTCGGCCATCAGCAAAAGTCCGCCTTTGTTGGCCGAAATTACCTTGCCGATAATCGGAGTACCCAGTTTTTTAAGTTCGGCCATTCTATCCCAAGCCATTTTGTGGCCGGCGATACGAAATGATAATTCCAATTCACCATATTCGTTTTCACCGCCAACAACAGTGGCTTCAACATCATCACCAACATTAATATTAGAAAAATCCTTTGACTCGGCGTATAATTCTTCACCACGCACCACGCCGACCATGATACCTTCGATATCGATGCGAATTTCACCGCGATCAATGGAAATCACTTTGCCTTTTACCAAATCACCGATTTGTGGAACCTTGCCAAAAAAATCTTTAAGTAAATCGCCAAAAACCGAATTTGTCTGTTCATTTGCCATATTGTCGAAAGTTGACCCCGAGCTTGCCGAGGGGTTTTTAACCTAGACCAAAAGATCTAAGCTCCGAGTTCAGAGCACCGGATTTATAAATAAAGTGGGCGTACTATAGCACCATGCTCTTTTTTTGGCAAGACTTTGTACAAACTTGTAAATAATACTTTTCTTTTGTATAATCTAGGCAGTTAGAGGCAATTTGCTCAATTTTGAATTTTTATTTCCTATGCATATTTCTTGGCTTGGCGGAACCGCGATAAAATTGCAATTTAAGACCTATAGCGATGATGTTGTTGTAGTTATTGATCCTTATTCTCCGGAACAAGGTAATTTCCCACGTAGTTTAACCGCTAACCTAGCTATTTTTACTCGCGGACAAAAGGACGCAGTAACAATTTCCGGCAATCCTTTTATACTGGATACTCCGGGAGAATGCGATGTCAAAGGAGTTTTGGTTACAGCTACTACCGGAAGCCAGCCCACTCATACAATGATTCGATTGGATGCGGAAAATTTGAGTATTGCCCACTTAGGACTGGCTCAAAAAGCTCTCACCGAAGAACAACGCGATGTTTTGTCTAATATTGATATTTTATTTGTGCCAATCGGCGGCTTGTATGGATACGATGTTGAGGCAGCAGTCAAAGCCGTTAATGATTTGGAACCGCGCGTTATTATCCCTATTGCCTGCCAAAGTGAGAACGATCCCACAGCCGCAACGGCAGCGCAGTTTTGCAAAGAAATGGGAGTGGCGATGACCAAAGAACCGGAAACAAAAATTATTATTAAAAAGAAAGATTTACCAACCGAAGACACAACCGTAATTGTACTGGCCAAAGAATAAATATGTCTACAAAAAAACGCCGCAAAACTCATAATCAATCTCCGTTTAGTGCCGAGATTGTGGCGGCTATGACCAAAGAATTGCCCAATGTTCTCATAAAAGAAGGATATTTTCGCGCTGAAGAAAAAAAACCAGAAAATACAGAATCTAAAATTACCCCTGAAAAATCATACACAAAACCACAGACCATGCCAGTCGCAGTTCCTATTACTGAACCAAAAAATCTACACCAAATTATTCCTCGCGGCGATCGTAAAGCATTGTGGTACACGGTAATTTTTTTCTCAATCTTTATTTTTGGCATTTGGCTATTCAATACCAAAACCGTAATCAATACTATCTGGGGCGAACACTCGAGCCAAGCTTTGATCAATCAAGGCAAAAATGATCTGAATTCAATTTTGGAAACCGTTAAACAAAATGATAAAATATTTCAAAAAAAATTAAATGATTCAAGTAAAATTAAAAGTCCCATCAAAACCGAAAACTCGGTTAACGTCGAAGATTCGACAAAAGTAGAAAACGCGCTCAAAGAAGCTCTTAAATCAATTAATCAAAGTTCGCGCTAGGGAACGCTAATGTTTACTATGGCAAAAAAACAAATTGAACAAGAAAAATTAATTCCGGAAACCGTTGGCCGCATTGAGCCCATCAATTTGGTGGATGAAATGAAAACATCATACTTGGACTATGCCATGAGCGTGATTGTTTCACGCGCACTTCCCGATGTTCGGGATGGTTTGAAACCAATTCATCGCCGAATTTTATTCGCTATGTGGCAGATTGGTCTTAAACACACGGCCAAATTCCGCAAATCCGCCAATGTCGTCGGTGAAGTAATGGCCAAATATCATCCGCATGGCGACAGCGCGATCTACGATTCATTAGTACGCATGGCGCAAGATTTTAGCATGCGTCATCCGCTTATTTTTGGCCAAGGTAATTTTGGTTCTATGGATGGCGATAGCGCGGCTGCGATGCGTTATACGGAAACGAAGTTGCACGCTGTGGCCGAAGAAATGTTATTGGATATTGAAAAAAATACGGTAAATTTCGCGCCAACTTATGACGGCTCGCACAAAGAACCAAAAGTTTTACCCAGCAAATTACCACATTTACTTCTAAACGGCAGTATGGGAATTGCCGTGGGCATGGCTACGAATATTCCACCGCATAATTTGGGCGAATTATGTTCGGCGATTGAATTATTAATTGAAAATCCCAAGGCAAGCGTGGAAGAATTATTGCATATCGTCCAAGGACCGGATTTTCCTACGGGCGGAATTATTTATAATAAAAGCGATATCGCCATCGCGTATGCCACCGGTCGTGGCGGAGTGGTTGTTCGCGCCAAAACCGAAATTCAAGAAGGTAAAAATGACCAATACAAAATTATTGTTACGGAAATTCCCTATCAAGTAAACAAAGCGGTTTTGATTGAAAAAATCGCCGAACTTGTGCAAGACAAAAAAATTGAAGGCATTCGCGATTTACGCGATGAATCAAACAAAGAAGGTGTGCGCGTGGTAATTGAATTGAAAAAAGATTCATATCCCAAAAAAATATTGAATCGTTTGTTTCAAATGACGGATTTGCAAACCACGTTTCATTTGAATATGTTGGCTTTAGTTGATGGCATTGAACCGCGCGTGCTCAATTTAAAAACCATTTTGGAAGAGCATATCAAACATCGCCAAGTGGTGATTCGTCGTCGCACGGAATTTGATTTGAATAAAGCCGAAGAACGCGCGCATATTTTGGAAGGTCTTAAGAAAGCCTTGGATAAAATTGATCAGATTATCACGATTATCCGCGCGTCCAAAGATAAAGACGAGGCCAAAATAAACTTAATGAAAAAATTCGGTTTTACCGAACGTCAAACCGTGGCGATTTTGGAAATGCGTTTGCAACAATTGGCGAATTTGGAACGCCAAAAAATTGAAGATGAGTTGGCGGAAAAAATGACACTCATCAAAGAATTGCAGAGTATTTTGGGCAGTGCCAAGAAAATTTTAGATATTATTAAAAAAGATATTGAAGATATTAAAACTCGTTTTGCCAATCCGCGACGCACGCAAGTTGTGGCGCATGGCGTCAAGGAATTCAGTCTGGAAGATTTGGTGCCCAATGAACCGACGATTATTATGGCCACGAAAGACGGCTACATTAAACGCATGCCCGTGGATACGTTTCGCACGCAAGGCCGTGGCGGCAAAGGAGTGATTGGCCTCACCACCAAAGAAGAAGACGTGATTGAACATCTGATTTCCACCAACACGCACGATAATTTATTATTCTTTACCAATCGCGGCCGAGTGTTCCAATTACGCGCCTATGATGTTCCGGTTGCTTCGCGCACAGCCAAAGGCCAAGCACTTGTTAATTTTTTGCAATTGGCGCCCAATGAAAAAGTTTCCGGAATTTTGTCCACGGCCGATGCGAGCGCGTATAAATTTTTAATCATGGTCACGAATAAAGGCACAATTAAAAAAAGCGCGATTGGTGATTTTGCCAATGTTCGCCGCAGTGGAATCATCGCGCTCAAATTAAAATCCGATGATATGTTGGAATGGGTGCGCTCATCAAGCGGCAAAGATGACATTATTGTCGCCACTTCCCAAGGACAGGCTATCCGTTTCAAAGAAAGCGATATCCGCGCCATGGGTCGCACGGCCGGCGGTGTGCGTGGCATGCGTTTAAAATCCAATGATTCAATCGTGGGAATGGATGTGGCCGCGCCAGAACTCATTAAACAAAAAGTTTTGGAACTCTTGGTGATTTCAGAAAATGGTTTGGGCAAACGCACGGAAATCAGTGAATATAAAGTGCAAGGCCGCGGCGGCAGTGGCATTAAAACCATGAATATCACGGATAAAACCGGCAAACTCATCAATGCGCGCATTATCAATACAGCCGATGACCAAGATTTGTTATTGATTTCCGCCAAAGGACAAGTCGTCCGCACGCCAATCAAAAATATATCTTCACTCGGCCGCGCCACGCAAGGCGTACGCGTAATGCGGTTTAAAGAAGAGGGTGATCATGTGGTGAATATCGCGCTTTTGATGAAGGGGGAAGAAGGGGAAGATGCCGAGGTATAGAGATATCAAAAAATCCTACGATAACAACACTTTCTGTAAAAAAATAATATAATTATTTTTTTTAAGCCAATCCCCCCAAATCCAAAGTCTGCCCAATACTAATCTGATCCACAAAATCAGGGGCATGACTGACCAAAATTACGGCGCCGGCAAATGTGTCCAGCGCCGCGGCAATGGCCGGCAAATGACGAAAATTTATATGATTCGTTGGTTCATCCATTATTAACAGTCCGGGCTTTTGCAAAACAAAACGCGCGTAACACAGTAATCCTTTTTGTCCTTCGGAAAGCGCGCCAACCGGATTTTTTAATGTTTCCGAAGATAATAAAAAATGCGCGGCCACGGCATAAATTTCTTGATTCCAAGGATTTTCCATCACTTCGGCCAGCGCATCGTAACCGGTTTTATTAAAATCCAAACCGGAAAAATCCTGACGATAATATCCCACTTTGATTCCCAACGCAATGGTCGCGCCACTTTCTTGACCATTAGCCAAAGCTTCCAAAAAAGTACTTTTACCAATACCATTCGGACCTCTGATCAAAAGTCGTTCATTTTTATGAACTATAATTGGAGACGTCAATGTTTTACGAATCGGCTGATGATTTTTTATCACACCGACCGAGGTAATCGTCACGACTGCGCCCACAAAATCAGTTTGCGCCGAAATGGTAAATTCAGCCACGGTTTTATCTTCGTGACGTTCGCTCACCATTGAATCTTCAGCATCTTCCACTTGATCTTTCAATTTGCTGGCCAATTTGCGCATCTTGCCGCCCTTGTGCGCGAAAAAATTTATTTTATCTTTACGATCCTGAATACTTCTTTTGAGTTGGGCATTTTTGGCGCGCTCGCGTTCAATTTGCGCTTCAATTTCACCAAGCACAGCATAATAATCTCCCATGTATTGTTGCACTTTATGCGTAAAAGAATCCAAATAAAGAACTCCGTGCGTAAACGCGTTTAAAAATAATGAATCATGAGAAATCACCAAACAAGTTTTGGGATAGGCCACTAAAAATTGCGTGAGATGGTCAATGCCATCCGCGTCCAAATTATTCGTCGGCTCATCCAGCAATAAAATATCCGGTTCTTGAATCAAGGCATACGCTAATAATAACCGAGCTTGCTGACCGCCGGAAAATTCTTTAATTTTTTTATCCAATGGAGCCACCAATTGTACCACTTCACAAACGTCTTTAATTTGTTTGGGTAAACTGTATGATGGTTTGGCAAACGCGCTCGCAAAAAATTCTTCCACGGTTTTGATTTTGTGTTCTTCTGGCATTACTTGCGGAGCAATCGCAATTGTCGCGCCCGGATTAATACTTAATTTACCATTGTCTGCTTTTATTGCGCCAGTAATTAATTTAAAAATCGTACTTTTGCCCGCGCCGTTTTGACCCATAATCGTAATCTTGGCATTAGCGCGTACGGAAAAATTCGCCTCTTCCAAAATTGGCTTGTTGTGATCATAATTAAATGACACTTCATCAAAACGAATTATAACATTACCGTGATCCATAATGATTGAGATATATGTTCGAGAGTTATACCAAAAAATACACTTGACGTCAATCCTTTAAAGATATTCAAATTAAGTTAATGCATAAGTTAACATACATCCTGCACTCCTTGGAAACCCAAGGACTATGCAAGTACACCGACTATCGTATG
>MFPT01000021.1 GCA_001782805.1 Candidatus Magasanikbacteria bacterium RIFCSPHIGHO2_01_FULL_41_23 | reverse complement strand
ACGCTCAATCATTGGACAAAATTGCTTCTGATTCAGACCTTTTTGCGAAAAAGGTCTGCGCCAAAAAAATCTTTGGCTCGCACTTGCTTCTTGGCGAAAAAACCCTCCGCACCGCCGAAAGCGGGAATCCGAATTCGTTTGGAAAAATGGGGGGAAATCAGTGGGACGCGCTTCGCGCGTCCCGCATTTCTGCTTCAAAAAAATCGTTGAGTTCTGTTCTGGTGGGCCGGGAGGGATTCGAACCCCCGAAGGCACAAGGCCAAGTGATTTACAGTCACTCGCGTTTAACCACTTCGCTACCGACCCATTATTTTAAGATGATTAGGTCAATTCGTTCTCGAAAAGTCGAGATTTTTTGATTTTCCGGATTAACCATCCGCAAACGCTGATAACCATCTTCCGCTAAATTTTTATTCCCCACAATTATACTCGCCTCAATGAAGTTGTCAAGATATTTGGGATTTTGCGGCTCCAAATTCAGAGCTTCTTGAATCGCGACCAGCGCAGTTTCCGGCTGACCCAATTTAGTCAATAATTCATATAATTTTAAAAATCGCGAAGAAATATTATCGTTCAAAAGAACCGCTTGCTGATAATATTCCACTGCGGATTCAAAGACATTTTCCGCTTCGGCGATTTCCGCCAAACGAATCAACGCTTGCTCATTATGTTTATCCAAAAAAATCGCGTAACGATACGTCTGCTGAGCCTCGGTAAATTGGCGCTCGGCAAAATAAACATCTCCCAGACCTTGATATGCCGCGGCATTTTTGGCATCCAGACTAATCACGGCAATAAAACCCTTTTCCGCTGTATCATATGCCCCAGACATCAGCGCGGTTTGGGCTTCATGTAACAATTCTTTAATCTGACGGCCACGAGCGACTTGTTCTTCATTACTTAATGACTTAATCGAAACACGAGAACGATATTTTAATATCTGGCGTTCCAATCGATCAACCACCGAACGAAACTTTTCTTGCTTGTGTTTAAAAAAATCAATTATCCAAGCCCGCGTAATCCCCATCTTTAATTTTTTACCGATCGCCCGGCCGGCCACGCGACGACGCAAAATTTCATCTTTTTTTTGTGATTCACGCACTTCGGGCAATTTTTCTACGTCAAGTAAAATTAATTGTGGCCAGATACGAATAAAAAAAATAGTCAAAATTGTCAGTGACAAAAAAAATAGTACGCTAAAAATTAAAAAAAATAAACTCATAACAATGATTGTTTTAGCATGTAGCCAAAAAAGATAGAATGGATTTGACTTCTGCCGGATGAAGCGAAGCTGTGCCAGTCACGACGCCATGCACATTGGGCAACGTCAAATAAGCCGCGCAATTACCCGCATTGACTGAACCGCCATAAAAAATTGTTGGTTCGGATATACCATATTGTTTAACTTCCTCCTTAATCCAATTATGAATATCAGCCACATCCGCCGGCAAACAAGCAATTCCCGAACCAATGCCATGAATTGCCCATACTGGTTCATAGGCAATAAAAACACGGTCAGCATTGGGCAAATCTTCCAGCGCTAACATAAGTTGTTTTTTTAATCGATACTGACGTTTGCCCGATGCCAAATCATCCGCGGTTTCACCTACGCATAAAATCGGGGTCAACCCAACCGATAGAGCGGCCATAATTTTTTTGCGCACGTCATGATCAGTTTCTCCAAAAATATAACGACGTTCAGAATGTCCAACCAATGTATAGCGTGCACCGGCCTCGCGAAAAAACTCGGCAGATACTGCTCCGGTATACGCGCCTTCCGGAGTCCACGACACATTTTGCGCTCCCAATTGCCAATTCGTTCCGGCTACTGCGCGCGATACTTCGGTAAAAGATAGAGTTGTGGGACAAATCACGCCAGTTACGTCTTGGGGCAAAACTAAACCGGCGTACTGCATTGCGAGCGCCCGACTTTTTTCCAGCCCCACATACATTTTCCAATTCGCAATGAAATATTTCATACTGAGATTACAAATATAAATTTTAAATACATATATTTAAAATTTAATTGTTTCTGGTTTGATATCCCCAATCAGGGCAAGACGAACTTCATCAAAACGATAAACTTTTTTGGCTAACGCCAAAATATCCGCGGCTGTTATTTGTTCAATTTCGCGCAAGCGTTCTTCGGGTGTTTTTATTTTTTGGTAAAAAAGAGCTTGACGCACATACCAATCCGCTTGATTGCTGGAATCTTCCAATGATAATGTTAACGCGCCACGAATATGAGTTTTGGCATCGACCAATTCACGCGCGGTAACCGGCTTTTGGGTAATTTTTTTAATTTCTTGAAAAATACAGGCCAAGGCTTTGTTGACATTTTTTGGTTCCAAACCGGCGCGGACAAACGCATAACCGATGTCGCGAAATGATTCAGCGCCACTTCTGACTACATAGGCCAAACCCCGACGTTCACGGACTTGAATAAAAAGACGCGAACTCATTGAACCACCAAGAATAGTGTTCAAAACCGCGAGTGCAGCCGAGTGTGTCGAAGTGTGTTCAAGACCGGGGAAACCAAGCATCATTTGCACTTGGTCAGCGCTTTTATGATCAACTGCCAGACGCTCGGATTTTTTATTATTCCCCAAAATTCCCTGTTTATAAATCTTTGATACTTTCTTTTTATTTTGTCCTGCGCCGAAATATTGTTCAATGTAAGCTTTGAGTTCAGGCACAATCGCGCCCGCAAACACCACGGTCATATTGCTGGGATCATAATGCTCATCGCGAAATTTTAAAACTTGGTCGCGTTTGTAACTTTTTACCAATTCGGGCGTGCCACCAATATCCCAACCCAACGGAGAGCCTTTAAACATCAGACTTTCAAAAATAGTTTCGATATTCATCATGGGATTGTCCCGATACATGCGCAATTCTTCGCAGACAACGCCTTTTTCTCGCTCCATTTCTGTGGGATCAAAGAGTGAGTTGTATAACATGTCAGACAAAATATCCACGATTACACGGCTATATGAGGCATCAGCTTTCACATAATAACCCGTGGTTTCTTTGCCCGTAAACGCATTATACTGTGCGCCAAGACGATCTATTTCACGCGTCAATGTTAAAGTATTTTTGCGTTTTGTTGTGCCTTTAAACATTAAGTGTTCAATATAATGCGATGCGCCGTTCAAATGTTTCGGTTCATAGCGCGATCCAACGGGGAACATGACCAAACCGGTCACGGATTTGGTGTCAGCGAGCGGAATCAAATAAATGTTGGCTTTATTTTTTAATTGATAATGTTCGTACATACTATATGCTAAAATAAAATGTTAAATTTTGTTGCCGAGGACCAGTGTGCGACAGCGATCCCGACTATGTCGGGAGAGCGGCCTGTGAATCCGCAGGCAACAGAAATTTAACATTTTATTTTAAATGTTCTTGTAAATAATTAATTAAATCAGATATTGGAATTCGCTCTTGAACCATAGTATCCCGATCGCGAACCGTTACTTTTTTATCTGCCAGCGACTCAAAATCAACGGTCACGCAATACGGCGTGCCGATTTCATCTTGACGACGATAACGTTTACCAATACTTTGCGTTTCGTCATAATCAATCATCCAGTGTTTACGCAATTCATTCGCCAGATTTTTGGCTACATCATTTAATTCCGGTTTTTTGGATAATGGTAAAACCGCGACTTGATATGGCGCCAAATATGAAGGAAATTTCATGACCACTCGTTTATCTGTTTCGCCTTCTTCGGCTTGCCCTGAGCTTGTCGAACGGGAAGTTGGAGCGGATTCTTCATGATACGCTTCCAACAGACAAACTAACAACATTCGGTCAATGCCAAAAGTCGGCTCAATAACATGCGGAATAAATTTTTCATTCGTGACAGGATCCGTATATTGCAAATCTTCGCCGCTCGCTTCTTGATGCCGGATCAAATCAAAATCCGTGCGATAGGCAATGCCATGCAATTCTTTCACGCCAAACGGATATTTATATTCAATATCAACCGTGCGTTTACTGTAATGCGCGCGTTCGCCATCGGGAATTTCATGCCAAACCAAATTTTCCATGTTGATTTTCATGATGTCTTGCCACCACCGTTTGATTTCCGCAAGCCACATTTCAAATATCGCTTCCCAATCGGCCGGATTGATAAAATATTCAAACTCGCCGATTTCAAATTCCCGCGTGCGAAAAATAAAATTGCCCGGCGTGATTTCATTACGAAAGTTTTTGCCGATTTGCGCAATGCCAAAAGGCAAACGGCGACGCGTCGTATTCAAAACATTTTTAAAATTGACAAACATTCCGGCCGCGGTTTCGGGACGCAAATAAGCCACGGACGAATTATCTTCGGTGGCGCCGATGAATGTTTTAAACATCAAATTAAAATTTTTACTTGACGCGAATTGTCCGCCGCAATTAGGGCAAGGCATATCTTCAATCCGAACTGGCACTTCCTTATCATAACCTGGTTCAGCACTACGCGCTTCCAACAAATGATCTTCACGGAATCGATGATGACAAGCTTTACATTCCACGAGCGGATCGGAAAAATTTTGCAAATGCCCAGACGCTTCCCAAACTTTGGGATTCATAATAATCGCCGTATCCAGAGGAACCATGTCAGCTCGTTCTTGGACAAAAAATTTCCACCACTGCGCTTTGATATTTTGTTTTAGCAAATGACCGAGTGGACCATAATCCCAACTGTTCGCCAAACCACCATAAATTTCACTGCCCGGAAAAACAAAACCGCGCCGCTTGGCCAGTGACAAAATTTCATCCATTGCTGTTGCCATATTCCGCTAATTATAACCTAAAAAAATTAATAAGAAAATCAAAATTAACGTTTTTACTATAATGCTCAGATTAAAAAAAGTCAAGCTGATTTGCCTGACTTTTTTAATTAAATTAAAGCTGAGAATTATTAAAACTCGGCACCGCAAAAGTATTAGACTTGGTATTTCCCGGCTGTTCCCATGGCATCTGGTCTGATTCGCCCATGAGTGCTTGCGCGGCGGCCATAAATTCCTGGCGATCGTTTTCCAAATCCTGCAGAGTAATCATCAGAGTTTCAACATCAAAATTAGGAGTTTTCACCAGTTCTTTAACTTTTTCACCATTGGCGATAACAGTGGCTTTAAGTTGTTCCAGTTCAGTAGTATCTATTTTTTTACGTTTTAGCTGAGTAATTATTTTGTCCATTTCTTTACTGCCACGCTTAAATTGATCGGCAAACTTACTCATACTGTTCATGGTTTGCAAAATGCGCTGTTTTTCCATAATATCTTCGCTGGCGCCAAAAAATTTATCTTCCAGCAAAGTGAAAGCATCTTCGACTTTTCCCGCAGCGACCGCAGCGACTGCTTCGTCACGAACCGCTTTCAAACTCGCGATGCTGGATTCAAAATCACTGTATAATGTGCTGACATCCCATGATTTTTTCTGCAAACGATCAACGATTGTCTTGGCTTTTTTGAGTTCACGATTAAAATTAGCCAGTTGACGATCGACTTGTTTAAGAGTTTGTGGCCAACGAGATAATTGTTGCAATAATTCCTGACTCTCGCGCAAAGTATTCATTTCTTCAAATAAATCTTCCCAGCCGGCAGCAGTTAAATCATCATCGGTTTTGGCAGTTTTAACCCCGGCAATGGTTAATTTTATTTTGGCCAGTGACGCGGTAATTTCGGCCGGAATAGTTATTTTTTGTTTAGTAAGCGACGCCAATTGCCGATCAAACTGTTTTAAACCCTGTTCCATACCTTTGATCTGGCGCTGAGCGTTTTGCACCATTTGTTTTTCTTGTTGGGCTTGGCGTTCTGCTTCACGCTTGGTATTCATTTCTTCATTTTGTTCGGAATTAATGTTGGAATTTCCCATCATATCTCCCTGTTCCGAATTCATGTTCATATTGAAATTACCTTTGTTGTTTTCTGAATTCATGTTCTTATTCATGTCAGAATTCCTCATTGACCCCATTGATTCGTTGTCCCCAAAATTTTGTCCGCCATTTCGCGGATCATTTTTCTGATCATTTCTAAAATTATTTTCATTGGAAAAACTCGGTGGCATTTTATTAGGTTGTGGACCACGATTTACATTATCGCCGACTGGTCCTGGGTCAAAACCTTTTTTCATTGGTTCAAATTGTTCGGGCGGTTGATTGAGTCTGGATATTTCCGGAGTGGGGTTGATGATTTCTTCGGCATTAGCGGTCGAAGTACAAAGTAACGTTGCTCCAAAAACTAAAGTGGACAATACTAATAGACGACGATTGATGCTCATAAATATGATAATTAAAAATGCTAAATAAAAAATTAATAAAAACTAAATAGTGATAATTTCTTTTTCTTTATCCTCTCCAATCTCTCGGACTTTTTCATTGTACTCTTTAATCATTTTTTCCAGAGCTTCTTGCAAAGAAAATTTTTCATCTTCGGAAAATTCATTGTTTTTTTCCGCTTGATCAATTTCATCACGGACATCTTCACGAATTTTGCGCAGAGAAATCCGCGTCGCTTCCAATTTTTGGTGCAAAACTTTAATTAATTCTCCGCGACGTTCCGTAGTAAGCGCGGGCAATGGCAAACGAATAACTTTGCCATCATTAACCGGACCTATGCCAAGCGATGAATTGCGGATGCCTGTTTCGACTGCTTGCATTAGTGATTTATCCCATGGCTCAATGGCCAGAGTTTTGGCATCGAGCACCATAATAGAAGCCACACCTTTTAAGGCTTGACGTGTTCCATAGGCTTCGACCACAATATCCTCGACCAACGCGGGTGTAGCTCGACCAGTTCGCAAGCTGGTAATATCGTGTTTTAAAAATTCAATGGTTTCGTCAAACGTTTGTTTATTGGTTTGTACTATATTCATATTTTTTTAATTCGACATTGCCGTATATCCCAAATATAACCAGGATGGATTGTTGGGATGAATGCGCAAAATAACCGGAATTTGCGAACTGGGTAATTTGCGTGTCACCCAAGTTTTGCCGCCATCAATCGTTCGGTAAAAAGTGGAACGCGTGCCAATCGTACTTGTATAATAAATTTCTTTTTCATTTTTTGGATTAACCGCAAATCCGTAAATTGAAGTGCCCCCGGGCGGAGTAATGAGATTTATGGGATCCCAATCATCGCCCGCGTTTTTGGAAACCAAAATACCATATTTGCTAACCCAATAAACTTGTTCGCCTTGAGTAGGATAGAGATACAAACGGCGATATTGAGTAGCTCCTGGGAATGATTTTAATGAATTTTTTAAATTAAACCAAGTAACTCCACTATCACGACTGCGGATGAGCCCGTTTTCTTTGGTCGCAACGTAAACCAAGCCGGCTTTGTTGTTATCAAAAATCATTTTTTCTGTCGGTTCCTTAAAATCATGGCCAATTTGCCAACTGGCTCCACTATCCAAACTTTTTAAAAGTATACCATTGGCTTCCAGAGCGTAGAGTTCAAATGGCGGCGAAATATTAATGGCCAATGATTTTATTGTCCGGCTCGGTACGCCTTCGCGATACATTTCTGTCCAACTACGATTACAATCCGTGGTTTTAAAAATTTGGCGGCCATTGGTGGCAAAAATAGTGCATTTATCGGTAGGATGAATGGCAATACTATAGATAAAGCCGCTACCAACTGGCTCCACACTTTTTTGCCAAGTCGCGCCATCATCATAACTGTACAACAAACCATTGTCGCGCGACAACCAATATAGCGCTTTAGGGTCATTTTTATCTTCCACCAAAGCATAGACGGAAACAGCGGATAAACTTTTTACACCATCGGCAGTTGGCAATAAGACCATCGGCTTCCAACTTTCACCGCTATCTTTGGAAAAAAACCAGCCGGTCGGTCCGGTTGGCGTGGATTTTTTAGACGATGTCCCGGGAAAAGAAACACAGCTGGCGCCAGTCAAAAAAATCACGGCTGAAAACAAAAATAACTTTGCAAATAATTTAGACATAAAAAAAATTAAGGCTTAGTGAAAGTATACACAAAATCCCAATTACGAGCAACTAAGGGAATGACAGTAGAAAAGATTGGACAGCTAGCGGAGGATGAGCGTTCCGGCGTAGAGCCAAAATTGTTTTTTCCAGCTCATCAAGTATTGCTCCGTTTTGGTTCAAACTAATCGGACTCGTTTGGCTATTAAGCCAACTATAAAATACCTGACGCCATTCTTCCAAACGTTCCACAACATAATCAACTCCCCCTTCATCTTTGGCCGCGACAAACCACGGTTCAACTGCTCCGAATCTTTGCGTAATTGAGGCGCTCATCAGTCCAGCCAAAGCAACGGCATTATTTTTAAAAGCAATAAAAATATCCGGTTCCCTAAGCCAAGTTATGGCTTGACCCGGCAGTCCTTGAGCATAGGGAATAATGGCTTGAATATCTTCCAGAGCAAACTCCAAATCCAATAATCCGGCGCTTAATTCCTGCTCAGAAACGCGCGCCAAATTAATGGTTTGAACACGCGAGTGAATCGTGGGCAAAATCGCAGCTGTATTTTGATAGAGTAAAAAAAATACCGTGCGTTCGGGCGGTTCTTCCAAGATTTTTAAAATCGCATTGCCGGCTTCAACATTCAAACGTTCGGCCTCAACAATAATAACCACTTTCCAGCCATGCGGCTGAAATGAACTTTGCGATGCGAAACGCAATAAATCGCGCATTTCAGCGACGGCAATATCGCGTTTAAAACGATTATTTTTTTCATCGTATTGCCGACGAATGATTCGGACATCGAGATGCCGGGATACTTTTTCCGGAACTGTTTTTAACAGTAAACTCGCAATCCATATTGCCAGAGTTTCTTTGCCAATATGATCACTGCCAATAAAAGCGTACGCGTGCGACAAAATTCCGCAGTCAATAACGCGCGTGAAAAAATCTTGAGTTTTTTTGTGACCGATTATAGACATAATGAATTCAAAACCTCCCAAGTTTCACGCGCGCATTTTTCCCAAGAAAATTGAAGTGCTCTTTGTGTCCCGCGTTGAATTAATTCCGCGCGCAATCCTGAATCATTGGTTAATTGTAGCATTGTTCGCGCTAATTCGTCGACAATTATCGGATCAACATAGAGCACCGCATCGCCAGCGACTTCCGGTAAACTTCCGACGTTGGAAATAATAACCGGAACTCGACTGGCGAAAGCCTGCAAAACCGGCAAACCAAAACCTTCGTATAAACTGGGAAAAACAAATATGTGGGCGGCTTGTAATATTCCAATTAAATCATTTTCTTCAGCCCACGGAATTATTTTTATTTTATTTTTAAATGGAGATATTTTCAGCGCACGCGCGATTTTTTCATAGCCATGGCCTGGATTTCCCACTAAAACCAATTCCGTGTCCAAACCACTCGTCACTGCTTTGGCAAACGCGGCAATCAAACGAGCTGTATTCTTTTTTTCTTCCAAACGTCCGATTGCCAAAATATATTTTTCGGGCAATTGATATTTTTCTTTTATTTTTTTTAATTGTGTCTCGGACAATAATTTGGAAAATTGCGGATTAAAACCAAGTGGGATTATTTTTATATTTGTCCCGACCAGTCGGGATTCTTTTTGTTCACACAATGTTAACAAATCTGATTTCACGACCAAACTTGGCACAATTACCGTTGGCAAATTTTTCACTGCGTATTTTGCTGATGCGACGGAATACCAACGCTCAAACCAATTATACGTTTCGGGAAAATGCAGTGCGGCCACGTCATGCACCGTCATCACTGTTTTTTTAGGATGGATCAATGGCGGAACATGGGCGGGAATAAATAAAACATCAGGCTTGCCCTGAGCGGAGTCGAAGGGCTTACCCTGAGCGACACGAAGGGGAGTCGAGGGGCGAATCATTTCCAGACTCAAACGAATCTGCGTCCAGAAACGTTTTGGCGGCCACTTGAGTATTCTTTGTGTCCAATTTTGCGGGAGTTCGGCCAACGCGCCAACCAGAGGAACATCCGAATACAAAACCACGGTGACCGTGTCCGGAATTATTTTTTTTAATTCTTGAATAATAAACCATGCATACCATTCCACGCCGGTTTTTTGTTTGTGATTCGCGCGCGAAGCGTCAATGCCGATAATCATATCAATAAAAATTTAAAAAACCGGAACATTTAAAATCCGCTCCACAATTTTCCATTTTCACCCTTTTTAATTTTAAAACTTCGTTCAACTCAATTACGCCTTTGCCGCCCACACTGGAAAGTGAATTTTTGCCGCCGATTATTTTCGGCGCGATGTAAAAAATAACACGATCAATCAGCCGATGATCTTTTAAAGCCGCGTCATGAAAAGCGCCATGCACACTCGCTCCGCCTTCCACATAAACACTGCGAATTTCTTGGCTCGCCAAATACTTTAAAAATTTTTTTATATCAACAATTTTTTTGCCAAAGGCAACGTAGTTGATTCCGGCCTGATCATAAGCGCGACAACGAATCGTAGACGCGGAATCAGTGCAGGCCACCAAAACATTGTTATCGCGAAAAACTTTTTTATTTAAATCCGAAGAAAGTTGTCCATCAATAATTACGCGCAAAAGTTTCTTATTTTTAAAAATTCCCTGAGATGCTAATTCCGGATCATCAGCCGCGACTGTGCCCGCGCCAACCAAAACCGCGTCGCACAAGCTCCGCTCAATACGCGCGTCAGTACGAGCTTCCGATCCCGTAATCCATTGGGAATTTCCAGAACGCGTCGCAATTTTCCCATCCAACGAAATGGCCGCTTTCATAATCACATACGGCAATCCGGTGGTAATGGCTTTTATAAACGGCTGATTAAGCAAACGAATTTCCCGCGCGAGTTTTGATTGCGATGAAATAATCTCCACCATAATCCCCTGTTTTTTAAGTTGCTTCATTCCCCCGCCATTAACTTTTGGATTCGGATCTTTCATGCCAATGAACACTTTTTTTATTCCCGCCTTAATTATCGCGTCAGCGCAAGGACCAGTTCGGCCAATATGACAACACGGCTCAAGCGTCACATACAAATCCGCGCCTTTGGCCTTCAAACCGACCTTTTGAATCGCTTCAATTTCCGCGTGATTTTTTCCGGGCGGCTGCGTATGACCAACTCCAATTATTTTTTTATTTTTAACAAGTACAGCACCGACAGCCGGATTCGGCGACACCAATCCAATGACTTTTTGCGCTTCAAGAATTGCGATCCGCAAATAATCATTTCTATTCATACCAAATCAAGCCAGTGACCCATTTTTGTTTTTTTAGCGCTCAAATATTTACGATTTGTAGCCGTGGGCGAAATTTCCAGCGCTTCACGCTTGATAACCGCAATGCCCAAAGCGCTCAATTGTTTTATTTTATCCGGATTATTCGTGAGTGCGATAATTTCTGTTACTCTCCGATCTTCAAGAATATCTTTCACCACCGAATAATCACGCGCATCAATGGGAAAACCAAGAATTTCATGCGCCTCAACCGTATCCATGCCTTGGTGTTGCAATTCGTATGATTTTATTTTATTAACCAAACCAATTCCCCGACCTTCCTGACGCAAATAAATAATCATTCCGCGATTCGCCTCGTCTATTTTTTTAAAGGCCAAAGTTAATTGCGCCACACAATCGCAATCCAAAGAATGTAAAACTTCACTGGTAATGCATTCACTATGAATTCGCAACAAAATCGGTTCAGCCGCAGAAACATCGCCACGCGTTAAAACTATTTGTTCCTTACCATCAGCACTGACATAAATATGAATATCAAAAACACCAAATTCAGTATTAATAGTTGAATTGGCGCATGATTTAAGCATAATTAATATTATCTCGTCGCCAAAATACTCCGTTTATACGTATCCAAATTTTCGAGCGCAATGCCCGTGCCTTTGGCCACGCACAACAATGGTTCATCGGCCACATAACACGGAACTCCAGTCGCTTCGGCAATGAGCGCGTCCAAATTACGCAAAAGACTTGATCCGCCCGACATCACAATTCCTTTGTCCATGACATCCGCGGATAATTCGGGCGGAGTGTCATGCAAAACTTGTTTAACCGCTTCCACCAAACCTTCCATGTCGTGTTTCAAAGCTTCGGTCGTGTCATCGGAATTTAAAGTAACCATGCGCGGCAAACCCATAATCATATCACGGCCTTTGACTTCCATAGTCAAGGGTTTATCCATAAACATCGCCGATCCAATTTGGATTTTTACATCTTCGGACGTACGCTCGCCAATGGCCAAACCATATTTGCGACGAATATATTCAGCAATGGATTGATCAAAACGATTGCCACCAATGCGCACGGAGCCGCAGGATACAATTCCACCAAGGGAAATTACCGCGATTTCAGCCGTGCCTCCGCCAATATCCACAATCATGTGACCGGATGGCGAACCAATGGGAATATCCGCGCCAATCGCCGCCACGATTGGTTCTTTAATAATGTAGGCCGCACGCGCGCCAGCTGCCATCGCCGCGTCAATGACCGCGCGTCGTTCCGTGGAAGTAATTCCGGCTGGAACCGCGATCATTACTTCCGGCCGAAATAAACGAACTCCACCCAAAGCTTTATTAATAAAATAACGCAACATCGCTTCGGTCGTGCTATAACTCGCGATAACCCCATCTTTGAGTGGCCGCTCCGCAATAATCGTGTCAGGCGTCCGACCAATCATTTCTTTGGCTTCAAATCCAACTGCCAAAACTTTTTTATCTTCGCGCGAAATCGCCACGACCGATGGCTCGTTGATCACAATTCCTTTTTTGGGAATATACACGAGGACATTAGTTGTTCCCAAATCAATCGCAACTTTGTTAATCCACATCATAAAGAATTAAATCAATTCCGGTATTTTTTAATTAAATCAATCCTACAGTTTAATTTCAAAATTACGATCAACTTGTAAATCAGAATTCAAGCTATAATTTGTGTCGCCCCAATTTTTCTCCTCTTCCGCGGGCTTGGCACTGGTGATATTAGTACCAAAATTAAGGTCAAGCGTCAACCGATGGCCATTGGTTCCCAGTTGTTTGGGAACAGATAATGAATACGTGCCTTTCTTAATAGCTTGGCCAATAGTCGCGGGCAAACGATACACAAACGACAATGTTTTGTTGGCGCCCGGCTCAACGTAAATGAACGCGCCAAAAACCGTACTGTCTAATTCTTTATTGATTGTCGGCGAATCCGGTTCAGTCGTGCGATCCCATTGATTGGAACCAGTAACTTTTAATAATTCCGCGCCGTTTGGAACATACACTCGCGCGTACGTCCGATACCGTGTTGTACGCCAATCAAATTTTCCCGTATTGGTATAAGTCATAGTTGTAGTCGCCACATAATTTCCGGCCGAGTTAGAACTTAATTCATATTTTAATTCACGTTTCATGGCATAATCAGTTTTGAGCGCGGCCAGATTGGCGTCAATCCACCACACGTAATCACTTGTCGTGGGCGCAAATGTTCCGGTCCAGCCATAATCAACCAACCGTTTTTGCAATTCTGCATCTGGTGAAAATGCCATAAGATGTTTTTCCCAAGCTAATTTTTCCACCAAGGCCAGATAATCAGCCGGATGTTTGATCATATCCGGACCAAGCCGCCGAATTAATTCATGAAATAAATCACCCAATGTTTTTTTACGATCCGCAAATGCCACGCCTTTATCGCGATAACCATATTCCACTTCATATTCCAATTTTTCAATCACATTGTCCGCGGTAAATTCAATGCCTCCCGCCGTGATTGATCCGGAGCGACGTATAATTTCTTCCAGCACATTGGTCGTTACGCCAATAACCGCGTCAATTTCGTTCGCGGCTGTGCCATTTTCTTTTTTGTACAAATCCAAAACATTTTGACTGCTAACCGCGAAATCCGGTGACCAATTACTATCGCGAAAATACCAATGATCCACATTAAGATGTTTGGATAATACTTCCGGAGGCTTGGGCAAAAGCTCTTTATTCGCGGCGCGATCAATGGTTTCCGCGCCTTCCACTTTTAAAATACTCGGCCGGCCATTTTCCCAACGCACGACTGCGTATGAACCGATGAATCCTCCGCCCGGCCGTAATTCCGTGTTATTTAAAAATAATAATAAATACGTGCGCGGCTGATTCAGTCCCAGCCAATCCGGTAAGTCCGCGAGGATTGGTTGACTGGCTTGGCCCAATTGTTTGGCCACTTGCTTTTGTACAATGGGCAGTGACAACACTTTGGCCGGATTGGTATTTTTTATAAAATAATACGTCGCGAAAACAATCCCGACGAGAAATAGGATTGCAAAAATTAAAACTATTTTTCCAATGGAAATTTTCATGTTATTTTCTTTTTTTGAGCGAAACATTAAATCCCAGATATTTTCCGAACATCAAATGCGTTACCGCGTCAATCGCCGGAATCGCGCTCACGAGTATCATGGAAAACGGCAACAATATCCATTGACCGAGCATAATGAGATATTTATGTTTTGACTGATGATGCGGTCGTCGTGGCAAAAGCGGAAAACTGAACAACGCGGAAAGAAACAAACCAACCATGGCAATCGTCATCAGTATTTCCAAAATATGCGGCGCGTTAAAATACAGCGCGCTTTGCCGAACCGATTCCGGCGCCACATACATGGGCAAACGTCCCAAAATCGTAATCAAAATCGCCACCGAACACCACGACCACTTCCCTTCCCATTCAATAAAAACCCATTTAAATTTAATCCACCACGGAATTTGTTTGCCTTTTTTGCGGAATTCCCACAACAAAAATGGCACATGTTCCACGCCCCACGCCCAGCGCCGTTGTTGACTATATAAATTTTTAATACTCTTCCACCACGTATCATCCCGCACCGTGTCCATAGACACCGGAATATATAATGGCGTCACGCGATAATCGCCGTTATACGCGAGTAAACATTGATAAAAAATCCGTGAATCCTCGCTTACAATGCGTTTGTCATGGAATCCCGCGTCAACAATAGCGCGGAAACTCATGGAGTGCGAAGAAAATGTTACGAGCCCATCTTGGCGCGCGAGCGTGGTAAACATCCAAAACGTGGTCCCAAACGCCATCAATCGCAAAATCGCGGGCGACTCCCACATATTATTATTGTAGAGTGCAATGGGCTGGTAAGATGTTCGTGTTGGATTAGGAGTGCGGCAATACACATAAGTCAAATAACTAAAGTACTGCGGATGCACGACCGTATCAATGTCAAACATCGTAGCGATGACATGGTCATAATTCCAACCTTTCGCATCAATATATTTTTGCATTTGCCGTTCCGCGTAATTAAGATTTGATCCTTTACCGGGAATTTCATCGGACTGATCTTTAGGATGCACCGTTCCCACAATATCATAAAAACAATCGCCAAATATAGTTTTTACTTTGAGATAAATGTCTTCGTAATGATCACGCGTTTTTTCTTCACCAGCCACAACAATCACCAATCGTTCTTTGTCATACACACTGGCAACAATACTCTCCAAAGAAGTTTTGACCACAGCCCAAGATTCATTATACAGTGTTAAAAAAACCACATGATGCTGATCGCGCCAATTGGGAATATCGGCGAGGAGTCGCGCGCGCCAATCAATTTTACGCAAACGCCAATACCTGCGCCAAGCAATGAGCAGATAAAACGAAAAATTGAGTACTTTGAGTACCCAATAAATGTCAAACACAATAATGAAATAAATCATGGCGAGCGGCTGGGTGAAAGCCAGGACCACGGACAAAATCAGGGTCAGCCACACCGAGGCGCCCGGCAGGATTTCGTACAGCCGGTAACGGTGGTAGTCAGTGAGCATAATTAAACTCATTTTAGCTGATTTTAACGGGTTTGGCAAGATTATATCTTTCGCACAATTCCCTGTTCAGCATCCACTTCCACCATATCGCCATCGTGCAAAACTTTCGTCGCATTCTTCGTCCCAATAATACACGGCTTTTTCATTTCCCGCGCCACAATGGCCGCGTGGCACGTGATGCCGCCTTCGTCGGTTACAAATCCAGCCGCGCGTTTCATGGCCATAATGAATGACGGGAAAGTCATTTGCGTCACCAAGATGTCGCCGTCTTTGACTTTGTCGAGCTCGGCCACGGTTTTAACAATTTTCGCAACGCCTTTGACTTTGCCTTTATACGCGACCATGCCGTGGATTTCCTGATTATCAGTACTATCTTCGGTAATAATCGGCTCTATAAAAAACGCGGATTCTTCTCCATATCCAATAGCGTTTATACTCTCCGGATATTCGCGCGGCGTACCGGCAATGAGATCGTGAATGGAATAATTTTTTAATTGAGGAAGCGATAAGCCGTATTGTTGCGCCATTGCGGTAAAAATCGGGCGAGCCTTATACAATAATTTATAAAACAAATCTGTCCGCAGAGTTCGAAAATAAACCAGTTCTTGCGTTTCGCGCGCTAACAAAAGTAACGGCTCGGGTATTTCCGGAAAAATATGTTTTTGTTTTTTTGATTCGGCGCGCAAGGTATCGCGCTGTTTTTGCAATTCTTCAATACTAAAACCTTCTGAAAATCCATCGCGTGCCCGAATCCATCCGAATGTTTCTTGAATAATTTTTAATGTTTCATTACCCAACAACGCTTCCTCCAGCAAAACATACGCGTTCTTCTTAATTGGAAAACTCGTATCGCCAATAAATTTTTCAATGTCACCCGAAATATATTTGGGCACTTCTCGATGTAATATCTCGGAAAAAACATCTTCAAAACCATGAGCAAACCAGATAAACGTGGTTGATGTTTTTGCCATGCCGGCTATTTCAGCCAGCTTTTCTTCAAGTGATTTGTGTTCGGTTAAAAGTTCATTGATCCGCGTTTCGGATTGTTGGTGAAATTGTTCGCATAAGTCAGTGATGGAAAATAAACTCAGACCATTTTCTCGGGCGCGTTTGAGTTCCGCGGCAAATGATTCTGTTATTTTTTCACTTCTATACCACGCGTTGTTCTGAAAAAGCCACATTTCACATTCGGCATCCACACCCAATTTCTCAAAAGATGATCGCGCGTTGCCACCCCTAAAAAGCGAAAGCATAAAAGCGCCAAACGGCCGTTCCAGCCAGCGTTCCCATTTATAACCAAGGACTTTTTGTTTAAATTCTTGGGGAGCCATAAATCATCTTTGTTCCTAAATTGTAGCACTCCACAGTCTAAAAAATCAATCCCCAGTATTCACTTGTAATCTCTCTCTTCGTGATAAGGTGGTCTGTCCTGCTTTTTTTTGTAGGACAAAAGTTTGGCAGTGGCTTTAGTTTGAAAAAATTTAAATTAAAGTGACTGCCAAACCAAAATCAAAAAACCCAGTCGCAAGCCGGGGTTCATCATTTTTAAAAGCATTTTTTCATTGCCAATCACCATAATTTTTGCTATAATTCGCTTATGAAATTCCGCCAAGCCCTATTTTGGGACACCAATCCCAAAAAAATTGATACAAAAAAAAACGCCCAATATATTATTGAGCGCATTTTGGATTTTGGCAATGACAAAGAAGTGCGCTGGCTGTGGAATTTTTATGATAAATCGTTTTTAAAAAAAGTCGTAAAAAAATCGCGGTGTTTACGACCACGAACAAGACAACTATGGCAAATCCTTCTAAAAAATCACTAGCATTTCATTTTGAAACATTACCGAAAGCAACCAAAAAGGCACTTGATTTTTTGTCCAAGGAATCGTGGTTAGAAAAATCAGAATCCTGGTGTAGCACACGATTACCATCATATTTTAAAAAGTATGGTATATTTTGACGATGCGGAAACCGATCCGGAACCGGAGATTTATTTTAAAGCGAATTGGCTCCAAGTAAAAAAATTCTTCAAAAAAGAAATTCCGGCACTAATGCCAAACATTATGGCTCTGGAATAAAAAATGAACATCATTGGAGATCGTTTTTTATTGCTAGATTTTACGCTAGTTGCAAATGTTGCTCTAGCCGCACCACTCGGTGATCAAGCTCCCGAACTTCGGCGCGTGACGCAGTTTGATTCAATAAAATATCAAGAATGCGCGTTTGGCCACTGGCCAGTGAATCTGTCTTGATCGTTAGTGAATCTGTCTTGACCACCAATGAATCTGTCTTGATCGTTAAAGAATCAGTCTTCATAGAAAGTGAATCTGTTTTTTCTTCAAGAGTATCAACTTTATCCTCAAGAGTACCAACAGCTTCTTTAAGACTACGAACGTCTTGTTTAACTGTCTGCATATCATTCTGAAGAACGCCAATCCTAGCAGCGTTATCGGCAAATCCGTTGGCCACCATTATAGCGAGATCGTCTATTGTTATTTTTGTCATAATATAAAAAAAATTTGTTTCAGTGGATACTTATATTAACTATAACAACCAAAAAATCGACTGTCAATGTGCATAATCTGTTAATAATTTTTTAGATTTTCCTCACGACTCCACTCTCCGCGTCAACCTCAATCTTTTCTCCATTCTTAAAAACTTTTGTCGCATTCTTCGTCCCAATAATACACGGCTTGCCATATTCCCGCGCGATTATCGCGGCATGCGAAGCCAAACCGCCTTCATCAGTTATAAACGCGCCGGACTTTTTCATAATTGGGATAAAATCCATGGACGTCATTTTGGCAATTAAAATGTCACCTTCATTGAAAGTGAAAAAATCTTCCGATGAGAGAATTATTTTGGCAATGCCCGCAACTTTTCCTTTATTCGCGACCATTCCCCGAACTTCACTGCGACTCTCACTTTTAGGAGCAAATTTTTCTTCAAACAACGCAGCCGCATCCCCGTACAACACACATACTTTTTCTGTGTAACTTGTCCCGAGCATAATCGAGAGATCATTTTCATTATTATAAATCAAACATAATTTTTGGCGCGCTAAAATTAATTCCCGAGCCGGCTTAACTCCGGACTTTAAAAAATCCAAAATTTCTTGGTGTAAACACAAACTCACGTCTTTCCAACTTTCCAATCCCATTTTTTTGGCAATCTCGTCAAAAACCGGCCGAATGATTAAATGAACGCGCGCAAAAATTGATTTACGATATTCATTTAAAAAAGTAATTTCCCCGATCAAATGTAAATAATATTTTTGCTCATCGGTCAATTTTATATTCGGTAGGAAATTTTTTTGTGATTTTGAAAGAACATGATTTTTAATCTGTTCAATAAAATAATCAATGCCCCAAGGTGCGTCCACAAAATTAGCCGGAATCCAACCAAATCTTTCCACTAAATTCTCAGCCGCCGCTCTAATATCAATATCTTTTCCCACCAAATCATCCAGCGCTCGTTCCATTTCTTGGATCGGAACGCGTGACTGGGGTGCGCCATAAGCCAGAATAATTTCACTTCCGTTTGGATTATCCGCAAATAAACTAGCTGTATGATCAGTAATTATCTTGCTGGCTTGAGCCGTAATATTAAGCATGCATGTACAATGGCCATAAAAATCAAAAAATTGTTGAATGGAATCATAATCCGCTGTAATATCATGCGCCATTATTAATAATTCTTCGCAATTCTTTTTATATATATTTTGTAAAAATTCCAAATATTCCGGCTGACGAAAATTTTCTTGTAAAGCATCCGCAAATTCCCACTTGCTTCCCTCTCCGTTCGCCAACATATAAAAATCAGAGTGATATCCACGATGAATACGAACCTGTTTTAACGCCGGCAATCGGTATGTCGGATAATGGTTAAGACTGCCAACCAAAACCAGTGAAGTGGTCCACAGTGGAATGTTGCGCGAAATTATATATTGCCATGATTGATTGATGAGATTCATAAACCAATATTAGGCTCCCCACTATACTCGGCCAAAATATACTGACGCACGTTTAGTCCTCGCGATTTATCGGAATCAAGATTAAATTTTTTAATTAATTTTTGCGGTTCCATGACTTCATCCACACTAATCGCCAAAAGCGGAATATTTTCCACAAAGTGCCACGCATTAGCCAGCGTCGTCGCCAAACGCGTACTCGTAAAACCGCCCACGCCCACCACTACCGCAATTCCCTGAACATTTTTTTTATCCATTTTCCGCGCCAGCAAAAAATAATCAAGGGAAAACAAAATTTCCCGATTGATCGCATCAAAAACTTCGGTTTCAATATTCGTCTCATCAAAACCAATTATTTTAATTCTATCTTTCTCCGAAGGATCAACTAGAATATACATATTAAAGATCAAACGTATTCACCACTTTCACATGCTTCGCCTCAAACAATGAAAAAATAAATTTATCCATCACATAGCGCCGATCAAAAAATTCCTGTTTGTCCATAAACGTATACCGTATTGGCCAACCAAAACTTTTTTCATAATCCGCGACCAATTTGGCCAATGCTTTTTCTTTAATAGTGCCCACAATCAATACGTCAGACGGCGCATGAATGTCATGGGTAAATCGGCCTGACAATAACAAAAATTCAATCGTTCCGGCTTTGTCTTGCACATCGCGCACAAATTCATCTTCACCGGCCAATTGTTCTTTTAAGAGCAGGGCTTCCAATTCAATATAAATCAAACAGTCTTTGTTCAATCGATAATATTTGCGTAATGTTGAGCCGGCCATAGCCTGTTCATCTGCCGATTGCTTTTCCGCTGATTCCACAAGCAAGCCCATGCCGACCAGCTGTTCGATTTCTCGCCGCACCGCGTTAATTTGCGAATCCAATATGCGAGTCAATTCTCGAACATAGTAGGCTTTGTCCGGAGAACGAAAAAGTATTCGCAGCAGTTTAACCCGAGTCTTAGAGCCAAAAAGTTGTTCAAGCATAAATTCCTTTTGATTTTTGATTACAGTAATAGTATACTATTTGTATTCAATCAGTCAAAGCTATGATCCCATCTTTGGAAATTAAAGAATTCTTCACTCCGGGAAAAACACTGGATAAAGCCCATGTTATTCTTCATATAACCGAACCGAACGCGCCACATGAACGCGAACGCGGAGTTTTGTTTGCATTGTTTGAGCTGACCAGAGGCACGGTTGGCCTAATAGAAAACTGTCAAAAAATAATTGAATACATTGAAGAACGTTATTACAGTCGAGAAGAAAAATCCGAGTCGGTGTTGGAACATATTCTGCAAGCGGTCAATCGTGAATATCGAACAATTTTGAGCCAATATCAAACAGAGCTTAGTTGCGTAGTTGGAACGATTAACGATGGCGAGATACAATTAAGTTATCATGGAAAACCGACTGCCGTGGTTTTTTTTCATCATAATAATGAAATCGCCACTCTACCCGTTATTGAAGAAGAAAATAACGCGGAATTATTTTTTTCCGAACTTATTTCCGGCACAATCGGAACACGGGATTTTTTCTACGCAGCCACTCCTCATACGTTAAATTATTTTCCGCTTGATCGCATTGCCAAACTGGTAAATGACCGGCCCGTACGAGAAGTGGCCAATCATATCCAAAAAGTCTTAAGTGAAATTGGCAGTGATTATTCATTTGGTGGTTTACTTACCCAAATATTGCATATTCGTCCAAACTCATCCAAACTCGCGCCGGAAAAAATTGAACATCTGGGATCCGAGGCTTCACTAAATCATTTGGCTAATGCCACGCATGAAACAGCGGAGACTTTATCACCACCATTGTTTGGTGATGTCAAGAAAACCTTACAAAAAATAAAAGACAGCCCATCACGGTTTGCTCATCTCAGATCCGGTTCATCCGCCAAATCCGACTCAACCAAAGATCATGTGCTTATTATTATTGGCAGAAGTATGGTCATGGCAATACAAAGCTTGGCACGAATCTGCGTTGGTATTGGTCGATCAATCTTTAATTTTTTCTTTTGGCTCTATCGCTTAATCAAAAATCGTAATTCTCGATTAAAAGAAATCAATCAAGCGCGTTTGAAATTAAATAATTGCCGAAGAACTATTGTTGGATTGCCCACTGCCACGAAAGTGATTGCCACGAGTCTATTGCTGATTGGACTGATTTTCTTAAGCAGTCTTGTCTATCTCCGAATTTACGAATATCAAACTGCGGCCAAAACCAAAATAATTAATTTGATCCAGGCGATTATTGATAAAAAAGACGCGGCCGAAGCTAGTTTGGCATATGAAGACAAAGCCAAAGCACAAATTTTAATTGATGAAGCGCAAGCGCTTTTGAATCAATTACCCAACGATTCAAACACGGAAAAAAATAAACAGGGAGAATTAAACGCCATACTTTTAAGCGTACGCGACAAATTGCGCAACGAACATCGTGTCACACCGGAACTGATAGCCAATTTGTCAATCGTGAACGGAGAAAATCACGCGGAAAAATTAACGTTGTCTGATACTACTTTAATCGCATTTGGCTCCAATGACCCGAGCTGGTATTTTATTAATATTGCGACCAATGCAGTGGAAGGAAAGCTCCATGAATCAATGAACGGATTAATTGAAGCTTCGCCCACCAATGAAGGTGATTTGATTGTGTTCCGATCACAAACCGGCGAACTTGGTGTTTTTGACACTAAAACTCAAACACTAACCAAAAAAAATATTAGTTTTCCCGCGAACGATGCGATTATTTCAACCATGGAAATCTACAATCGAAAGTTATATGTCATTGATTCAATTAATAAAAAAATTTATCGCCATAACCAAACTCAAAACGGATATGATCAAGGCGCGCTGTGGTCAAGAAGCGGTGAAAGTCGTTTGGGCGGCGTGGTGTCAATGTCAATTGACGGTGATTTGTACGCGCTGAAAGACAATGGCGAAGTGCGCAAATGGTATCGGGGCGAAGAACAGGCGTTTAATCTCGCGGCTGTTGACCCCACCATGGACTCAGCCGAAAAAATTTCCGTTCCGGAAGATGGCGATGAAATTTTTATTTTGGATAACAAAAAACGCCGCATTCTAGTATTTGATAAAAACGGCGTCTTTCGTGAACAAATTGTTTCTGACAGTTTCAAGAATCCTACGGGAATGACAATAACCAATAAAGGCAAAACGATTTTTATTCTCGATAACGGAACTGTTTATAGAGTATCCAGATAAAATAAAAAATTATTTCAACGTAACTTTTCCTCCGGCTTCTTCAATTTTCTTTTTCATTTCTTCGGCTTCTTCTTTTTTGACAGCCTCTTTAATCATTTTTGGCGCGGCGTCAACCAATGCTTTGGCATCGGCCAAACCAAGTCCGGTGATTTCTTTGACTACTTTAATCACGGCAATTTTATTTCCGCCAACTTCAGTGAGTTCCAGATTAAATTCGGTTTTTTCTTCCACTGCCGGAGCCGAGCCACCTGTCCCGACGTTAGTCGGGATCATCATGGCCGGAGCTGACGCGCTAACGCCAAATTTTTCTTCCAAAATTTTGACCAATTCTGATAAATCAAGCACTGACATTTTTTCCACTTGTTCTACGAGCGCCTGAAATTTTTCTGGCACTACTACGGGAGTTTTTTCGTCTGACATACTATTTTAAATAATAATTAATGATTTTTGTAAGTCCTAAGCAAACTTCGTTTATTCTAACTCTTAAGCAAAATTCGACGATATCCTTTTGTTCAACTGATAGTCTGACGGATTATGCATTCTCAGCAAGTCATCATACTCAGCTTTCAGCAAAAGTATATTCGTCTCCATTTTGCTTATTAGTATATTGGATGTTTTGGTGTTGCATTGCGAGACATGGTTTAATCTTTGAAGCAAACTGGAGTGAGATCTTTTTCTCGATGCCCGAGCACGGTCGAGGGTCGAGAAAAATGGTCTCACGAAGTTTGCTTACGTGTTAGCAAAAAGGAATTTTTATTTTAATTTCCTTAATGTATTTAAACTTTCGCTTCTTTGACCGCATTCAACACCGTAACAAACCCGCGTAAATTCCCGGCCAACACATTTACAAATCCGGAAATCGGCGCATTTAATGTTCCGACCAATTGTCCGAGCAATTGGTGTTTGCTTGGTAATTTGGCAAGTGCGTTGACTTTGGCACCATCAATGAATGCGCCTTCCAAAATTCCGCCGAAAATTCCCACAACTTCATGAGTTTTGGCAAACTCGGCAGTAATTTGTGCCGGAGCAACTTCATCGCCTGTGGCAAATATCGCGGCCACGCCACCGGCGAAAGCTTTAACATCAACCGTCAATCCGGCTTCGTCCAACGCTTTTTTGAGCAAGGTTTTTTTGGTGGCAACAAAATAGACATTTTCCGCACGGCATTTTTTGCGCAATTCTTCGGTATCCTTAACTTTCAAACCCTGAAAATTCGCAAACACCACTGACTTGGCGGAACGTAAATGACTGCTTAAGTCAGATAACGCCGCCACTTTAACTTGTTTTGATTTTGCCATAGTTCAATAAAAAAAAGCGGTTATTACCGCAGTCGACCTTGAAGAAAGCATCCCGACTTGTCGGGATTAAACCTCGGTAGCGTATTTAAGTCCTGAGCGATCCCGACATAATCGGGAGAGTCGAAGGAAAGCTACGGTCTGCGGTTGATGAAAAGATATTACCATACTGATTAAATAGCTGTCAAGCGTGTTGACACGAGCGCCAATTTCGCTTATAATTTTCACATAAATTTATGGCGCCATCGTCTATCGGTTAGGACATTAGATTTTCAATCTAAGAAGAGGGGTTCAACTCCCCTTGGCGCTACGATTATGAAAATCCTCGGCATTGAATCATCGTGCGATGATACTTCAGTCGCTCTGATTGAAGCGAGCGAAAACAATTTTGTCGTGCTTGCGGAAAAAACCGCCAGTCAAATTGATATTCACAAAAAATACGGCGGCGTAGTGCCGGAAATTGCCGGACGTGAACACGCGATCGCGATTATGCCGGTAATCGAAGAAGTACTGTCCCTCGGCTACACTCGGGATGCTATGCAGAAAAAACCGTTCGACTTCCCTCGACTCCGCTCGGGACAAGTCGCTCACGGTAAACCTGACGCGATTGCCGTGACTGCCGGGCCGGGATTAATTACCGGTTTAGTCATTGGCGTGGAAGCAGCCAAAAATTTATCGTATTTATGGGAAGTGCCACTGATTCGCGTGAATCACATGGATGGACACGTTCATTCGGTTTTGCTCAAAAATCAAATAAATAAATCTGGAGCAAATATCAAAATTGAAAACCAAAGCATTGAATTTCCTGCACTGTGTTTACTTGTAAGTGGCGGACATACTGAATTATTACTCGCCACTGACCATGGCGTATATGAAAAATTAGGGGCAACGCGCGATGATGCGGCTGGTGAATGTTTTGATAAAGTGGCGAAATTGTTGGGATTGGAATATCCGGGCGGACCAAAAATTTCGGCATTGGCCAAAAAAGGAAACGCAAACACAATCTCATTTCCGCGGCCAATGATCAAAGAAAATAATTTGGATTTTAGTTTTGCCGGATTAAAAACCGCGGCCTTATATTGGTTGCGGGACAATGAATTGAGTGCGCTGGATGTAAATCCTGATTTACCGGCTGGAATTTTTGGCGTTCAACATAATAATCCAACGCGCGCGGATTTTTGCACCAGTTTTGAACAAGCGATTGTGGACGTGATTGTGGAAAAAACCAGCCGCGCAGCGGAAAAATATCAGCCAACCACAATAATTTTTGGTGGCGGAGTGAGCGCGAATGAAAAAATGCGCGCCACATTGCGCGCGGAATTACAAAAAATTTTGCCAAACTCAAAATTTTTAATTCCGGAAAAAAAATACAGCATGGATAACGGCGCCATGATTGCCGTGGCTGGATATTTTCAAGCGCAAAAAAATAATTTTACTTCGTGGCGCGACATCGTAGTTGATCCGAATTGGGAAGCATATATAAGTGGATAAAAAATGAATAAACCGACATTGATATGGATCAAAATTATGATATAGTAAATATATCAATAATAAATTTAAGTATGTTACGAACCATTTACTCTTCGTTTTTAAATAAACAGTCTGCCAATCCCAACTCCAGAGTCGGGAAAATTTTAAATTTTATAAAAAAAGAAAAATTTATTTGGGAATTGAAAATAGAAAGTCTGGGAATCAAACTTGGCTTACTAAAAATAACAGAGCTTAATTCACCGGATGATTTAGATAAATAAAATAAAATTAAGGAGGGCTATGTTTAGAATTTTATATTCGCCAAGGTTTAATCGTGAATACAAAAAACTTTTTACTTTAGTACAAGAGAAGGCCATGACAACAATTGACGACCTACGAATTGATCCTTTTGCTCCACATCTCAAAACACATAAACTACAGGGAAACCTACAAAAATTTTATGCTTGTAGTGTAACTTATTCATATAGAATAATTTTTGAGTTTATAGAAAATCAAACTATTCTATTACGCTCGGTGGGTGATCACTCCATCTACGATTAATTATAAAATCACAGTGACTGCGCTAATTTATCCAAATACTTCAGTAAATACCGCTCATTATTACCGACGTTCACCAAGTTGCCGTAGAAAGAACTGGATTTGGTCCAAGAATAAATGCTTTCTAATATCGATGTATTTCCATTGTGCCGAGCATGCAATATTACTTGGATTGTTTCAACAAAAGATAACCGATGATTTTGATTTATTTTAAGATTAACTAAACGCTCGGCCGCGGTCTGCCACGTTTCATTACTTTGAGCGAGACGATTAAGCTCATCTAAAACCGCATCACTGCATTCAGCCAACTCTTCGGCTGTAAGCGCATTTTTGGTCTGTAAATAAGTACGGAGTTCTTTGGTTTGGTTGGCATAGGTTTTACTGGTCGTATTTGGCAATGGTTCTTTGGAGACCAATCGCCAGCGCCGTTCAGGATTTTCCGTGGTATAAAAAGCTTCATCTTTATACCAAGAAGTATCATGTAACAATTTTCCTTTATCCGGCGCACTCGCGTAGAGAGGTTCGGTCAATTCACGCATACGCTGAGCGGAAAGAGAGTTTCCTTGGGCATCGGTATCCACAAATAGAACCAACATCATTCCCTCTGCTTTAGCCTGCTCCAATTGTTCTTTGGTATACGGAATACCCGGAATTTTATCGGCCGGCAATTCAAAACCAAAAACCGCCCGAATTTCCTGTGGACCAAAAAAATCTTTGTCAAAAATGCGTCGCGCCTCCGTCATAGGTAAACCGTCAACCAGTTCAAAATCCGACGGAATAATAATTCCCTTGGTCTCAGTCGTAATTGTGGCCAGTAAACTTTCCAGTCCGGCCAGATCTTCCACCGTATGCCTCATTTCCAAAATACGTCGCTGATTTTTATCAATATTAGTAAACTTTTTATATGACAAAACTAAGGCGCGCGCGGAAGTGGCATTTTTGTCTTTCAAATACGCCTGCAAAGCCGGATGATGCGGTCCAGGCAATACTGAAAGAGTTTGAATAAGCTCATCCCATGCTTCTGCTTGTGTAGCACGTTTTTCAGCCAGTGTCGCCGGATCTCCAGTCGACTCAATGGGCTGAGCAACGCCGGTTAATTCCCATGCCACATCAATCGCCTGTTCCTCAGCATTGATCGGATCAACAGTCTTGTCATCATGGTTAACCGAAGATGATAATTTTCTCAGACGCCGTGTGTATTGAATATAAAAAGATCCCAAGAGTTCCTGTGCAAAATGTTGCGCTTCATCCGGTGTCGCAAAATGTTCTCCAGGTATCAGTGTTTGCCAGGTTTTCTGCATTTCTTCTGATTGAATACTAACCGCAATTGCCGTAGTCAATGTAGCCAATGTGGCTTCAATCGCCGTTGTTAATTCTTCGGTTCGTTCGGCAATGGCTTTGGCTTCGTCTTTTTTGAGACGCGGAGAGTCTTCATCTGTTTCCAGAACAAGTGCCAAATCGTGGATATTATGCCTATTCCAATACACCAACTTTTCCTGCAAATCAAGCAAATTCAGGAGCTGTACAATTTCCGGTGGAACGGAGTTTGGTTCAGATTCTGGAGTGGTCGTTATTATTTCCGGATTAAGTTGATGTTCGGGCATATTAGGAAAAATTATTGTACTATTTGATTTTTTAATTTCTTTGCTTCTTCTTCAAAAAACTTTTGCCACACTTCCGGTTTCAAAGGATCAATCATTTTGGGATAATCCTTCACTTCTCGGGCTTGCAAAAACTGACTTGCCAATTGCAGAAGATCAATATGCCAATCAAATTTTACTTTGGCTTTTTTAACTAAATCAGCTATTCCCCATTTTTTTATTTGAAGAATTAAATATAAATCAATGAAATCGCGCGCCCGCGGCTTTTGATAAATAGTAAAAATTTTATTAACTGCGATATCAAGCACACTATCTACCAACAAATTGTCAATTTTATTTTTCTTTTCAATTCTGGGGAAAGGAAAGTAAGTAAACTCAGTTTTAATAACATCGCCGTCTGGCAAATGTAAAAAGAATAAATTGCGATTAAAACTTTGTTGGGCATCGATTTTTTTTATTCCGGCTGATTTTTGAATTGATTTCAGAAACGCAAATACGATTTGAGAATCAATTTCTTCTTCGGAAAAAAAATCCAAGTCTTCCGAAAGACGATGGTGCAAATAAAATTCCGCCAAAGCCGTGCCCCCGGTCAAATAAAAATATTGGCAGATATTTTTATTATTACCGATTATTTTTAATAATTTTCGTTGATTTTCACTTAAGATTGTTTTGCCGGCCATAAAATAAGTGACAGATACTTTTTCTTTTTAGGATCTAAATTCAACTGTAACCAGTACTTTTTCAAATCGGCTTTGTTTAATTTTTTACCGTTCAAACCAAAATTAACCATCTGTTCCAGTTTCCAAATGGCATACTGCTTTTTATCTTTTTTTAATTCTTTAATATCTACTGTCCAATTGTACATACACTGATAGTTTAGGATAATTTAGGCAAAAAGTCAAAACATTTCAACTTTTGCATCTCCTAAAATTTTAATCAACTCGGACAAAAGTTCTTCGCTCGCATTCACTTTAGTTCCCACTTTAATCGTACCTGTTCCTACTTGCAAATAAACCGTCGTATCTCCTGGATGCGTGGCCAAAATGGTTTTAATTGGTTCGGCTGATGTTTGTAATTCATCCGCGGACAAAATAATGCGCAGATATTTTTCGGGCACGGCACCAACGTCGGAATTTAATTTCTGCCCTACGGATAATGCCAGTTGCCGCGCCAAGTCGGAAATAGTTTCACGCCGCAATTCATAGGCATTTTCCACAAAAATTTTATTTTCTCCTTCTTCGCGCGGCGTTTTCCCCACAATACAAATCAGCGCGCGTTCCAACCACAGATCTTTGGTGCGCGCGTACGTCTTGGGAAAAACCAACAGTTCCATTGTGGCGGACAAATCCTGAATTACCACAAACAACATCATATCGCCTTTTTTAGTAATTTTTTTCTTGATGGATTCCACCACACCAAAACATACGACCCAACTGTCGCGCGGCGCAGATTCCACTTCGGCTAAAGGAATCACCACACCTTTTAACGCATCCACGAATGGATGCAACGGATGCGCGGACAAATATAATCCCAACAAATCTTTTTCCCAAGTTAATTTCTGTTCCATCGTCGCGTTCGGCGCTGGCTTAAGCATTACTTTGGAATCCAAACTAATATCCGTGGCCGCAAACAATGAATCTTGTTTGGTCAATTCCCTGTCGCGCGCTTGTCGGTAAAAAAATAACATATTTTCGCTGTTGGCAAAAAGTACGTTGCGATCAAATCCAAAACAATCCAGCGCTCCGGCCACGACTAAACTTTCCAATGATTTTTTATTCAAATCTTTATCCGTAATTCGCTCCAAAAAATTTTCCAGAGATTGATACGCGCCATGTTCTTTGCGTTCGCGATAAATAACTTCACAAATATGTTCGCCGACATTTTTAATCGCATTTAAACCAAACCGAATCCGACCGGGTTTACCCTGAGCAGGGTCGAGGAGTCCGGGTTTGGAAACCATCGCAAAACTTTTAAAACTTTCATTGATGTCCGGCGGCAAAACTTCAATGCCCATGCGTCCGCACTCATACACAATGGCCGCCACTTTTTCCAAATCACTGGCTTCGGCTTGCAAAATGGCGGTCATAAACTGCACCGGATAATGCGCTTTGAGATACGCGGTTTGATAAGCGACAATGCCATAACTGGCGGCATGCGAATTATGCACCACGAAATCATTGGCGACAAAATTATGTTCGCCTAGGACAGTCAAATCATAGGTTTCTTGCATGCCCCGCGACTTTATCGAAACAATTTCGTCCCAATACAATTCTGAACGCGCTTCCTGTAACAATTTAGTGCTTTTCAAATAGATGCCGATTTTCCCAACTGTCTCCCGCAAATAGCCTTTCCGTTTTGTATCTTGATAAAATAATCTTTCAGCTATTTTCAATTCTTGGGATATTGTCTTTATGGTTATTCCTTTCTGCCCCAACTCTTTTCTTATCAACTCCAAAATTTGTGCCGGCACAACATCTTTACTGCCTCGAGCCACGCCAGTGTGTAGTGTGCCATTCAGAATTTTATTTTTTTTAATAATATTATTCAAGATGATTTTTTTGTTTGGCAATAAATGTTGACCCACCGTGTGCGCAAAATTGGCCAAGTTATTATAACGGCTGATATTAATCGTATAACCAATTTTTAGGCCATTCCTATAAGTAAATTTTTTGGTATAAATCGTACTCAAAATATCCAACCGCAAAAGTAAGTGTTGCATTTGCTGAGCTAACTTTTCTGAACTGGTCGCGTAATATATTTGCCCATTTTTGTCATCATGTACACAGCCATCGCCCTGCCACATCGATCCAACCAACACTGCGATTTTTTCCGGTGATAATTTGAAAATAAATTCGGGAATAAATTTTTCCGTGGCTTTTTTGTTATACAAACCCAGCTCTTTAAGCCACAACATTAAATTGTTCCTAAATTTGGGATTGATTTGCCCCACATAGACAGCTGCTGCGCTTTTACTTCTATTAATCGTAACATTAGAATTAGAAAATGATTTTACAGCGGTAATAAAATCTTGGATTTCTACCTCGACTGAAGAATAAAAATAAACGCCGTAAGGATGACAGAGATTTCCTTCTGATAACAAATAGCCCAATACTTTTAATTTTTTAGAATCTAAATCAGCACTCGGCCGATAGTCAATTTTTCTTGGTACGGCGATCAAATCACCGACACATAATTTTTCTAAATTGAACCAGCCGCCAAATTTTAAAAAGGGATGATTGCCCGTGGCAGTAATTTTCCGGCCACTGCGAATAGTAATTTCCCACACTGGCTTCTTCCCGTTTTTATAGATATCAATTATTTTTCTTTTAATTAATTTCTTATAGCCCGACAAACTTAATACCGACATCCTCGATTTTTGCTCGTACATTTCCTTGATGGTTCTTATTGCTCCGGTTGCCGCGTCCACAATTTCAGTCTCTCCTACCAAACATTTATTAAACCCATACGCGGCAAACGGTTCAATCGCATGCCAAATTTCATCAACAATATCTTTTTTTACTTTGCCTATTTCCTGACAACCTTTATAAAATTGTTCTTTTTGTTTGGCCATTTCTTCGGGAATTTTTTTGCCCATGGCTTTGCGAAACTTATCCGCTTCCATCCAATCATAACCAGCGAGTGCGATCGCAGTCAACATCACATCGTCTTGATATACCAACAATCCATACGAAGCGCCGAGAATTTTTTCCAACCGCGAATCAAAAAATTTTACCGCCTCAGGATTATATTTGCGGCGAATATATTCGGGAATAGATTCCATTGGTCCAGGACGATACAGCGCCACCATGGCCATAATATCTTCAATCCGGTTTGGTTTCAGTTCTTTTAGCCAGCGCGTCATACCCGAACCACCAAGCTGAAAAACACCCATCGTTTCTCCGCGCGCCAACATTTCATAAACTTTGGCATCGTCCAACGGTAAATTATAAATATCAATTTCTTGACCCGTGGTTTTTTTCACGAATTCCACCGCGTTTCCCAAAATCGCCAAATTGCGAATTCCCAAAAAATCATTTTTTAAAACTCCGGCCGCTTCCACGGATTTCATTTCATATTGCGTGGTAATCCGCGTGCCACCGGTTTCATATTGCACGGGCGAAAAATCCATCAGCGCGGTCGGCGCAATCACCACTCCGGCCGCATGAATGGAAGTATGCCGCGCACAGCCTTCAACTTTTCGCGCCAAATCCAACAAACGTTTTACATCCGCGTTTTGTTCATATAATTTTTTCAAATCCGGTTCTTCCGTCAGTGCGCGACCAATCGTCATGGGAAAACCTTGCGCGCCTTGCGGAATTAATTTGGCCACTTGATCGCAAAAAGAATACGCGAATCCCAAAGCACGACCAACATCGCGCACACTGGCGCGCGCGGCCATAGTTCCAAACGTAATAATTTGCGCCACTTTATCCGCGCCATATTTTTTCGTGACATATTCAATCATTTCATCGCGACGATCATCGGCAAAATCCGTATCCACATCCGGTGGACTGGGACGAAACGGATTTAAAAATCGTTCAAACGGCAAATTAAATCGCATCGGATCCACAGTCGTAATTCCCATAACATACGACACCAATGAACCAGCGGCTGAACCACGCGTTGATTCCACAATCCCATGATCTTTGGCATAACGCACAAAATCCGCCACGCACAAAAAATACGGCGAATATTTTTTTGTTTTAATAATTTCCAATTCATAATTCAAACGTTCAGTAAGTTCAGCCGTTTTTTCTTTAAAATAAATCGTAACGCGATTATGTGCTTCTTCGGCCAAAACATCGTCCGCAGTTTTGCCCGGAGGTAATTCCACTGGCGCAAAATGCCATTTGTTTAATTCTATTTGAATGTTCACACGCTCCGCAATTTTTATCGTATTGGCAATTGCTTCCGGAACATGCCGAAAACGCGCGGCAATATCATCGCCAGTCGCGAACGACCGATCAACGCCGCGATAATCAATTCTATTCGGCTGATCCACGCGCCAACCTTCGGCAATACAACGCAAAATATCTTGCGCCTCATCATCATCCGGATTTAAATAATGTACATCACGCGTTACCACCAACGGAATTCCCAATTCTTTTCCCAATTCAATTAATTTAGTATTCACTTCAATTTGGCCGGAGATTGCCGGATGATCTTCCAATTCCAAATAAAAATAATCCGATCCACTCGCGGTGAGCGAAGTCGAACTGAACATTTCTTGATATTCCCGCGCCACTGCTTTGGCTTTGGCAATCTCACCATTTTTTATTAATGTGGGAATTTCGCCTTCAATCGGTCCGGACAAAACAATTATATTTTCATGATATTTCCGCAACAATTCTTTATCAATGCGTGGTTTCCCATTAAAAAATCCTTCCAAATGGCCAAACGACGACAGCTTCATTAAATTTTTATAGCCATTATAATTTTCCGCGAGTAATATTAAATGATACAATGTCGAATCATGCGCCGGATCTTTATCAAGTCTACTTCGTGGAGCAATGTATGCTTCAAATCCAATAATCGGTTTAATTCCTTCGGCCAAACACGCTTGATAAAATTCAATAGCGCCATACATTGATCCATAATCAGTCAATGCTAAAGCGGAAAATCCCCGCGCTTTCGCCGCCTTAACCAAGGCTTTTATTTTGGTTAAGCCATTCAAGAGCGAATAATGCGAGTGGACATGAAGATGGACAAAATCAGTCATATTTATAGTGAGCCTGTCGAACTAGTAAAGTGGATTGTACGGTTTTTTGGAGAGAGTGTAAAGTGGGGTTGACGACAATTTTTACACGGCTTATACTTAAAAAATAATTCTTAATTTAATACTATGCGCACACAAACCACTCTATCGCTTGGACTCGCTTTGACTGCTTTGTTATTAATTGGTGGCGGTTGCGGCCAAAAAACGAAAATCGAGAGTGATTTGTCTACCACTGCGTACAAAGAACTTGTGACTGCCTCAGTTAACGTTGCAAACCAAACACTCGTCAATTCAACCGTTTATGTGCCAAAAGTTATATTGACCACTGATGGCTGGGTCGTGGTTCATGCGGATAAAGACGGTGTGCCAAGCGAAATAATTGGTCAAACAGCTGTTTTAACCGGAGAACATACGGATGTAAAAGTTACAGTTGACGCGAAAAAAGTCACGCCAATTGTGCATGTGATGCTCCATGTTGATCTTAATAAAAAAGGAATTTTTGAATTTCCCGGAGATGATGTCCCTGTAACCGTCAACAATGTAGGAGTGTCCGGTTCATTTCAAGTAACCAAATCAGCTGGAGAAACCGATACAAAAACCTCAGCCAACACCAACGCTAAAATTACCGTAGAAGTAAAACCAGAATTAAAAACTGAAACAAAAACAGAAGTTAAAGTTGATCTCAAATCAGCGGTAAAATCATTCACATTGACTGCGAAAAACTGGGAATTTTCTCCCTCAACAATAAGCGTCAAAAAAGGCGATACGGTAAAATTAACGATTACTAGTACTGATGTTGAACATGGTTTTGCTTTGCCTGAATTTAATGTAAACAAAAAATTTAAAGCCGGAGAAACGGTAAACGTAGAATTTGTTGCGGATAAATCCGGCTCATTCCCATTCACCTGCAGTGTTTTCTGCGGTTCCGGACACAAATCCATGAAAGGAACTTTGGTAGTGGAATAAATTTATAACATTAAAAATCCCCTTCGTTAAGGGGATTTTTTTATATTCGATTATTATCTTCTCTTCCCTACTTTTTTCTTTTTGTTCTCTTCCACCCGTTCTTCAAATTTTTTGGCGATTTTGCCCACGACAAATCGTTCCATCACTCCACTCGCGAGTGAACTGACAATTCCCATATTGCTGGATAAACCATCAACTTTTTTCTTGATAAATTCCACTGCTTCGGAAATCAATTCCAATTTGTTGGTCAAGCCTTCAATAATTCTGTTGGCGTTGCGCAGAACTCGGCCCGCTTGGTACAACAGCCAACATAAAAAAACCGTAAACCACAAAACACATAACGATAAAACAATAAACAAAAAATCTTGAGTAGACGTGACAGGCATACTTAAAATTTAAAAATGAAAGTTTAAAAAACTTTATCAGGTTTTTTAATTAAATAAAGTATACCACAGCACTATTCACCACGCAACATTGCGCCGCATTTTTTGGTAAGAATTTTCAAAATTACGGCCTGTGCCGCATCAATTTCCGCCGTGGCAAGAGTATGATCGTCTGAGGCATACGTCACATGATATGCTATACTTTTTTTATCTGGCCCAATCTGTGTATCTTCATATATATCAAACAATTCTACGCGCTGCAAAAGAGAATGAGCGCCAAGCATAATTGTTTCTATTTCAGAATGTGATTTCTTTTTGTCAACAATAATTGCAATGTCGCGTTCAACTTCGGGAAAATTAGGGATGGAAACATAGCGACGCGGCGTCGATGCCAATAATAGCAACGCGGATAAAGAAAATTCCGCCACGGCAACACGAGCATCAATGCCTAACTTTAATTGTTTCTCCGGATGAATTTCCGCAATTTTACCTAACTCAATTTCCCCGCACATAATGTGTGCTATCCGGCCAGGATGAAAAAGTGGCAAGGAATTTTCCATTTCGGAAAAAGAAAAAAAATATCCCAGCCGCTCGCCAATATTCCGAATCGCGTCAGCCAAAATAAAAAATGGCTGATTATTATTTTTTTCCAGCACAGCCAAACCAAGCATTAATGGCTGATCAGGCAATAATTCGCCGGAATTTTGTCGAGCCCGCTCTCCCGCTGTATCCGAGCGATACACTCGGCCGATTTCAAATAAACTAACATTGTCAAAACGATGAGCATTATATTCAATATTTTCCAAAAGTCCGGGAATAAGATCGCGACGCAATAATGGCCGATCCTTGGCGATTGGATTATCCAACGCCAAAAAATTTTCGGTTGATAATCCTAAACGAGCGAGCCATTCAGACGACGCAAAAGAATAATTATACACTTCAGTAAAACCACATTCGCGCGCTAAAATTTCTTTGATTTCTCGTTCCAAATTACGCAATTCATTGGGCGCGGCCGGAGCAATCTGGCACAGAGGAAATTCGGCCGGAATATTTTCATAACCATACAATCGCACCACTTCTTCCACAATATCTTCTTTGATCGAAATGTCTTTGGTTGCACGCCAGCTTGGTACGGTAACTGCCAAAGCATCCTTTTTTCTAACAACTGCAAAACCCAATCGTTCCAAAATATTCACGATTTTTTTTTCTTCTATCTGAACTCCCAAACGCTCATTGATAAAAGAGCAGGTTAAATTAACGATAATAGGAGTCGAAGAAAAATTAGTGATATCAACAACTATACTCGCGACTGTTGCCATAGGCCAAATCTTCTGTGCCAATTCAACTACGCGACGCAAAGCAACTGCGGGCAAATGTGGATCCAAACTTTTTTCAAATCGAGCCGAAGAATCAGTACGAATTCCCAAAGCCGTGGAAGTTTTACGCACTGAACCGGCATTAAACGTGGCCGCTTCAAATATAACGCGAGTGGTTTTGGTATCAACTCCGCTATTTTCTCCGCCCTTAATTCCTGCGAGCGCCAATATTTCCGTATCATTGGCAATCGCCAACGTAGTATTTGTTAATGTCAACTTTTTGGCATCAAGTGTAATAAAATTTTCTCCCGCATTGGCCAAACGTACGGTCAAAGCCACTTCACCGTTATGATTCCCGATTTTATCGGCATCAAACGCGTGCAAAGGCTGACCAAGTTCAAACATCACATAATTAGTCAAATCCACAATTGCATTTATGGATCGCTGACCAATCGCTTCCAAACGCGCGCGCAACCATTCCGGCGACGCAATCGGCGACACATCATTCATCGCCACCGCCATATACCGCGAACACAAATCTTTTGCTCCATTTTTAACCGATATCTTTATTGTATTACCTTCAAGTATCATTGGCGGTTTAATCGTTTTAAATTTTTTTCCGGTCAAAGCCGCAATCTCACGCGCGACGCCATAATGGCTCCACAAATCCGGTCGATTCGTCATTGATTTATTATCAATTTCAAAAATCACATCATCCAAGCCCAGAGCTTCGGACAAAGCAGTTCCCGACCGAGCTTTATGCTTACTTAAATCAATAATTTCATTGGCCACGCTTTTCGGAAAACGATCCAATAAACCAATTTCATCGCTCGCGCAAATCATGCCAAATGATTTTACGCCGCGAATCGTCGCTGATTCCAAAACAATAGATTCCCCTTCTCCATGCCAACGCACACGAGCACCAATTTTCGCCACTACCACTTTCATTCCCACCGAAAGATTTGCTCCTCCGCACACAATGGACAAAGTTTTATCGCCCACATCAACTTCACAGACTTTTAATTTTTGCGCGTCCGAATGTGATTCAATCGCCATAATTTTTCCGACAACCAAACCAGCAAATGCCGCGCTTTGTTCAGTCACATTTTCCACTTCAACCGTTGACAATGACAATCGCCGCGCCAAATCCAGCGCATCAAACGCATCAGGCAAAAAAACAAAATCGCGGAGCCAATTTTTTGAAATCAACATACAAAATAATTTAACCGGATTAGTAACAAAATAAGATTTTTATTTTGTAAACATACATTAAAACTGATTTAAAAATCGCAAATCTCCGCCCAGTGCATAGCGCGCATCCGGAATCGCGTATTTAAGCATTACCAAACGCGACAAACCAAGTCCAAACGCCAAGCCGGAATATTTTTCCGGATCAATTTTCCCAGCACGGAGAACATTCGGATGCATCATGCCCGCGCCAAAAATTTCCAGCCAACCCGTATTTTTGCACACGCGACAGCCAGTGCCATGACACAAAAAACACGTAACTTCGCCGCGCACTCCCGGCTCAACAAAAGGATAAAATTTTGGCAGAAATCGAACTTTGGTTTCCCCTCCATACAAATGTTTGGCCACTGTGGCAATAATGCCTTTCAAATGCGCAAAATTAATACCGCGATCAATCACCAATCCTTCCAATTGATATAGCGTATGCTCGTGGCGCGGATCAGTTGCTTCATTCCGGAAACAACGTCCGGGAACAATCGCGCGTAAAGGCGCACCATATTTTTCCATAGCTCTGACTTGAACCGGCGAGGTATGCGTGCGCATTACCCAACTCGGATTATTTTTAAGATAAAAAGTATCATGCATGTCGCGCGCCGGATGATCGGCCGGAATATTAAGCGCTTCAAAATTATAATAATCGCTTTCCAATTCCGGACCATCCAGCACCATAAACCCCATGGAAGTAAACAAATCCTCCAAATCGTATTGCACGCGACTTATGGGATGAAGCGAACCGTAATTCTTTTTTTGTGCTCTTGTCATGGACGAAGAACTTGTCCCGAGCGGAGCCGAGGGATCAATCCGCTCATCATTGGCAATTGTTTTCCAGCGCACATTCGTCAATTCTTCACGACGCTTGGCAATCGAACCGATTAATTCTTCTTTTACTGTGTTGCAAGATTCACCATACGCTTTTTTTTCCGCCGGCAAAACAGTAGCTATTTCTTTCATGAGCATAGTCAGTCGACCGTTTTGGCGCGAAAATAACGATAATTCAACCGCTTCCAATTGTGCCAAATCAAGCGCAGTCGCAATGTGCACCAAACTCTCATTATGTAATTTTTGTAAATCTTTGGACATATTAATTTATTTTCATACAAAAGATGCATCCATATTTTAGAATAACGCGCTAATATCACGCCACGTGATAACCACAATCAAAAATAACAAAGCCACAAAACCCACCGTATGCGTGATTTGTTCCACTTTAATGGGAATTTTGCGCCGAAATAATTTTTCAATAATCACAAACAATGCCCGTCCACCATCCAGCGCGGGAATGGGCAAAACATTCAACGCGGCCAAACTCAACGAAATCATAGCCGTTACATTTAACAAATAACTAAAGCCTAAGCGCGCGCTTTCACCGACCGCGACAGCAATTCCCACCGGACCACTCACGCCAAAGGCCAAACCATTACCCAAAATAAGCTCGCGCACCAAAATATAAAAAGCCACAAAAACATTCAAAAAACCCATTCCGGCCGCAACAAATCCTTTATAAAACGCCAAATACCAAGGAAAACGAATTACTCCCGCATCGGCCAAACCAACTCCCAGCCGAGGAACGCCATCTTTTTCAATGTAAACAGGAGTAACCGCCTGATTAAAAATTAATTCGTCACGTTTAATTTCCAAATTTAAAACCTTTTTTTCTGATTCACGAAATAAGTTAATCAAAACGCTCGTATTTTGCACCGCAGTTCCATTCACTGTTCTAATCACATCACCGGTTTTTAATCCGGCAATGGCCGCGGGCGAATCTTTTTCCACATGTTGGATCATTACTTCGGCCGATTTCACTATAATGGCTCGTTCATCGCCCAAGTTGGATAAATCAGTGGGCAAACCAATCATAAAACCAACGCCCAACAAAATTGCGGCTAAAATAAAATTCATCACTACTCCGGCCAAAAGTGTCGCTAATTTAGGACCAAATTTTTTGGCGCTAAAACTATCTTCGTCTTCTGTGTCCCCGTTTTCTCCTTTAATTTTGACAAAACCACCCAATGGCAGCCAATTTATTGAATATAATGTCGCGGGAAATTGTTGTTCTCTCGGCACGCCACCAACAGTTTCCGCCAAATCATTCGCTCGACTTTTCCAAACCCAAACAATTTTTTTGGTAAGAGGATCACGATAAAAACCAATCGCCCGCGGCGGAAATCCCCAGCCAAATTCAAAAACTTTCATGCCACTTAACCGCGCCACAAAAAAATGTCCGAATTCATGCACCAAAACAACCAAACTTAAGACCAAAAGAAAAATAATAAAGGTAAACATAATTGACAATTGAAAGTAAGCGAGTTAGAATAATAAGGATTATTACATAATTAAGGCTTGAGTTCAAGCCACTAATAAAACTATATGGAAATGTCAATGATTTTACTTATTATATTGGCGGTTTTTGTTATTTGGCTCGTGGTAACATTCAATGGTTTAGTTACCGCGCGCAATCGCACCAAAGAAGCGTGGAGTGATATTGATGTTCAACTCAAACGCCGACATGATTTAATTCCCAATTTGTTGGAAAGTGTCAAAGGATACTTAAGTCACGAACGCGGATTATTGGAAAACATTACCAAATCCCGTTCGCAAGCCATGGAAGCGCAAAAATCCGGCTCGCACACTGATCTGGCCAAAGCTGAAAGTATGCTTGGTAATTTATTGGGCAATCTGCGCGTTAGCATGGAAGCCTATCCTGATCTTAAAGCTAATACGAACGTGGCGCAACTCATGGATGAATTATCTGACACGGAAAATAAAATTATGGCCGCCCGCCGCTTTTACAATGGCCAAACACGGGACTTTAATACTAAACTGGAAGTATTTCCCACGAATCTGATTGGCAACACGCTTAAGTTTGTGAAATTTGATTTCTTTGAAATTGCCGATGCGACTGAACGAGAAAATGTAACGGTTAAATTTTAATATGTATTCCCAAATCGACGCCAACAAACATCGCACCATTATTTTAATTTTGATTTTCATCTCGTTTATCACCGGGCTTGGTTGGGTTTTGAAAACCTGGTTTGGTTATGGATCGGAAGCGATTGTTTTGGCTGTTTTCATTTCACTCGTCATGACATTATTCAGTTATTATCATGGTGACAAAGTTGCCTTGCGTTCAACTAGCGCGCGACACATCGCCAAAAAAGACAATCCTTATTTGTATAATTTAGTGGAAAATTTGTGTATTACTGCCGGCTTGCCCGTGCCTAAAATTTATATCATTAACAGCCCGGCTTTAAATGCCTTTGCCACCGGACGCGATCCCAAACATTCATCAATTGCGTTTACTACGGGAATTATTCAGGCGTTGGAAAATGAAGAATTGGAAGGCGTGATCGCGCACGAATTATCGCATGTCAAAAATTATGATATCCGCGTCATGACGATTGTCATTGTGTTGGTTGGCGCCATTTCCCTTATGGCTAATTGGTTTTTACACTCCAATTGGCGACGATCATCGGATAATGACAATAAAAGCGGCGGGATTTTGGCGATTGCCGGCCTTGTCTTAATTCTTTTGTCACCGATTATTGCCGAGCTCATCAAATTGGCAGTGTCGCGCAAACGCGAATTTTTAGCAGATGCTTCTGGTTCGCTTTTGACCCGTTATCCCGAAGGCTTGGCGCGGGCACTGGAAAAAATTTCGGCTTCCAATCAACCGCTGGAAACCGCATCCACGGCCACGGCTCATTTATTTATTTCCAATCCTTTTAAAGGAAAAAATCTAACCAATCTTTTTTCCACGCATCCGCCGATTATTGAGCGGATCAAACAATTACGCGAGATGGTTTAACAAAAACGATTTTTTCCTCACAATTTCAGGTTGACTAATATATTATTTGTGGTATAGTAAAAATATATTTTCTCATATTATGAATTTAGTTATTGTGAATCAGGTCGTTTCCAAACCAATTACTCACCGTAAAAAAGTCGGGTTTTTTCTTCATATATGGCATCGTATGCAATTTCATTGGTACGATACCAGAGATTACATTAACGTAAAAATAAGCCAACGACAATTTAAAGCTGGGAAAGCAATAAAACTCAATTCACTTGCGGATTTGGATTAATACTATTTAAAAAGGACGGAAAATTAAAAGATCAGTGCGCATTTTCCCTTAATTTTAGTCAACAACGCAGGCTTTGGCGATTATGGTGAATTTGCCGAAACCAATGACCAAAAAAATATTGAAATGATTCAATTGAATATAACTGCGCTGACGTCGCTGTGCCGTTTATTTCTTCCGGAAATGATGGCGAGAAAGTCCGGTAAAATTTTAAACGTGGCTTCAACCGCGGCCTTTCAGCCCGGGCCATTTATGGCCGTATATTTTGCCACCAAAGCATACGTCTTGTCACTTTCCGAAGCATTGAGTGAAGAAACTCGCCACACTGGCGTGACTGTTTCCGCGCTTTGTCCCGGACCGACAAAAACTTCATTTCAAAATAGAGCCGGAGCTGACAAAACAGAAATTTTTAAAAACAACGGAGTAATGAATGCGCGCTCTGTGGCGGAAATCGCCTATGCTGGTTTAATGAAAAATAAAAGAATTATCATTCCCAGTTGGCGCCATAAAATAATTATTCAATTATTGCGCGTTTGTCCGAGAGCTTTGACAACAAAGATAATGCGAAATATATTATTGTAGCCTACTTTTTTATGAATTATAGTAATCAATCAATTCTTCAATCAGCACAGTTTGACATAAAACCAAAAAAATTAAGGGGTTTTGCTTTGTTACAGCACCGGATAAAATATTTTTGGTATTATCTGTGGGATATAATACATATCAAATTAGCCGAACGAGAATTCCGTGCCGGAAAAGGTAAAATTCTTCATTCGTTTGCTGACTTAGATAAAGATTAAATTATTTTAAGGAGGGTATGGAAATTATTTATTTACCTATTTTTTGTCGACTTTACAAAAAATGTCCAAAAAATATACAGCAATCATTCAAAGAAAGGGAGGATATTTTTCGTGTAGATCCTTTCAATTCTAGCCTAAAGACTCATAAGTTAAACGGATCGTGGAATGAACATTGGTCTTTTTCCATCACCAGAGACTACCGAGTAATTTTTAAAATTGAAAAAGAAAATAAATATATTTTTTATAAAATCGGCCGACACAGTATTTACCATTAAAAATTTTAATCTTCTCGCACAAATTGCCGGCTATATTCAATGATATCAAACGTCAACAGATTAACCCGTGCGTCTGTATGCAAACGCGTTTCCTCCAAATCACCGACAACATCGGAACGGTCTTGTATATAAAATTTTACCTTTGGTTCTGTACCCGATGGGCGAACTGTAACCCGAGTTTTTTCATCAGCGGAAAAAATAAATGTCAATTGATCCCCCGTTGCACCTACTTTGTAAGTTTCAGCGGAACGCTGTGCTTCTGGTAAACGATCAAGCACTTTCAAAATCGGAATGCCAGCCAAATCAGTCGGAGGTTTCTGACGAAAACCAATCATAATACGACGAATATTTTGAAAACCTTTTTTGCCGGGAAATTCGGCCATGTGCAAACGATTTTTGTAATAACCGTAGACACGATAAATATCATCAAGATAACCAACTAAAGTTTGGCCTTTATCTTTACATTCGGATACCAGCTCCGCCAATAAAAGAGCGGCAATCGCAGCATCTTTGTCACGGACAAACGTACCAGCTAGATATCCCAAACTTTCTTCGGCCGCGAATACAAAATCTTTTTTATCGCTTAATTTTTCAATCACTTCACCAATAAATTTAAATCCCACCAATAAATCATCTTTAACTGTGATACCGAAACGCCGAGCAATGTCACCGATGAGCGACGTGGTGACATATGTTTCCACAAGCAAATGATGGCTAGTTAACTCTCCTTTCGCTTGTCTGGCTGATAATATAAAGTGAGCAAGTGCAATGCCGATTTCATTACCGGTCAAAAATTGGACAGTACTTTCGTTCATTTTTTTCTTAGCGGCAACACCGATCCGATCGGCATCAGGATCAGAATTAATTGCCAAGTCATACTCTAATTTTTCCGCCAATTTTATAGGCAATTCCATGACTTCCTCATATTCAGGATTTATCAAATCGCCTTTTGCCGTTGGAAATTGTGCATCAGGCACAGCTTGTTCCGGAACAACCTCAACCATATACCCTGCATTACGCAGTACGGGTAAAACGTTCATGATTCCCGCACCATGAATCGGACTAAATACAATCGTGGCTGAACGACTTTGAGAAAGCGATAAACCGTGAATCGCTTGATAATATACCTCGTCAATCTCCTTACCAATAAAGGTAATTAAATTTTTTCTTAACCCGTCACTAAACTTTAGGTATTGTATGCGATCAACTTTTTGTACCAACTCCATAAACTTTAAATCCAATGGCGGTACCACCTGCCCACCATCTGACCAATAAAATTTAAAACCATTGTCCGTGCGAGGATTATGCGAAGCGGTAATTTGCACACCCGCAGTTGCTCCCAAAAAACGGACAGCAAAAGAAATTTCAGGCGTGGCGCGTAGTCCATCAAAAATGTATGATTTAATGTCGTTGGCCGCAAATACTTCGGCACACATTTCAGCAAATTCTTTGGCATTGGTTCGAGCTTCATATCCAATCACTACACTATGCTGTTTGGCGATTCCACCAAAATCAGCAATAAAATCAGCCAAAGCTTGAGCGGCTTCAGCAATGGTACGACGATTAATTCGATTTGATCCAACACCAATAATACCCCTAATTCCTCCCGTACCAACTTTAATTCGCGTATAAAAAGCATCTTCTAAGTGTTCATAATTTCCCTGGTTTAATAAGTCAAAAATCTCGACACGAAATTCCGCCATATCTTCTCGGGTGAGCCAAATCGTGAGATTAACAAGAGCCTCTGGGGACAAAACCTTTTTATCCTTGATTTGAGCCAATATAGTACTTAGACCTTCTCTCATACTTTCAATATTATAAGGGCTGGAAATTTTCATTTAAATAAAGTATAGTTATTGTATAAAGCTAACGCCTAAAAGTCAAAATTATGACCCCCCAAAAACTGCTGGACAATTTTTCCACTCATCTCAAAAATGTCATCGCGCGTGCGATTTCTCTGGCGCACAATGCCCACTTGGCTCAAGTGGAACCATATCACTTATTTATCGGCCTGATGGAAGAGCCGGGTTCGGTAGCTGTGGAAATTTTAAAAAAAGCCAATTTTCCCGTAGAAGAAATTCGGCACAGCGCTGAACGACGGCCAATTGAAAAAACCGAAGACGGACGACCGTCATTGCCTGATTTAAGCCAAGGAGCCAGTCGGACAATTGAAAAATCGCTCCTCATCGCGTTTGAACGCGGACACAGCTATATTGGCACTGAACATTTATTGCTGGCGTTGTTGGAAAACGATGACAAAGAATTAACTACTATTTTTTCCAAGGCCAAAACTGAACGTGGTGAATTGGCAAAACTTGTCAGAACCGCGTTGGAAACCAGCGGCCAAAGCACGACGATTGATGACATGATTGAAACCATGGATTCTTTGACTCATAAAGCTGATGAACAAAATGACGCGGCGGAAAATACCTTGCGCGGAAGTAAAAAGAAAAAAGCGGAACAAAGCGCAGTTCAATATTTTACCGTAAATTTAACCGACAAGGCAGTAGAAAAAAAATTGGATCCGGTGATTGGACGCGACACAGAAATCAATCGAGTGATAAATATTCTTTGTCGACGCACCAAAAATAATCCTATTCTTATTGGCGAGCCGGGCGTGGGCAAAACCGCGATTGTGGAAGGCTTGGCCAAACGGATTTGTGCCGATGATGTGCCGGATATTTTGCGCCGCAAAAAAATTCTGTCACTTGATTTAACGCTGATGATCGCGGGCACAATTTATCGCGGTGAATTTGAATCGCGTTTAAAACAAGTGATTGACGAGTTGTCACGAAGCGAACATAGTATTTTGTTTATTGATGAACTGCATACTATTATCGGAGCCGGTTCCAATCAAGGAACGCTTGATGCCGCGAATATTCTCAAGCCGGCTCTGGCTCGCGGTCAATTACACTGCATTGGCGCGACTACGTACGATGAGTATAAAAAATATGTGGCGGCTGATCCGGCCTTGGAACGTCGTTTTCAGCCGGTCTTTGTGGCTGAACCAACTACAACACAGACAATTGCTATTTTAAACGGCGTCAAAAAATATTATGAGGAATTTCATCATTTGACCATTACTCCGGCCGCGATTGAAACTGCAGTGGCTTTGAGTGGCAAATATCTGCATGATGCGTATCAGCCGGATAAAGCGATTGATTTGCTGGACGAAGCCTCGGCCGCGGTAAAAGTTAAAAAATATAAAAATTCAGAGAGTCAAAAATTAGTTCAATTGGAACGAAAAATCACGGAAATAGAAAAACAAAAAACCGCGGCGTTGGAAGCAAAAAATATCAATGGCGCCAAAACATACAAAAAAACCTTAAGCAAATTACAGAACGAAATGAAAAAACTCGCGGTCAAAATTCGTCAGTTCACGGTTAAAAAAAATATAAAAAATCCCATAGTAGTTTCGCCGGCAGATATTGTGTCAACGTTGGCTGATCGTTTGGGAGTTGATCGTGCGGTATTGGAAAGCAGTGAATGGGATATGCTTGATCAGGCCAAAGATATGCTTAAAAAACTATTAGTTGGTCAAGACATGGTCATTGACAACATTGTGCGCACACTGAAGGAACGTTACTTGGGTTTGGGTCGCAAAGGAAAACCATTTGCCTCATTTTTGTTTGTTGGTCCGAGCGGCGTAGGCAAAACCGAACTGGCCAAATTATTGGCCGAAGGTTTATACCATGATGAAAAAGCACTGATAAAATTAGACATGAGCGAATTTGCCGAGCCGCACAGCGTGGCCAAAATTTTGGGCTCACCCGCCGGCTATGTCGGGTACAAAGATCGCAATCGCTTATTCGATGAATTACGTCGTCGGCCATATTCAATTATTTTACTCGATGAAATAGACAAAGCGCATGCTGATGTGCGTCGGCTATTATTGCAAATTTTAGACGAAGGTGAACTTACTGACGCGGGCGGCAAAAAAGTCCATTTTAATCACGCGATTATAATTATGACCGCGAACATTGGTGCGGAAATTTTCAAAACCAATGGCTTTGGTTTTGGCGAAAGCGCAATTGGCGCAATCTATGGCACGGATACAGACAAAAAAATCACTGCCGCGGTCAAAGAAGAATTGGGAGCGGCTATTATGAGTCGCTTGGATAAACTCTGTATTTTCGCGCCACTCAATAAAGATACGATTGAACAAATAATCGCCCAGCAAATTGCCCAGCTCAGTCGTGAACTTATGACTGCCAAAAGTTTAAGCATTTCGGCTGATCAAACCGTACTGGCGGCATTGGCTAAAGAGTCATATCACCCGGATCTGGGAGCGCGACCCGTGCAGAATTTAATTGAACGCATTGTGCCTGAACTGATAATTGAATTATTAAAAAAACAAACGAAAACTCGAGGACGCAAATCTCATTATACGTTGACTCAAGAGCATGAGGCCTATGTACTTAAATAATATAGTGCCCACGACCGATCAAGCGCGCGCGCATCAATTTGCCAAAAATCGCCATCAACAAACTCGTGGTTTGAAAAAAGAACAACGATTAAAACATATTGATGAAGAATTAAGTTATTGGAAACAACGACTTTTGGCCGCGCCAATCGAAAACAGAAATCAAATCACGGATCGTCTTATTAAATTGCGCGCGGAGCAGACAACAATTTTTATCGTGGATTTACATAATCAAAAAAGCGCGACCGAAGACATGAGAACCAAAGAACTCATCACGCATTATTACCGCGATTGCGCCAAACTTTTGCGCGCAGTGAGCGCATTATAAATTTTTGAATTCGGCTGTGGCTTTACCCCAACGTAAACCAGATCCAGCAAAACCCGATCCAATTTCCCAAGGAGTCGGCGATTATTTGAGCGGCCAAAATAATCAAGCGGAAAATATTTTAAAAAAAACCGTCAGCTCCAGTGAAATACGCGGATCAGGACTGACTAAAGTAACTGATTTGATTGCCCAAATTGGCCGACAAATGGTGGATCAAGTGGCGGCAAACACTAATTTAGAAATGGAAACCAAAGAAATGCTGGATCAAGAAGTGGCAAATGCGGTTGCGGAAACAATTGCGGAAAAAGAAGCAGAAGAATTATTGGCTGATGAATTTAACATAAACAGCGCGGCCAATGATAATGTGGAAATGCCTGATAGTGGCATAAATCCAACGGATGCAATTAATTCTTTTGGCGCTGATCCAACAGATTCGGCAGACTCACTGTCAACAGATGAAGCGGCCAATGATGACCAAGAAATACCTGATGATTCTGATGTTGAACCGGATCAAGCCGAACCAGTTTACCCCGAGCAACTTGTCCCGAGCGGAGTCGAGGGAAGTCGAGGGGCTCCACAAAAAAAAGATCGAATGCAACAAGGCGCGGATAAAGCAGCCGATAATCGTTCCGCGAATAAAAATGCCGAATCAACACCAAATTCTGAACAAGCCGAAACAAAACCAGAAGAGGAAGCAACTCCTTCTCCGACTGAAACTCCAACTAATGCAGAAAATCCTGGAGAAACACCGGAAGAAAAACAACCAGAAAGAGAACAGGAAAAAACAAAACAAGGAGCACCAACTCCTGAAGGTGGAAAAACTGAATCAGACAAATCAAATCCGTCAGCTGATGAAGAGAGAAAAAAAGAAGAGGACGACGCCAAATCAAAAGAAGACGCGCCGGAAAAAGCAAAAGAAAGAGAATCGGAGGGAGAAAAAAAGCCGGAAGAACCAACTCCCGAAGAAAAACCACCGGAACCGGAAAAAAATCCCATGACTGCCAACCAAGACGATCAAGCTTCGCTTGGCGAACCACTGGTTAAGACAGATGATGCCGGCCATCCCCAACCACGCGGACAAAATGGACAGAATCAAGAACAAGCATCAGGACAAACTAATCCCAACGCGTCGGGACAAAATCAAAATTCCCAATCAGGCCAGCCACAAAACCAAACTACAACAGATCCAAACCAAAATGCGACTCAACAACAAACGAGCGGACAAAATCTCCAACAACGTGGTATACTAATGCAAAAGTTTAATGAACGACGGAACAAACAGTTAATCGCTGAGATAGACAAAAAAGCCGAACAACTTAACCAAGACAAAAAAAAATTACAAAAAGAAATCAAAACCATCGATGAATTTCTTAAGCCCTTGGAACGAGAACACAAAGCATTAACCATTGCCAGCTGGACATTATTGGCAATTGAAATTCTCATAAAAGTTTTAGCCGCAATTCTGGCCGCGACGATTATTTTTCTCTTCATTGTCCCGATTGCGCCCATGGTTTGGACTGCTTCCAATATCCCCCAAGTTCTCAGGAAAGCCGTAGACCTAAAAATTGCAGATCTTGATAAAAAAATGGAAAAAAAGAAAAAAGAACGTGATGAAAAACGAAAAAAATTAAAAAATATCAGCCAGCAAATTGCCAAATTGGCTCAACAACGGTTTAGAATAATAAATCAATCACTGCTGACTACATTAAAACAACAACGTTCTAAACAACAATCCGCCGTCTAACTTTAGGGAGTACAACTATGGACAAAAAACGCATTTTATTAATTATTCTTTTTCTCCTTGTTTCCGCACTCATGGCCTACGCCATTTATTTTGTTTTTTTTCGCAAAACCACGCCACTGTCCACCGCGCCAATCGGAAAAAAACCCACTGTCGGACAAAACGCCTTTCCCACTGCCGGCGAAGGAAAACCAATCACGCCTGACACTGCTCCGGCCAATTTGCCAACCAGCCAAACCAATCAACCTACTTTTGTTTCTGAGGAAATTATCGAAACTCCGAAAAAAATAACAACCAATTATACCTTTGATCGCGTCAGCACAGTTGTGGAAACTCCCGTGCGCAGTGTTACCACAGTCGGCGGAACAACCAAATTTTACAATTCCGAAGATGGAAAATTTTATAAAATCGATTCCAACGGAACTGTTGTAACTTTGGATGACCAAGTATTTTATAATGTCAAAGACGTGGCATGGTCACCAAAAAATAACGAAAGCATTATCCAGTATCCTGACGGCGCAAACATTTACTATAATTTTGAAACAAAAAAACAAGTTACTTTGCCCAAACATTGGGATGAATTTTCTTTTTCACCGCAAGGCGACCAAATCGCGGCCAAAAGTATTGGGATTGCGCCGGAAAATCGCTGGATCATTACGGCCGCGCCCGATGGCAGTAGTGTCCGTTTGATTGAACCAATGGGCACAAATCAAGATAAAGTAATTATGGATTGGTCACCGAACCGGCAAGTGGTGGCCTTGTCTCGCACGGGCGAACCGCTGGGCGATGATCGCCAACAAATTTTATTGGTAGGATTAAACAAAGAAAATTTTCGCGGATTGGTGGTGGAAGGTCGTGGACTCCAAACCAAATGGTCAAAAGAAGGAACCAAACTTTTGCATAGCGTATACAGCGCGAACAGTGATTTCAAACCGGAATTATGGATTGTGGATGCTAAGCCGGATTCAGTGGGGGGAAATCGTAAACTGTTAAACGTCCAAACTTGGGCCAGCAAATGCGCTATGGGCGATGAACGATTTATTTATTGCGGAGTCCCCGAACAACTGGATACTGGTGCGGGATTTGCGCCAGCCATTGCCAACCAAACACCCGACATCTTGTATAAAATTGACACGGTTACGGGCATAAAAACCGAAATTCCCACGGAAAATAATTTTACCGTAGACACTATTTCCGTGAGCGAAGATGGACAATCACTCTATATAACTGATAAAAATAAATCCGGAGCGTTTAAAGTAACGACAATATGAGTATAAAAAAAATGATATTGATTTTTATTCCCGCTCTTTTAGTTGTTGGTTTTGCTCTCTTTATCCAAGTTCTCCGTTACGAACCACTTTTTCCCAAAAAAAATACCTCGTCGTCTGATGGAGAAAAACCACCGGAATTTTCCATTCCATTTTCCATCACTGATCCTATTATCGGCCAAAAACGCGCGGGCAAAACAATTGTCGCGTTTGAAGATTTTGGTTGTCATCGCTGTAAACAGTATGATGAAATCCTCACGCAATTGGTGGCCAAGCATCCCAATGCCATAAAAATTATTTGGAAAGGATTACCCGTAACGCGTTTTCCTTATCCCAGTGAATTAGCTTTGAAATATGGTTTTTGCGCGCATAGTCAAAAAAAATTCACTGAATTTAAAAATCAGGCATTTATTTTAAACGATCAATTATCAGACGCAACTTTAAAAAAAATCGCGGTTGATATTGCTTTGGATTCGACTGATTTGGAAAAATGTCTGGCCGCGCCTGCAACCGAAAATTATATTTTTCAAAACAAAAATCTGGCCTTGCAATTAAACATTCAAGCCGTACCGACTTTTTTTGTGGATAATAAACAAGTTGAAGAGGCGGAGACAGTGGAGGGATGGGCGGATATATTGGCCATCAAAAGTAATTAATTTGAATGTTAAATATGAAGTATAGAGCATTACAAATTATCATTCTTACTTTTGCTTTTATTTTTTTTCCTTTAACAGCCTTGGCCAAAACTAATGTAGCGGTTGTTGGTTCATCAACGTTCGATGATGGTTGTATTGGTTCAAAACCTGAAAAAAATAATGTGACGAATGGTTTTGTCATGCAACTTAAGAAAGCTTTGCCTGATTACAATTTTACTTGTTTCGCCAAACTTAGTACAAATTCCACTTATTTTTTAGAACAATTTACCATGCAAGGAGGAGTTGCTAATAATGGTTTTAAAGAACTTATATTATACGCGGGATTAAATGGTTTGGAAAATACTACAGTCAAAAATCAAGCGGATCTAGATAAGATTATTACTGAGGCAAAAAAAGAAGGCATGCGTATAATTGGTGTCGGCGCCCAACCTTTCAAAGGTTGGGGCGCATGGACTCCTCTGTGGAGTGAAAATCTCAAAAAAAATAATGCGTGGTTCAAAACTAAAGTTGATATTTATATTGATTATGCTGCTCTTATTGACAAAAACGGCGATGATGCGATTGATACTGGTTTGGGTAATAATGCTCTACACACCAATGACGCTGGCCATGCTTTACTTTTCAAAGCGGTAATGAGCGCGGCGTATGGCAAGGATGTACCTCTGCCTGCGTCTGCTCCAAAAAACAATCCTGTTGTAACTACTGATCCCAAAGCCCTCGAATATGGAATTGGAAAACAATGTAAAAATTGGGTTAGCAACTCTGATTGTCCAAATAAATTGGATTGTGAAGACAGTGATCTCGATGGAGCAAATGCTAATATTTGCGTGTGTAATAAAAATGTTGATTGTGAAAACGCTTATGGCAAATCCACAGCCGACGAAACATGGGAATGTAAAAATGATGGTGGAATTGATGATGCTCACGCCCTTCATTTTTGTGTTGGCTCTGTACAAGGAACAAAATACCCCATAAGTATCGAGGCTGATAAAACCGCGCCGGCCACCGATGCGACCGCATCAAGTGATGTTGCGCACGCCATTAAAAATACATCATTATCCGAGGATGAACTTCGGCAATTATTACAAAAACCTCAACCAAAAATAAAAATCCCCGGCCTTAATTTTTCTGATATAACTATTGAGGGAGAATTAAGTGGCGATGATTTGGGAAACACTTATTTGAATATTCCTTTTCTGGGAGAATATCTGGCCGCAGTCTACAAATATTTAGTGGTTATTGCCGGAATTTTTTGTCTTGTTCGGATTATAATTGGCGGATTTTTATTTACGATTCCCGATACGAGTGGAAACAGCAAGTCATCGGGCAAAAATATGATTGTGCAAGCAGTTACCGGATTATTAATCAGCTCAACTTCTTATGTTATTCTCTTTACCATTAATCCGGAACTTGTTCAATTTAGAAACTTAAAAGTTTTATATGCGCGTCAAGCCGATTTTACGCAATATATAAATCAAATGAATTCTAATGGTACTTTGGTGAGCGATACTAATTTTCATCACAACAGTATTCCAGCTAAGGCAAGCGGAAAAATTACAAACCAAAATATCGCTGACCTTGCCGAAAAATTAAAGATAGACGCCTGTTACGCCTGGGCTTGGGCCAATAAAGAATCGGGAAATGAAAAGGGTGGTGCGTCAACTTTAATACTCGGAGGCGATGAGGGTTATCAAAATAATAACAAACCTGTCCTTGCTAGAAAAAAATTTTTAATGTCCGGTGTAACATATAAAGGTGTCGCTTTTACACCAATGAACGAATCTCAGTACGATTTAGGTGGAAAAAAATATTGGAACAATTACCCTGCCAGTCCAAAAAAAACCGGTGGAGGACAATCAAATGATGACTTGCATTACCATGGTGGCAAAACAGGAAACGATTTTAGCAATCCACCAGACTATGACATTGATTGGAGATTTTCTCATGGTTTTTTTATGGGCATTACTATTTTCCCAGAAGGGGGTGGTTTTGAAGCAAAAAAGATAAATGGTCCACTTGGTTCTGAGTGGGCGGTTAATATGTACGATCGTTGGTATACGGTCACTGATTTACTAAATCCTGACACGGGACTTGAGGCTGGAGTTCGATTGATAACTAGTGGAGGCACAGGTAAATGTATTAATAAACCCACTATTACCGAAGCCTTTAAATGCAACCGCGTCAGTGATCCTGCCATGGCTCGGGCTTTGTGGTATTATAAAATATGCCCTTTGGAACATGGAAAACAACTGACAGAAGAAGAGGACAAAATTGCGACCGAGGATCATGGAGGATCAGGCTGATATTTCTAACATCTTAGTAGGTATGCCCAAATCCACCACCATCTTCCTCTGTTCCCACTGCGACGCGCAATACCAAAAATGGATTGGGCGCTGTTTGGAATGCGGGCAATGGGGAACGATTAGCGAATCCGCGGTCAAAAAATCTGAAACAGAAAAAAATAAAACCGCGGCTGCAAAAACTGTTTCTCTGGATGAAATTAAAGGCGAAAATACGCCGCGTATCGCGACTGGCCTGTCTGAACTTGACCGCGTACTCGGCGGTGGAATTGTGCCGGGCAGTTTAATTTTGCTTGGTGGCGAACCGGGAATTGGCAAATCAACACTGGCATTACAACTCGCCACACTCATCTCCCCTACTTTATATTTATCCGGCGAAGAATCAGTCGGACAAATAAAATTGCGCGCGGATCGTTTGTTTACAAAAAAAATAAATTTTCGTTTAGGCAATGAAACCAACGTGGAAACAATCTGCGCGACCATAACCGCGGAAAAACCAACCCTCGCAGTTATTGATTCTATCCAAACAATTACTTCCCATGATGTGCTCGGCGAAGCCGGCAATCCCAATCAAGTCCGCGCCGCGACTGTAAAACTTTTGGAAACTGCCAAATCAACGAATACTGCGATTGTTATTATTGGGCATGTCACCAAAGAAGGCACTGTGGCCGGACCCAAAACTTTGGAACATTTGGTGGACACGGTTCTTTATTTGGAAGGTGAACGCCATCACAGTTATCGTTTATTGCGCACGGTAAAAAATCGGTTTGGCGCCACGGATGAAGTGGGGATTTTTGCTATGCAAGAACATGGTTTGGTGGAAGTAAAAAACTCCTCGGCCGCGTTTATTGCGGATCGGGGTGAAGCCGTGTCCGGCAGTATTTTGACTTGTTTAATGGAAGGAACACGTCCCATGCTCGTGGAAATTCAAGCGCTCGTCAACAAAACTGTCTTTGGCTATCCCGTGCGCAAAGCCAGTGGTTTTGATTTGAATCGACTTCACGTTTTGGTTGCGGTTCTGGAAAAACGCGCGGGTTTGTCGCTCGGACAATATGACATTCACATTAATGTTGTCGGGGGAATTAATGCCGGCGAGCCGGCCGCGGATTTGACGGTTTGTTTGGCAATTGCGAGTTCATATAAAGATAAGGCATTGGGCGCGGATCTGGTAGTTTTTGGTGAAGTTGGTTTGGGCGGCGAAGTGCGCAGAGTTTCCCAAGCGGAAAAAAGAATTAAAGAATCCGCCAATCTTGGGATGCGTCGCGTGATTACGGCCGCGAGTTCTACTAAAAATTCCACGACTGTCGAAATAAATCCCAATCCCAAATTATCAGAAGGGAAAAATTACGATAAATCGGGATTAAAAATAATCGGCGTAAAAAATATCGCGGAGTTGATTACACATACTTGACAAATAATTTTCTTACTATATTATAGTTTATAAGGATATTATCAACCTGCACTACAGTAACAATTCTATATTCGTACAATAAAGCTCCTCAAAAAGGAGTTTTATTGTTTTTGTGCATACTTTGTGGATAACTACAAAAACTTAAGACTTTCTTAATGTGGTTTATGTTATGGTAGTACATGGTGGACCTAGGGCCTGTGGTGTATCTGGTTGAGCACACTACCCTTGACACGTAGTAGAACGGGTTCGATTCCCGTCAGGTCCACCACCTAAAAATCACAACTTCTCGTTGTGTTTTTTATTTGACAAAATAATAAATCTTGATATAATTTACATTAAAGGGTAGTGAGCCAGTGCTTCATTGGCAAAACTTCTACGTGTCATATAAAAGTCCGGTAAACACTGGACTTTTATATTTTTTATATGCCAAATTGTAATCAAAATTCATGCTTTGTTTGCTCATAAGCAAACTCCATTTTCTAAGTCTTAAACAAAATTCGACGATATCCTTTTGTTCAACTGATAGTCTAACGGATTATGCATTCTTAACAAGTCATTATACTCAGCTTTCTAAGTCTTAAGCAAACTTCGTGAGACCGTTTTTCTCGACCCTCGACCCTTCGACAAGCTCAGGGTAAACAGGCTCGGGCATCGAGAAAAAGATCTCACTCCAGTTTGCTTATTAGGTATATTAAATTTTTCGGTGTTGCATTGGGGTAATTTCAGTAGTAGGTAATTTTCTTTTTAGTAATGTGTACGAGCTTTCTTTCCGCTTACTTGGTTAAAGTAGATTTAATATATCAATAAGGATAGAGACGAGGAGAGGAGAAGAATAGCGAGTTTTACTGAAAAGAAAATTACCTATTACTGAAATTCATGTTGATTTGATTTATTTTAAGTCGACTTAAATTGATTCGATTTAAATTGATTTCCTTGATGTATTTATTGTCATAAAAAAACCCTCCGACAATCTCGGAGAGTTTTAATTTTGGTGGGAGGGCTCGGACGTGAAGTCTGAGCCCGAGGAAGGAACAAAGGTGGGACAGAAACTGGTGGGCTACTTGATGAAGAACGATCGTGCCGGATCCGCGAGTGGCGGCGAATCAACGGCGTTGGTTCGGATCGCTTACGATCCGATCTCGTCGAGTCGACGAACGAGGCGCTTCATGTACTGGCGGTTTCCCGCCGAGACACCCTGGGCACGATCCCAGGATCGAGAATCAGGGAGGATTCCGGCCTCCCGCGCGCCCTCCTTCGAGATCGAGAAATGGATGTCCTCTCCACGGCTGTTCTTGGTAGTCAGGGTGACCATCAAAACCTTCATTGAAAAAACCCCTTAGTTGACCAAACAACCCCTCATTGTTCAGCCAAATTAAAACAATCTGTTCAAAGAATAAAATAAAAAAGCAAAAAAGTCAAACCGAACATTTTTTTAAAATTTTTTAGCCTAAAATTATTGACAAAAGCATCACAATTATTTATAATCTTCTTCATCTCAAACCGTCCCGACGAAGTCGGGACACAAGGATCATTGACCATGGAAAGATTTCGTGCCGCGACGCTGGATGACAAGGGAAACCCCCTCCGACGTGCCGAGGACATCCCCTCGGCCGATGGAACCCCCTACCGTCCGCCGCGGAGCCTGTCCACAAACCGGTCGCCGATCGTGGATCCCCCTAAGAAGAAGGGGGGATCTGACGACAACGAGCATCACCGACGCGCTTCGCCACGCGGAGGCTTCGGTCACGTCATGAGCTACTACGGGAACTTCGCCTAGCGAAGAAAGGAGGAAGAACAAAAAGGGGGCTCCGACATGAAGTCGGAGCCCCCTCACCAAAAAAATTAATTGTTTTTAGTCTTAAATAGTTATTCAGCTTCTAGTTTATTCAAGTTCTAGCGCACATCCTGCAAATCATGCGGCCCGCTTTCGCGCAAACCCGCGTTCGTAATCCGCACAAAATCACAATTTTTTTGCAATTCACCAATCGTTCGCGAATTGGTATAGCTCATCCCTGATTTTAAACCACCAATAAATTGACCGACAATTTCCGCCAAATACCCTTTATACGGCACAACTGCTTCCACGCCTTCTGGCGTAACTTCATTCATTTCCTTTTTTTCTTGCCCCACTTTTTGCCTACGTTCAGCAATCGCAAAACTGGCGCTACCGCGGCAAACTTTATATTTCTTGCCATCGCGATTAATTATCAGACCGGGACTTTCATGTGTTCCAGCCAAAGATCCGCCCAGCATAACCGTATCCGCACCCGCACCAATCGCTTTTACAATATCACCGGATTTTTGAATTCCTCCGTCCGCAATTACCGGAACATTATATTTTTGTGCGGTCGCGGCCACATTCATCACCGCGGATAATTGCGGCACGCCACATCCGGTCACCAAACGAGTAATGCAAATTGTTCCCGGACCCACTCCCACTTTTAAACCATCAACTCCGGCTTCACATAATTCTTGCGCCGCTCCGCTTGTCGCGATATTACCTGCAATCAATTGCACATCTGTGCAAGCCGCGCGAACATTTTTAATCGCGTCAAACATTAAATCCGAGTGTCCGTGCGCAATATCAATCACCAGCACATCCACTCCGGCTTTAATTAATTCTTGCGCGCGCTCAATATAATCCCCTTTCACGCCAATTGAAGCGCCCACCAAAAGATTGCCTTTCTCATCAGTATTAGCCAATGGATAATCAATCCTCAACCGAATATCATCACTGGTAATTAAACCAATAATTTTATTGTCTTCATCCACAAGCGGCAATTTTTCTATTTTATTTTGCGCAAAAATATTTTTGGCTTCTTCAAATGTGGTTGATGGAACACCCACAATTAATTTGGCACGCGGCGTCATAATTTCCGAAACAAGTGCGTGGTCATTTTCCGCAAACATCATATCTCGACGCGAAAGAATCCCGTGCAAACGTCCATCATCATTCGCCACTACCAAACCCGTTACACCGCATTTGGCAATAAATTCTTTGGCTTGACCAATTGTTTTATTCGGATCAATGCTGTATGGATCGCGAACCACAAAATTTTGCGCGCGCTTAACTCGTTTTACTTCTTCGATATTTTCTTCAATCGTCATAAAGCGATGCAAAATTCCAATCCCGCCCAATCGCGCCAACGCAATCGCCATTTGCGATTCAGTCACCGTGTCCATATTCGCGCTGACCAATGGAATATGCAAATTTATTTTCTTGGTTAACCGCGTTGTTGTCACGGCTTCACTGCGTGAATTAAGACCGGAACGTCGCGGCACAATTAAAACATCATCGTAGGTTAAAGCGATCGGAATGGAATTCATAAAAAACTAAACCAAAAATAAAACCGTTACTTAGTGTATCAAACGGAAGATATATGAGCAAATATACCTTATTCCAAATGCGTCCTTTCTTCCCATTCTTTTACTTTTTCTTTTAATTGTAAAAATTTCGTAAAATTTGTCCCGCGCGCCAGTTCGCGTGCCAGTTTTATCAGACCAATGTCACGCATCGTGGCCAAACGCAGATTCATCATACCACTTTGAGCAGTGCCGTATACTTCGCCCGGCCCGCGCGTTTCCAAATCATATTCAGCGAGGGCAAAACCATCCAAAGTTTTTTCAAATAAAGCCAAACGCTCCGTGACTTTTTGTGTGTCATTGTCAGTAAATAAAAAACAATATGATTGATGTTCCGCTCTTCCCACGCGTCCGCGAAATTGATGCAATTGCGCCAAACCAAATCGTTCCGCGCCTTCAATCATCATCACGCTGGCATTGGGAATATTGACACCAACTTCCACAACCGAAGTCGCAACTAAAATATCGGTTTCGCCATTAGCAAATTTTTGCATTGTCGTATTTTTTTCTTTCGCCTTCATTTTGCCATGCAAAAATCCCACGCGTAAATTCGGAAAAATTTCTTTGGACAAATGTTCATATTCTTTTAAAACTGTTTTTTGTTCGCCACGCAATAATTTTGACTGAGTTGGAACAGAAGTAGTATCTTCTTGAATCAACGGACAAATCACAAAACACTGTCTGCCTTTTTTTATTTCCTCGCGAATAAACGCGTACGCTTTCTCGCGATTATGCGGCGCGACCACGCGTGTTTTTATTGGTTTGCGACCGACCGGCATTTGTTTAATAATGGACACATCCAAATCGCCAAATAACGTCAGTGCAAAAGAACGCGGAATCGGCGTGGCAGTCATGCTCAAAAAATGCGGCGCTGTATCGTCATTATTATGTGCGCGCATTTTCCGGCGTTGATCCACACCAAACCGATGTTGTTCATCCACAATCACCAAGCCCAAATTTTTAAATTGCACGCTTTCAGACAACAACGCATGCGTGCCGATAATAATTGAAATTTCTCCCGCCTCCAATCGCGCGCCAATCGTGATTTTTTCTTTTGGTTTAGTACTGCCCGTCAACAAACCAATCGAAGTAATTTTTTTATCCAATAATTTTGTAATTGTCGCATAATGTTGCGTAGCCAAAATTTCCGTCGGCGCCATGAGCGCACATTGATAACCATTTTCAATCGCCAAATACATTGCCAGCGCCGCGACCACAGTTTTTCCCGAACCCACATCTCCTTCCAACAATCTATTCATTGGTGTCGCGCGTTCCAAATCTTTAAAAATTTCCCACGCCGCGACTTTTTGATCATTGGTTAAAGTGAATGGCAAATCAGCCACAAATTTTTTAATTGGCTCGGTCACAAATTTTATGCGGGGCGCAACGGATCGCGCCAATAATTGCCGCATCATTTCCGCTCGCAATTGCAAAATATACAACTCATCAAACTTAAGTCGCGCTGTGCTTATTTTCAAATCTTCTTCATTTTCCGGAAAATGAATGCCGCGCATGGCTTTCCCAAGTCCAGGTAAACTCGCTTTTTTTAAAATTTCCAGTGGCAACCAATCCTCTATTGTTTCGGCCAAATGAATTACTTGCCTCAACCAATACCGCATCTGTTTATGCGTTATGCCTTCAGTTAAAGGATACAAAGGCACAATTCGCGCTGTATGCGCAGTCTCAATTTTTACTTTTTCGTATTCCGGACTAATCATTTGTAACCCCAACCGATCGCGCGTTACTTTTCCGGAAAAATAAATTTCATCTCCAACGTGCAAATTTTGAGCAATAAAGGGCTGACCAAACCAAATAATGCGAAGCTGACCACTTTCATCCGAGACCATGGCTTCAGTTAACACTGTTCGCTTGCGCGGACTTCGTCGCGTCATAATCAATTCAATTTTCGCCTGCACTGTTACTTGTTTTCCTTCAACCAAATCCGCAATTTTGGCCAATTCACTAAAGTCTTCGTACCGAAACGGAAAATAATATAATAAATCCTGTACGCAAAAAATTCCCAGACGTTTCAAACGAGAGCTCAACACATCCCCCACTTTATTCAATTGTGTAATGGGAGTTTGGAGATTCATTGTGCGAACTTCTTGAATACGTCAGAACAAATCAATAATAATCGGTGCACCCGCTAAGAATCGAACTTAGATCTAGAGTTCCGCAAACTCTTGTCCTATCCATTGAACGACGGGTGCGTTTTGCGTATTTTAGACGCGGTAAAACGCAGTGACTATAGCAAAAAATTTCCAACCCGTCAATGTATCATCCATTCCCGCGCCATCTTGTCCGATAACGGCTCTTCTTCTTTGGTCACATTTTCCGACAAAAACTGGCGAAGCGTAAATTTAATTTCATTGGGATCCTCTTCTCCAAGCAACACACGCAAGCGCGGACGAAAAGTACTTTCCGGTTCCAAAAATAATGTTTTTACCTGCGGTGGATTATAAATTATATAAAAATCCATAAACTCGGAATACATATAAAAGCGATTGTTGACGAGAACACCAAGATCAGTGATGCTAAACGGCACACGATGCGGAATCTGATGCGATTGCAAAAAAATAATAATGGAAAACAATATAACAATCAGCGCAAACAAAAAATTATTGGTAAACAGGCCGTAACCAACCAAAAATAGACCAAGCACCAACATAATGAGATACCAGCGCATCGGCCGATCATGCTGTTCATACTCGGAAACTTCCCAAGTATGCAAAATTTGGCCGGTTAAAACAGTACTTCCTTCTTTTCCAATTATTTGCGGCATAGTGGTCGTATCTTTACGATAATGAGAAGTATACCACAATTTTGTAAAAATAAAATCTATAAAATTGAAACGACCAGCTTTGCATCCAGCGCCTTGGCAACTTTTTCCAAGAAAGCAATCGAAGCGTTATAGTTTCCTGACTCCAAACGAGCAATCGCCGACTGTTTTGTTCCAATTTTTTTGGCCAAGGCTGATTGAGTTAGGCCTTTATTAAGACGCTTCCGAATAAGCTGAGCAATTAACTCATATTCCGGCCCAAGGGCTTCATAGGCCTCCCGAAGACCTGGTTTTTTTTTGAACTGTTCCTCCCTAAAAGTTGAAAAGTTTTTCATATAGATTAATATAACGTATATGTTATCTTCTGTCAAGAACCGATAATTTAGCTTTGGCAAGGCAAATTTCTTTCAGAGGAATTTTTTCTGATTTTTTAATAAATCCATGCAACAAGATCGCCGAATCTCGATGAAAAGTATATATAATACGAATATGCTGTTTACCAAGTATCCTGAGCTCAAACAGTCGCTGACCAATTTTCTTACTTTGCGGCATTCCTAGACTTGGTCCAAATTCTTCCAAAAGAGCAATTACCCGAAATACTTTCGGATTAACAATATTATCTAAATGATCAATAAATTCTTCTATTTTTTTATCAAAAAACTGAACCTCCATATTAATTTTAAAATTTTCTTTTGTAAAATAAAAAACCTCGTCGAATCAAAAAATTCGGCGAAGATGTGGCCTCTTATGTTTTAATTATTCTCCAAATTATTCTTTTTGTCAACGATATAAAAAAACCGGCTATGTAGAAATAACCGGTTAAAAATCTTTCTTTTATTATTTATTCTCATCAACTCCACTTTTTGGTAGAGTCCATCCATTCTTTTCGAATTCTGCTACGGCCTCTGGTGTCTGAAAAAACGCTTTATCAGTAAGATTCTGTCTACTATTTGGATTTTCATATTGTTCCTTCCCTCTTTGATCACGCGGTACACCCAATATTTCTTCTTGTTGCCAATTATATTGTAACTGTTCTAACCCAGCTTCTCTTGGGGTAGGTCCTCCATTATTTCTATAAAATTCTTCGTGTAAACGATGAAGTTCTTGTGCTTCAGGAGAACCAGGTCTTGGATATTTTTCATTTGATGCAGTATCTTGATCCTGTAAATTTGCCGAAATTTCTGGTGCTTGACCTCCCTGTGCTTCTGCCGTAGTCTTGGGACATTTACAAGCAAACTTTGGTTGGTTACATTGTGGACATGATTCTCCTGATCCTTCTGGACCTGACATAGAATTTTAGTTAATAAATTATGAAAGAATTATTCCACATCTTGTTTTGTGTGTCAAATCAGGATAATAACTCTCCTAAAAATCCCTTGCCAAAACCAAAAAAATCCGTTATAGTGTTAAAGCTATGGTGCCACATGCGATTAATTTTATGAGCGAGGTTGAAGAACCGTCAAATCATCCGCCTCGCGATTTTGAACCGAATGAATTGGCTAAAGAGGGAAAAGGACGCCGCAAGAAAGCGCTTTTTTTGTTGCTGGCGATATTTTTGCTGGCTGGAAGCATGTGGTGGTATAATAGTTTAACTGTTACAACAGATACAATCCGTGCCGGAGTAACTCTAGAACCCAAAAAACCAAAAAGTTTATTGAAAAAAATAAGTTACATCGCCTTTGGTAACAGTGAAACAGGAAATTCAAATCTGGCTGGAGCCAAAACTGATCGGATAAATATTTTGCTTTTGGGAATGGGCGGGCCAGGTCACGATGGACCATTCCTAACTGACACGATAATGATTGCCAGCATCAAACCATCCACCAAACAAGTGGCTTTAATTTCCATTCCTCGCGATTTGGGCGTGGATATTCCCGGTTATGGTTACCAAAAAATCAATCATGTCAATGCCTATGGCGAGTTAAAAAAACCCAATTGGGGCGCGGCCGCGGCCACAGAACTCATTTCCCAAACATTCAACATTGACATTCCCTACTACATTCGATTGGATTTCAAAGCCTTTGCGGAAATAATTAATGAACTGGATGGGGTAACGGTAACCGTGGATCGCAGTTTTACCGATCCCATGTTTCCGGCGCCCTATGACGAATACCAAACAGTGTCATTTACCGCTGGAGAGCAAACCATGGATGGACAAACTGCCCTCACATTCGCACGCTCCCGACATGGCAATAACAACGAGGGATCGGATTTTGCACGGGCTCGACGACAACAAAAAATTCTTTTGGCTCTTAAGCAAAAATTATCTGACATTGGAACATACCTCAATCCCCTTCGCGCGAACAATATTATGAATTCACTTGAATCGCATTTGACGACCAACATGGAATTTGACGAATTGGTTTCTTTGGCAAAAACAGGCCAAACACTTGATACCGGCCGCATCATTTCTCTAGTTTTGGATTCCAATCCCGATGGCTTTCTGAAAAGCACATTTACCTCAAGCGGCGCATACATCTTGTATCCCAAAACCGATAATTTTAACGCCATCAATGACTCCATTAAATTAATTTTTAATGGTGATCCAAACAAAGCAATTGCCCTCACGAACGCGTCAGCGGAAAATCCTTTTTTCAACGCGGATATTAAAAATAAAGAAAAAAATCCGGTTGAAACTTTTGCGCCAAAAACCGTAGAACCGATTTTGGAAATTCAAAACGGCACATGGAACGCGGGATTGGCCGCGAGAGTCCGTCGGCGTTTGGAATTTCGATCCATTGCAATTACTACCGTCAACAATACTCAAGAAAAACCAATCAGCCAAAGCAAAATATATGTCTTGCAAAAAAATACGCCGTCAACAATACTGGATATATTGGTTGATGAATTAAAAATTTCCACCACCCAAAATATTCCTTCGACCATTCATCCATCCACTTCGACCGATATTTTAATTATGCTCGGCGATGATTTTATTGATTAATTATATGGCAACTCCAACAACCAAACCAACACGCAATTTACCAATCGCCGTGATTATCGGTCGAGCCAACGTCGGTAAATCCAGCTTGTTCAATCGCGTAATCGAAGATAGCAAAGCCTTGGTTTCCAATGTTGCCGGAACCACGCGTACCAATAATGAAGGCGAAGTTTTGTGGCGCGGTAAAAACATCAAAATCATTGACACGGGCGGACAAGATACAGCGGAAAATGAATTTTTTGCCGAAGAAATTTTGGCGCAAGCAGACAGCGCGCTCCAGTTGGCTGACGCGATTGTATTTGTCGCTGACACACAAGTGGGTATTTTGCCCCAAGAACTAGAACTGATAAAAAAAATCCGCCAACGCTTTCTAGGCAAAAATATTCCGATTATTTTCGTTGCCAACAAATGCGATAAACCCAAATATGAATTGGAAATTTACAATCAAGAATGGCTTGGTCTTGGTCTTGGTTCACCTTTGGCTGTTTCTGCCGCCAGTGGTCGAGGCGTAGGTGATTTTTTGGATGTATTGTACACCGCTCTTGGTAAAAAAAATAAGCGACCAAAAATTTTATCTCTCGTGGAGCCAAAAAATCCCCTGCGTGTAGCCTTAATCGGCAAACCAAACGTGGGAAAATCATCTCTCTTCAATAAATTAATCGGCGAAGAAAAAGTAATTGTCAGTCCCATCGCACACACGACGCGTGAATCATTTGATACGACTCTTGTCTATGAAGCAGACAAAATAAAACATCACATTACCTTTGTTGACACGGCCGGTATTCGTCGCAAATCACGAGTGGAAGGCGGATTGGAAAATCAAGGAGTGCACAAAAGTCTGGAATCAATTGAACGATCAGATATTGTTCTTTTGGTGCTTGATGCGAATGAAGCATTATCAAGCCAAGATTTACAACTTGGCGGACTGTTGGAACGGCACAGTCGCAGTGTTATTATCGTGCTGAACAAATGGGATCTGACCGATGATGTTTCTGATGCGCATCGTCAAGACGTAAAAGAAAAAATTTATCAGCATTTCCCTCATCTTAAATTCGCGCCGATTGTAATGGTGAGCGGCAAAACCGGTTATCGCGTCCATCAAATTTTTCCATTACTATTGGAAGTAAACGCAGCGCGCAAAACCATCATTGATTCCAAGGAGCTGGATGAATTTTTCCGCACGATCAAACGATTGCACAAACCGGCCAAAGGCAAAGGGACGCGTCAACCGGGATTACTTGGCCTTAGTCAAATAAATGCGGCACCGCCGATTTTTGAATTGTTTATCAAATATCAGACATCGCTCCATTTGTCCTACGTTCATTTTATTGAAAATAAATTGCGTGAACAGTTTAATTTTATCGGCGCGCCCATTGTGATTAAATTAACCAAAATGAAACGATAATATTTATATTGAGTTTACTTGTAGTGAACTCGCTGAACTATCGAAATATGAAACTGGTCGTCGGTCTTGGCAATCCAGGCAAACAATATCAAAAAACTCGACACAATGTTGGGTTTATAATATTGGATGAATTAAAAAAATTCACTGCGAACGAAGCCCAATGGTCAGGCTGGGAAATCAGCAAAAAATGCAACGCGGAGATCTGTAAAGGGACGATTGGCACGGAAACAGTTATTCTGCTGAAACCGCTTACGTACATGAACGCGTCCGGCATTGCCGTGCAACTAGCGACCAGCTTTTATAAAATTGATCCCGAATCAATTATCGTCGTGCACGATGATAAAGATATTGTTTTGGGAGAAATGAAAATTCAAACTAATCGCGGCTCAGCCGGACATAACGGCGTAATTTCCATTGTAGCTGAACTGGGCACGCAAAATTTTACCCGACTCCGCGTGGGAATTGCCAGCACCGATCCTAAAAAAATGTCTGATATGGCGCATTTTGTTTTAAAAAAATTCAGTTTATTGGAACGACGAACTGCTCATCAATCAATTGAAAAAGCGGTCGCGGCTCTTAAAAAAATTATATAAATTATGACCAAGGAGGGACTTCTGGCTTTTTGGCTGCACATCAGTGTGCCGCGTTACAAAACTATCATCGCGCTATTTGGTTCGCTTGATAATTTTTGGCAAACGCAAAAATCTGATTTACAAAAATTAAAGTGGCCAAAAGAAACACTTGATAAATTTATTGTCTGGCGAGACAGTCTTGATGAACAAAAATGCGAAAATGATCTAAAAAAAGCCAACGCGCGAATTATTACCATTGTCGATCCTGATTATCCGCCATTACTCGCGGCAATTTTTGATCCGCCATACACATTGTTTGTTCAAGGACAATTAAAAAACAATCAACCGCTCTTAGCCGTGGTCGGCACACGCCAAAATACTTTTGTTGGAAAACAAATTATCGAAAAAATTGTCGAGCCGTTTGCCAAGGAAATCGGCATTGTTTCCGGTTTGGCCTATGGCATAGACAGTTTTGCTCATCAAGCCGCTCTCAATGTTAATGCTTACACCATCGCAGTTTTGGGCGCGGGATTTGATAGCAATGAATTATTCGCGGAGCGAAAAAAAATCAGTGAACAAATTATTGCTTCAGGCGGAGCCGTAATTACTGAATATCCCCCAGGCACTGCTTCAACCAATTATACTTTTCCCAAACGTAACCGGATTATTTCCGGTTTAGCCAAAGCGACACTCGTTATTGAAGCCGGAATTAAATCCGGCGCACTCATCACTGCCAGCTGCGCACTGGAGCAAGGCCGCGAAGTATTGGCAGTTCCTCATTCTATTTTTTCACTTGTTGGTGTTGGTCCGAATAATTTAATTAAAGACGGTGCCACCATAATTACCAGCGTCAATGATTTGCGTGCGGTTTTTAATCTTAATCAAAAAAAGAAATCGCAGAGTACAGTACCTATTTCCTCAAACCCAATCGAAAATATAATTATGGCGTTTCTGGCAAACGAACCGCAAACTGGTGATGCGATTGTCCAAAAACTTAATCTGCCCGCCCATCATGTGGCTGTCCTCTTGACGGAAATGGAAATTAAAGGGATGATACAGGCCATTCTGGGAAATCGATATATATGCTCTTAAAATAAAAAATGATGAATTAAAAAATCAGTCAACGCGTCTCTTCTTATGAATTATCAGAATGCCATCCAATTACTTGATTCTTTCAAAACCATCAATCGACGGGAATATTCGGATAGCGCGAACAAAAATAATGACTCGGATAATCATTTTTTTAAACGAACGCAATTTTTGCTGGATATATTGCATAATCCGGAGAAAAAAATTCCTCATTATTTGCATGTGGCGGGAACCAGTGGTAAAGGTTCGGTTTGCGCGTATTTAAGTTCAATTTGGCAATGTGCCGGACGCAAAACCGGCTTATTTTTATCTCCCTATATCAGTGATATTCGAGAACGCTGGCAAATTAATAATAAACCAATATCAAAAACCGAATTTATTATTTTAGTGCAAGAAATTAAAACAGCATTGGAAACATACATCCGCACGAGTCCATATGACGTGCCATCATTGTTTGAAATTTATACGGTTATGGCTCTGCATTATTTTGCTAGAAAAAAAGTCGATTGTGCGGTACTGGAAGTTGGGATGGGCGGACGAATTGATTCCACAAATATAATACCACGAAAAGATGCCGCCATTATTACTGACATTGGGTTGGATCACACCAAACATTTGGGCACGACTATTTCTCAAATTGCCGCCGAAAAAGCCGGCATCATTACCACCAACGCGCCGGTTTTTACGATGAGTGAAAGTAGCGCTGTTTTAAAAATCATAAAAAAAGCCGCGGATCATAAAAAAGCCATAGTCATACATTCTCATTTATCCTCGGCTGAAAAAAAATCAATTTCCATTTCTGAAATAAGCACGAATTTTACATACCGCGGAAATAATTATGAAATTAAAGCTCTTGGCATGCATCAGGCACGAAACGCGGCATTGGCCATTACAGTTGCCAAGCATTTTGGCATTAATCAAACCGCCATCAAAACCGGACTAAAAAAAACCGTCCAGCCGATTAGATTTGAAATCATACAAAATAATCCGCATATCATTTTAGACGGCGCGCATAATCCGCAAAAAATTTCCGCTACGATTGAAACAATAAAAAAATTACGACTGGTTTTGGGCGATAAACCAATTCATTTGGTCATGGGATTTTCCGGCGACAAAAAAACAAATATCATGATTAAAAAACTCCTAACTCTTAAACCAACGTCCGTAGCCTGCACTAAAAATATCACGAATGTATTCAGAAAAACGCTGAATCTTGATGCCATGCAAAAAATCGTAAAAAAATATTCTCCGGAAATAAAAACTGAAATTTTTCTTGATCCAATCGAAGCCGTGGCTTGGTCAAAAAAACAAGCTGAAACTAAAGGTATTATTCTTGTCACTGGGTCAATTTATCTAAGCGGAGAATTGCGACCGACATTAATCAAAAATAACAATACAAAAAAAATAGCTTAATTGACAATCAGCTAAATATCCACTATGCTCTACGCGATATTTATATTGAGTCAACCGAAATATGAAAACATTGGTTATCGTTGAATCTCCGGCCAAAGCCAAAACTATTACTAAATTTCTGGGACGCGGCTACACAGTCGAGTCATCTTTCGGTCATATTCGTGATTTGCCCAAAAGCAAAATCGGCATTGACATTGAGGGCGGAACTTTTTTGCCAACATATATAATTCCCAAAGAAAAAGCCGCGCAAGTAAAAAAATTAAAAGACTTGGCAAAAAAAAGCGACCGCATTATATTCGCGACTGATGAAGATCGGGAAGGAGAAGCCATTTCCTGGCACTTGGCTCACGTCTGCAACATTCCGGTTGAAACTGCCGAGCGAATAGTATTTCATGAAATTACCAAACACGCGCTGGATACGGCGATTGCCAATCCGCGCCACATTGATCAAAAATTAGTAGACGCACAACAAGCGCGTCGCGTACTTGATCGTTTGGTTGGCTATGAATTATCCCCATTTTTGTGGAAAAAAGTAACGCGTGGATTATCCGCCGGACGCGTGCAATCAGTGGCCGTACGTTTGGTGGTGGAGCGAGAACGAGAAATTCAAGCCTTTAAAACCCAAGAATATTGGAGTATTATTGGAATTTTTAATGCGCATCCGCACGAATTTCCGGCAACACTCATTGCGATAGGAGACAAAAAATTACATAAATTGAGTATTGAAACTGAAATTGAAGCGCAAAAAATAATCAGCGAATTAGTCGGTAAGACATTTACCATTAAAGACGTTATAAAAAAAGAAGCCGCGCGTGTTCCGCCACCACCATTTACTACGTCCACACTGCAACAAACCGCGAATCAACGTTTGGGATATTCCGCCAAAAATACTATGCGTTTGGCGCAACAATTATATGAAGGCGTGGAATTGGGCGCGGCCGGACATACCGGTCTTATCACTTACATGCGTACGGATTCGCTTAATATGTCGGAAAAATTCACGACTGACGCGCGTGAATTTGTAATGCAAAAATTCGGTTCTGATTACGCACTGGAAAAACCACGTCGTTATGCCACCAAATCCAAAAACGCACAAGAAGCGCACGAAGCGATTCGCCCGACCGAAGCCGGATTATCGCCGGAATCAATTAAACAATACTTGAGCAACGATCAATTAAGATTGTACAGTTTAATTTGGCAACGCGCAGTTGCCACGCAAATGACTGCGGCCAAACTCAATCGAGTAAGCGTGGATATTGCCAGTAATCCGTATATTTTCCGCGCCACCGGCCAAACCCTTCTTTTTCCCGGCTGGCTGGCGATTATGCCCGACACTGGCACGGAAACGATTTTGCCGGATTTAAAAATCAACGCGATTATTCCCTGCACAGAATTAAAAAAAGAACAACATTTTACCGAACCAGCCGCGCGTTATTCGGACGCTACTTTAGTCAAAGCCTTGGAAGAATATGGCATCGGCCGGCCATCAACGTACGCGCCAACGATTGCCACAATTGAAGATCGCAATTATGTGGAACGCGATGAACATAAACGCTTTAAACCCACTGACATCGCGCTCGTGGTCAATGATTTGTTGGTTGAACATTTCGGCGATATTGTGGATTATCAATTTACCGCCAAAATGGAAGAAAATTTGGACGCGATTGCCGAAGGCACCAAAGATTGGCAACCGATTATCGCCACATTTTATGAACCTTTCCACAAAAATCTTGTTGAAAAAACCGAAACATTGGTTAAAAAAGATATTACCGAGGAAAAAACCGATGAAATTTGTCCGAAATGCCAAAGTGCCATGGTCATAAAAATCGGCCGATTTGGAAAATTCATTGCCTGCACTAATTATCCCACGTGCAAAAGCACCAAACCAATTCCAGGAAGTGCAGAAGCGGCCGAGCTCGCCAATGAAATCAAAGAAGTTTGTGAAAAATGCGGCAAACCAATGGCGCTCAAACGTGGTCGTTTTGGTTCATTCCTTGGTTGCAGTGGATATCCCGAATGCAAAAACATTAAAAAGAAAGAAAATAAAACCGGTGTGATGTGCAATCTTTGTAAAGTCGGAGAATTTGTGGGGAAAAAAGGCAAACGTGGAATTTTTTACAGTTGCAATCAGTATCCGGAATGCAAAAATATTTTACCAACCAAACCAACCGGAGAAATGTGTCCACAGTGTTATGCTCCGCTTATCTTTGGCGCCAAAGGAACGGTTAAGTGTGCGACCAAGGGCTGTGGATTTAAAAAAGAAATGGCAACGACCGTTTGACGAATGAATTTTTTTACCGTATGATATGAATATATGGAACAAATAACTGCGACTCTACAGTGTAATCTCGATACACGGAAAAATAAAATCCCCAATCGTAGTGGGTTATATTTTCGATTCCGTCACGCCATTAGTCCATATATTTTGTTGTGGAAATTATGGCCGTCAATGCGCGATATAAAAAAAGGTAGAATTTATCATCTGTCTTCACTAAAAGATTTGGATAATTAAAATAAAAAAAGGGGGGGTATGCTATATATTTATTATGCAAAATCTTTTATTCGGGAGTATAAAAAATGTACCGATGAAACAAAGGCAACTGCTAAAGAAAAAGAAAAAATATTTTGCATAAATCCATTTGACAATACATTGCAAACTCACAAACTAAAGGGACATCTGTTGGATTTATGGTCTTTTCGTTTAACATACAAACTACGTATAATATTTCAATTCAGAAATAATAACGAAGTAATTTTTATACATATAGGAAATCACGATATATATGAATAATACCAGTATTAAAAATACCATTGCGCCCACCGCCCAATATCTCATCCCCACTGTCATTGAAAAAACATCGTCCGGCGAGCGCGCGTATGATATTTATTCGCGCCTGCTCAAAGACCGGATCATTTTTTTGGGCACGGAAATTGATGATCATGTGGCCAATATTGTGATTGCGCAACTTTTATTTTTGGAAAACCAAGATCCGGAAAAAGATATCAAATTGTACATCAATTCCCCGGGTGGATCGGTCACAGCCGGCATGGCGATTTATGACACCATGAAATATATAAAATCCGATGTTTCCACCATTTGTATTGGTTTGGCCGCGAGCATGGCATCAGTGCTTTTGGCCGCCGGTCAAAAAGGCAAACGTTTTTGTTTGCCCAACAGCGAAATTATGATTCATCAAGTATTGGGCGGCGCGCAAGGCCAAGCCAGTGATATCAAAATTCACGCCGAACGCATTTTAAAAATTAAAGACCGACTCAATCAAATCTTGGCTGATCATACCGGACAACCAATCAGTCGCATAGAACAAGACACTGATCGCGATCATTTTATGGATCCAACCGAAGCCGTGGCCTATGGTTTGGCGGATAAAGTCATATAAACAAAAGCCTCCCTCGACAAGCTCGGGATAAACCCGTGTCGAAGAAGGCTTTTTTTATATAGGATAAACCTACCCGTATCCAAGAAGGTGTGACATAGGTAAAGGCGAGCGTGAGCCTGCTCTTCCCTACTTCACACCTCCATGCTTGTCGTGGATACAGGGTAATACTTATTTGCTATCCTACTTAAGGAAGAAACACGCACATACCCTATATCCTCGCTCGTCCCGACTAAGTCGAGATAGTGGACACAAGATTACAATGTAACGCAGAACAATACCAAAACCCAGAACTTTTGTCAAGTTCTGTCTGGGGATAGCCTTAGTGGCCACCCCTTTCCATTGATTCAAATTTATCTTAAAGAAAATTCTCCTCCAAAACGTCTGTATAAAAAACCAAATCCCATAATAAGAATTAGAGTATACATATAGGTGCTAAATTCCGGCACTCCCGAACCCTCTTGACTTTGAGTGGGGAGACCGGTTAAATCGTATTTATTGAATTCAAATGATTTGGGTGGACCAGACAAATATTGTGTACCCAAAACAATCAATTTTGATCCTCCGGAATAATAATCTCCGGCGACAAAATTATTATAATCTCCTTGCATTGTCCCCAAGCTAAATCCACTGTCAATTGTACCGGCTGTCCAGCTTCCATTTTGTTTGTAGGAATATTTAAGCAGATTGTTGGCATTGTCAAAATAAAGAACATACGGAATAGAATTGTCCGTATCAGCAACTATATCAACATAATTTTGACCAAGTCGCGCTCCGGAAACGACTGTTTCTTGTGCCGACCAGCTTCCGCCTGACATTTTACTATATAGAATATTATCCGTAGTGCTGGCCGAAGCATCATCTATTATTACCGCATGATATTCACTGCCATCATAATCCAAAAAAATCACACTGCCATTTATAACATCAACACTGGTAAAAAGAGTGCTAGCATTCCAGCCACTTCCATCATTACTTAAAGCGTATGCAGTCGTGCCGGGACTACCTTTTGGGGATATAACAATTTCTCTATAATCTGTCGCGGAAATATGCGCATCAATTGACGAACAATCATGGTCATTGTTATTGGAAACACTCGCGGGAGCGGCAAAAGTTGGTTCTGTTCCGCTGCCAGTCGCTTTATGTTCTTCTACAATATACGTAGATCCGTGACAAGTGAAAATCGTGGGATAGTTTGCATCCACGTCTTCTTTGTAAAATTCCAATGCCGGTCTTCCGGAAGCATTGTCCATTCCTGTTTCGACTTCAACTGTTGTTCCCCAAGTACTGCCATTATATTTCTTATAATAAAGTGCTCGTGTTCCAACACCACTATTCCATTCAGCAAAAGCAATCCCCGGATTACCACTGGAATCCAGTTTTATACTGGCATAGTAAGATATATTCACCGTGCTACTAACAGTTGTCGCACTCCAACTTGATCCATTATATTTTTTGTATACTAAATTATTCGCCGTTTGGCTGACTGATTGGATAACAACAGTATGAATATTGCCCGAACTATCCACGACCATATCCTCCACCATGTACGTAGTGTCGATATTAGACTCTGAAACCGAAATAGCAAGTGTGAAAGATGTAAAAGATAGAGAAAATAGTAAGACTATAAATACAAATAAAACCATCTTGCTTAAAAGTTTTAACATATACCTAAATTTTTTAAGTTAAGAAGAAAAATTTATTCAGCAATTGGGATTGGAGGAGAAACATCGGCCAGTGGTTTTTCAGTGTCAACCGTTGGCGAAGTTTGTTCCCCGATTGTCGGGGGAGGTGCGCAATTTGGTTCGCCTTCAGGACAAGTTGGTTTATTGGGATCTTTCCCTACAAAACAGCGAGCCGAAACAGCGCGATACACGCTTTTAAATTCACGAACTTCACGTTCACCACTGGCCAATTCACGAATATAATTAAACGTAGCAACTGCTCCGGGATGAACGCTTTGACATTCTTTTTTACCCGGAGGCAAATCATCGGTTTCAATAGTTTGAAACTCAGGCGCCGGAATCCGAGACAAAACTTTTGGCGGCGTATAATAGCCTTTCCGACCATCATTTGTCCCCCAAATCGTAAATGTCAGTTCACCGGTTTTAGTTTTCATGTCAGTGGTAATCAAAAGATGGCGGCCAGTATCATTTTTGAAACGAAAATCAGGCGATGGATCATAAATCGTGGCGTCTGTTCCCGGATTTCCATTGGCCGGATCATTATAGTAAGAAACCACCAAACCATGATTCGTCCGTGCAGTAACGGGTAAACCGGAATTCATCGTACTCCTAAACATCGTCGTGCCAACTTGACACAGTCCGCCAGCGATTTCCGGAGTTATGCGATCGCCTTTAATAACCAATTCAGGTAAATATCCGGCTTCTAACGTAAATGGACTTAATGTCTTGACCAATGAAAATTCAGTGTCGGGCGCAACCAATGTGCCATTCAATTTATTCATGACCGCGTTTTTGATATTTAAAATTCGATTCTTCGGACTGCCGGAAAAATTGGAAAAACCAACGCCTAAAATTTCTTTAATTCCCAAATTATTTGTGTCTTCGGTTTTTATTTTTGGCTCGACTTTGGAAATTATGAGCGGAGTGGAAGTGACTGTTTCTCCGTTTTGACGTTTATTAAAAAGCAAGGCCACGCCACGCTGTGTAGCGGGAACATCGACAGTGACACCTGGACGAGCACCGACAAATTGAATGACTTTTGTGGTGGAAGTATTTAGTTTGAAAACCGCGTCAAGAGCTGGCACATCCACGACCGCTTTAATCGTACTCGAAATAAACGCTGTCAACGGATCAGTTGCCAAAGTCAATTGAATCAAATTATTTTCATTCTTGATAGGATTAATCCAATCGACAATTTGCTGACGCTTTATTGACCATTGATATGAACGTTTCGTGTGCGCGTCATAATAAGTTAAGTTGATTGGCGTGGAAAAAATTACCGCCATATTTGAAGCCACACTCGCGATTTCAATTTCTGTCAGATTTGGATAATCAATTTGAGATGAAAGTTGAACACGAGCCGGCAATAATTGTTTCCAATTGCGCAAAACTCCGGCACCAATTTCATTATAATTAAAAACCACTCCGGGATTTGAGGCTGAAATAGTATATTTTAAAGGATCAAGATTGGTAATCTTCAATTCAGCATTGCGCGCGAGTTGTTCAAATGGTGAGAGTTTTGTCCGAATGGCTGACTCAATATCAGTCTGTGTGACTGACAAGCCGGGCAAGACGATGCTGGCTTGACCGAAATAACTTAAAATAACCTGAAAACCGCGATTTAAATAATTCCCCTCTTTTCCATAACGCATCACAGCGCGCGCGGCCGCGTCAAGATCAAACTGCACTGGTACGACAACCACTATTTCCTCATTGCCTTGACCTTTGTCATACAAAACATTAATTCCGGATTTAATCGTTTTATTATAATGTTCTTGAATAATGCGACGCACTTCCGATTCTGTTTTACCACCGACATCAACCGATCCAATGGAGAGAGAAGGCAAAATTCTATCTTGATAAAAAAAAGCAAAACTAGCCACTGTTCCCAGACCGGCCAATAATAAAAAAGTGGATGTTATCAAGATTATTCTAAATCCACGCATAATTTTTATACTCTCGCCACATAAAACTCCCACTTTATTCCTCAATAATTTTTACGGAAATCTTGGTATCAACTTTACGCTTGGGAATGCGAATTGTCAACACGCCATTTTTATATTCAGCGCGCGCTTGTTCGGCTTTAATTTCCGCGGGCAAAACAATGGTTCGGGAAAACGGTCCCCAAAAACATTCAGTATGAATAAATTCAACTCCGTCTTCGACTGCAATAGGAGCATCACGACGACCACGAATAGTAATTATATCATTGTGGGCAAAAACTTCGATTGCTTCCAAGCGGGCTCCGGCAATAGTGGTAATTACAATGATGGATGTTTCGGTTTCAATTACGTCAACTGCCAATTTACCTTCGGTTTCCGCCGTGCTCCAATGTTCATCACCAAATGGCCAGGTTTGAGCCAAGCTATAATCAGGTTCAACAAAATTTTTAACTAATGGAAGCAAATAACTTTTTTTTATGTGTTGAGCCATAGTTCAACTTGAGTATATCATGGCAAAAATCACGGCACAATACACTTGCGAAAAATACTTAATTTTGCTATAGTTTTTCTGTTTATAGGATAAAGTTCTGGAGAGATGGCTGAGTGGTTTAAGGCGACAGTCTTGAAAACTGTTGAGGATGCAAGTCCTCCGTGAGTTCGAATCTCACTCTCTCCGCCCTTCGACTCGCTTGGTTTCGACTCCGCTCACCACAAGTCGCTCGCTCAGGGCAAGCCCACAATATCAGAATTTATGGAGAGATGGCCGAGTGGTTTAAGGCAGCAGTTTACTAAACTGCCGGGCTCGCAAGAGCCTCTAGAGTTCGAATCTCTATCTCTCCGCCCTTCGACTCTCCCGACTATGTCGGGATCGCTCAGAGCAAGCAAAAAAAATAAAAAATGGAGAGGTGTCAGAGTGGCCGATCGTACAGCTTTGCTAAAGCTGCAGGGAGTCAAATCCCTCGAGGGTTCGAATCCCTCCCTCTCCGCCAGCCATAAAATTAACACCATCCAAGGTGTTAATTTATTTAACCTATTATTTTTTTATTTCTCTTAACCTAATTCTAACAATAATTTCATTTGCTTTATATCTAGATCATACTCTTCAAATTTATTCCATAACCCTTTTACACTATGGGTCAAAAAAGTTACTTCCTGATCTTTTTTGAGGGCTAATCCGACTAATTTATCAAGAGTATCGGAAATTGTCCGCAAATCGGCTTTGGTTGCCATATTTTCTTCAATTCTTTGCAACCTATCGTCATGTTCCAACACTTTAATGGCCAAAAAATCAATTTGACCATCAATCTGGTCAAATCGCTTGTCATGTTCTTTTAATTTATCCCAAATTTGTTTCATAGTATTTTTATTTTATAATTAAAAATCACTCTTGTCAATAATGGAAAAATGATATTTATCCCCAAAAATGTGGACAATTCCCTTCGACAAGCTCAGGGTAAACCACATTGCTGGAGATTTTTTTTCGTGATATGATACTGAGGATTACATTGGTAATGTTTAATTTTTCCTTATGAATATTCAAACGAATACGTATACAATTCCCGAAACCGGTTTGATTTTGCTGGAAGCCGATGCTTTGTCCAGTGGTCGTACGTATTTTTTGCGCATCAAAGACATGCCCAGCGAAGACAAACCGCGCGAAAAATTGCTCAAATATGGTCCAAGCAATTTGACCGTACAAGAACTTTTGGCAGTAATTATTAACACCGGCTCTACAAAAGAAGATGTATTGGCGATGTCAGCGCGCGTAGTCAAGGAATATGGCGAGCGAGCATTGTCCGCCCAAACCAATCCGGCCACGCTGGCAACAGACTTGGAAATTCCCATTCACAAAGCCGCGCAGATCGTAGCATGTGGTGAACTTGGTCGACGCTTTTTCCAAAAAAATAAAAGCGGATTGACAATGGTGCGCACAGCCAAAGATGTATTTAATTATGCGCGCGATATGGAACGCTTGCCCAAAGAACATCTGCGCGGCATTTATTTAAATTCTCATTATCGCGTAATTCATGATGAAGTTTTATCGATTGGCACAATCAATGCCAATTTGATCCATCCGCGCGAAGTATTTAAACCAGCCGTGGAATACGGAGCCGCGGCTGTAATTTTGGTACACAATCATCCATCGGGAATTGTTACTCCCAGCGCGGCTGATATAGAAATAACCGAACAACTGATTGCCGCCGGCAAAATAATGGGAATTCATTTGATCGATCATGTGATAATCGGCAATGGCAAACATTGCAGTGTTGAGGCACAATATAATTAAATATTATTTCTGGAATTATTAGCCGTGAGCCAAAGTAAAACTGGAAACATTTTTCGCGCCCGTCGCCAATAAAACTTTAGCGCATTCCTCCAATGTAGCGCCGGTGGTGTACACATCGTCAACCAACAAAATATTTTGGCCGACAATTTTTTCTTTATTTTTGCAGACAAAGGCGTCAATCACATTCTTCAGTCGTTTTTCGCGACCCAGTTTGGCTTGTTGTTTGGTTGATTTAGCACGAATTAAAGACAAAAAATCAATCGGACGATGTATAATCGTACTCATAAAACCGGCAATAATTTCCGCTTGATTAAATCCTCGTTCGGCAAAACGACGGCGATGCAGTGGCACGGGAATTATTAAATCACAATCTGCGATTTCTTTATTTAACCACGCGGTATTTTTTAGCCAGACGTTAATTTCCGTACTGGCCTGATTTATAAAACCATATTTAAAATCCTCAATCAGTCGTGCCGCGTCAACTTCCGAATTATATTTAGTCAAACTGATGATTCGAGTTAAGGAAGAATCAATCTCGTTGCCATGCACAAAAATTCCCGTCGGATTTTTAAACCAATCGGCTTGTCGACAAAGAAAGCAAAAATAAACATCAGATGCGCCGCATTGTAAACAAAAATAAGGAAATACGCAATCCAGTAAAAAATCAGTTAGTTTTTTCATCCCCTCCTTCATACTATTATTCCCAATACAGACCATCAATTTTCCATTGATCGCCAATTTTAAGCAATTTAACCGTTCCTTTTTTTTGACGCATTTCTTTTTGCGTAGCGCCAACGGCTGTGGCGGTTTTTTGTTCAAAATTTTGTTGAATTTGCAAGTCAACAGTGGCGCTGGAAGCGGTTTTTTCTTTAACCGAAGAAGCCAGAACTTGAGTTACCACGCCTTCATAATCTCGACTTCCCGGCTTTAGCTGTGTTTTCATCCAAGTTTGCATACTAACTGTCGCCAAATCAAGTGAATCAGTGATATTATTATTATCATTTTGCGTGGAATAACTGGCAAAACGTTCCACAAAAATTTTGGCTAGTTGACGGACGTATAATTCTTCGGAATACGCCGGCAAAGCTAAAATCGGTTTGGCGATGGCTGGTTTTGTTATGTTGGTTTTATCTTGATTGGTAATGGTTTTTGGCGCTGTAGGCGATGTTTCGGATTCGCTGTCAGAAGTTATTATACTAGTGTCAGATTCGCGACCATATACCAAATACAAAAAAATTGCCAAAATTATGGCCGTAACGATAATGTTAATGATAAAAATGCGTTTGCGGAGAGTCATCATATGTATTTAGTATAGCATCTTATTCCCTCGTAATCAAACTCCATTTTCTAAGTCTTAATCAAACTTTATTTATTCTAAGTCTTAAGCAAAATTCAACGATATCCTTTTGTTCAACTGATAGTCTGACGGATTATGCATTCTCAACAAGTCAATATACTCAGCTTTCAGCAAAAGTATATTCGTCTCCATTTTGCTTATTGGTATAGTGGATGTTTTGGTGTTGCATTGGATTATTTTCCCATTTGTTCTTCAAATTCTTTTTTGGCTTTTTCAATTTCCAATAATTGTTTGGGATCAGACGTGATGAGTTGATCTTCGGTATAAGACGCCACGACTTTGATGGCCGCGTGTTTATTGCCGGCAAAAAATATGCCTTCACCGACCGCGCCTTCCAAAAGCAAATATTTTTCTCCTTCGGTCAACATAAACACGCGTTGAATCATATCCACGGCCGCGGGTGATTGACGGAGCAAAAGTTGCAAAGCCGAATTGGTTACAATCGCCTGTCCGTATGGCGAACGTAAAAAATCATTCACATCCTGGGTAATGGTCGTCACACCCAAATAATATTTGCGACAACGCTTCACGAGCGCGTAAATGAATTTGGCCGAATCCTCGTGACTCATAAGCCACCACGCTTCATCAATAATCAAAATTCTCCGTTTTTGTTCGGAACGAACTAAATTCCAAATATAATTCACCAACGTATAAATCGCCATTGGCCGCAATTCATCTTCCAAATCACGCACGCTAAAAATAACCAATTGATTGGTCACATTCACATTGGTCGGAGAATTGAATAATCCGGCAAACGTGCCTTCGGTATATTTGCGCAATTTTAAAACCAATACTTCCGCGCCCGTCATGCCTTCCAAAATATCCAGCAAATCCTGCATAATCGGCGGCTCGACTGTGGTCAGATCAACTGTAGCTGTAATGTCTTTTTTCGCGTACGTTTCCAAAAGCGCGCGATCCAAAATTGAATCTTCCTGCGGCGTCAGTGTGCCAAACATAATCCGCAACAAACCTTTCATCGTAATTACTGCGCTGCGAATAATATCTTCGGTGGAAATTTGCTGACCAACCGGACGCGGCAAATCAAACGGATTGACTTTGCTTTCCGAAGCCAAAGAAATACTGATATAAGTTCCGCCAACCGCCTCGGCCAAATGCTCATATTCCATTTCCGGATCAATCACAATCACGTCAGTTCCCATCATTAAACTACGCAAAACTTCCAATTTAATAGCATAAGATTTTCCCGCTCCGGAAGTGGCAAAAACCACCATATTGGCATTTTGCAAAGAAAAACGATCAAACAAAATTAAACTGTTATTATGGCGATTGATGCCATACAAAATTCCATCATCACTGCTTAATTCCGAGGAAATAAACGGAAACGAGGCCGCGATCGGCGAGGAATTCATGTTAAAAGAAATCGTCAACTCATCAATCCCCAGCGGCAACGTTGAAGTAAAACCTTGTTCGGCCTGATACAAAACATTTTTGCTGTAAATTAATTTGGAACCAAAAATATTCTGAATGTCTTCCGTAACTTTATCCAATTCTTTTTTGTCTTGGCTGTAAAGCGTAACGTAAAAAGCAAATTGAAAAAAATGTTCCACGCCTTGCGTTAAATCATCGCGCAGTTGTTCAATATCGCGCAAAGCAGTTTCGCGCAACGGATCACGCGCCGCGCCTTTTTCCGCGTCACCGGACAATTGCGCTTCCAGCGCGCCAACTTTTTTCTTGAGCTGTTTTAAAATAATTTCCGAATTGACCGGATAAAAAAACATAGCCAAATCCATGGTCAAATTTAAATTTAAAATCGGCGAACTCCAGCCGACTGACATATAACGCGGATACGTAATCACAAAAATCGTACGCAAAAAAGTCGTGCCCAATTGCACAAAATTGGACTGAACCGATAGTGCGGACGGCGCGACCAAATCGCGAATGGCCACCGTGCCTTCGCGATACACCCGTTCTTCTTCCAAAGTAATCAATTCTTTTTGCAGTTTTTTTTTCTCAATGTCCGGCGCTGCCGAACTGATTCCTTTTTTATTGGTGGCAATGGGTTTAAATGGCATACTTATGAAATATCTTCAATTTGGAGATCGCCAATCGTGCCCAATGTTTCGGCAAAAGCGATATCCGGATTGTAAGTGGAATAATATAATTCAATCAAAGATTGCGTATCCAGCTGAACTGTGGTGAGTCCCATGCCGGACAGTCCGCCAATAATGTGACGCAAACGCAAATCAATTTCACTTTTGCGTGTCTGAAATCGCTCTTCACGCAAACGAATGGTAATTCCCGGTTTAAGCGCTTCTTTAAATCGTGCCCAAAAATTCTTGCGCCGATTATTCAGCGGATCATAGGGCACAATGACATAATAACGTTTGGTCATAATCTGCCCGATCTCCACCAACTCTTCCACAAACGCGCGATAATCCGCGGTTTGGATGCGCAACAATTCATTGGTTTGTGTCCGTTCAATCCCCTGCAATTTTTCCAAATAGGGTTTGATTTGCAATTTGCGCGATTGGACTACAATTTGAATTGGAAAATCCAGTGAATTAAGAAAACCAACGTACGCGGAAATAATCGCATTTTGTTCATCTTCGGATTTTAGAGCAAAATTCAAACTGGAAACCAAAATAACCGCGCGCAATGTGCCGTCTTTTAAAATCACCACGCTGTCTTTGATTTCCGCGATGGGCAAATGAGCCTGTGATGAAGGCCGTTTTTTGGTTTTTTTTCTCATTTTTTCGTCAGACATATTTATGGTGAACGCGCGCTATTCCTCGGGCTTGTAAAAACCGCCCGTATTAACCAACAGAGCCAAGTCGCGAATCCGATCTTTTTTTACTGCTGTGACCACGATGAGCGGCTCTATTTTAATATCGGCATCGCGCTTGCGCAAATAATTCAGTTCTTCTTTATTGTAACTTTTTTGCCAAATGCGCAATGATGGTTTGCGCATGGTTTGTATAATATTCAGCAAAAAATAATGAAAATTTTGACCATTCACTTTTACAAAAGCCAAAATCGCGGAAAAACCGCCGACAAAAACAACCGTAAAAATAAATAAAGCCAAATCGCCAAACCGATACGACAAAAATATGGCTGTGCCCGCGGCCAATAAAATTAAAAATTGCCGAGTCGTAATCGGCCCGAAAATTTTATCTTCCACTTCAATAAATTGTGGAACAACAAATTGTTGCATGCGGTAAAAATTTGATTACATGGCCGTAGGAGTATTATACCGCAAGTACCCTATTCACTTCAACGAGCGCGGCAATGTCAGCCGGTGTCAGGGTTTTTTTCACCGCAAATCCGGAAGCCATATCAGACAAACGCGTACTTTGATTGATGGCAGTGATAACTTTTTCTTGATATTCGCGCACCAATGGCGATTCCAACCAGGCCAATCTGGTATCACGATACAAAAAAAATGATTCATCTTTCCAGCCGGAAAATTTACTTAAAATTATTTCTTTGGCTTTATCCGGCGTAGCCGCGAGACGACGCCAATCAAGGAGAGAAAAAATTTTCATTTCTTCTATAGGACCCATGACTGCTTTATTGCTTGTGCTTGGCGCGGACTGCGGCGCTTGCACATCATGCATTTGGACAAAAGCCGCGCCTGTGTTGTGAGGACGATTTGAAGTTGGATTATTTTTGACTGATCCCTGAATGTTTGAGGGCGTGGAGGCAGGCGCAGTCATGGGTTTGGGAATAATAATCGATCGGTTATTGGGCAAACCGGTTTGTGTGTTCAAAGCCGTGGCAAGACGTTCTGCCTCGGCGATCGAAAGTGCCAAACCTCCGCGCAGAAGCGGCGCGCTCGCGTATTCCATTACTTGCGCCACAGTACGCACGCCTTTTATAAGCGACATAATGAGTGACTGAAATCGCGGCATTAGTTCCGGACTCGGAGTTAAGCGAGCATTTTTAAGCACGGCGTCAACCGTGCGATCGTACGAAACCGCGGTCACTAATTCCGGTCTGGTAACTTCGTGCGATTCTATTTCTTCATGCAAAAGATGTGGCTCGGCGCTGGCTTTTAATAAAAATTCCACTGGTGCCGGTTCCAATTCCGGAGTTTTTAACATTTCCACAGCTTTTTTGATCACTGTTTCTGGTGCTGTCTCTAATTCTTGTGGCAACAAAGGATTATCTGCTTTTTTCTCCGCCTTCATTTTTTTGACTTCGTCAAGAGTCATCCGGATTGTCGTTCCGTCGGATTTTTTTACGAGAATTGTGGGTTGATTGGGCATAACTTGGCTTGACAACTATTTGTAGTGTTGTATACTTTAGAAAGTAATCATGAGGGAATATCCTGTACACTGTTTTGTCTTTGTATGGTCCTTCCCAGCAAGAATGCCCCTATACTGTTTTGTCTTTATAGGGTCTTTTTGTCTTTATATGACAATTTTGATTGTAAATCGTTAAAAAACAATAATTTTTTACCGGCAACTTCACGAATAAATTTAGAACAATTTTCTAATGTTGGAGCAATTACTTGCAACAATTTATTCTGTTTTTGTAAATATTTTATCAAACATACAAAATCCCCATCCCCTGTAATGAGCAAAGCTTGGTGATAATTCGGATACTCTATCATAGCTTGTAAAATCATCTCACCGTCGCAATTACCTTTTACCGAACCGTCAAGTAACTTAGACACATGTTTGAAGATTAACGTAAACCCTGATTGTCTAAGAAATGTATATAAAGCTTGTTCTGAGGGTAAATACCCCATAAACATAAAAACTTTTGTAATATCGTATTTATTCCTTAAATAATTACGAAATTTTCGATAATCAATCTTCCAACCTTGTTCCAAAATTCCAAAATGTAAATTTTGGCTGTCAATAAAAGCAAAATTATTTTGATTGTAATTCATATCCCTCCTTTTAAAATTAAATTAATTGAAGTATATCACAAAAAAATCGCATTACAAATTCCGCGTTTGCAAACGATAGGCAGTACCAAGCGCGGCGCGCAACCATAGACGATATTGATTTCCCTGCGCGTCATTGCCATACCATTTGCCCAAAAATTTTTCCGCGGCCAAAGTGGGAATGGAATTTTGATTGACTGCAGACATATAATCGCGTATGACATTGGCAAAATCCGCACTACTGCTTAATCCGGAATTCTCCGGAATCACTTCTTGCGAACTGCTTAATTTTTGCATCAATATATGCGGCAATAATTTGGGATTGGCAGCAAACGCCACATTCAACCAACTTTGTACCGGCACGCCCATGATAATGGCATAATAAAAATAATGTTGGAGTATGAATTGCTGTTCACGATCCGTGGCATCGGGAAAATAACTCCACGCACTATGAATTAATAAACCGAGCAAAAACGCATCCATCCATTCGTATGGCGTTTGCAATTCTTCATCTTTATGATTCATGAGAATGTGCATTAATAGAGATCCATAATCTTTTTCTCCACTCACAATCGCGTAGCCAATAGTGAAGGCCAAAATAGCATGATTAAAATCAACGTCAGAACTGTTGATAATCTCGGTCAATTCTTCAACCGTATACGGCGTAATTTCTTCCACCACGCCAATCGCGGCCGCAGAGTGGAGCAATTCCACTGCCAATTCATTGAGATCATTACTCGCGGATTTGGCTGGATCAGTCGCCACTTGCTCCACAAGTTTTGTGTCAATAAATCCCAAAACTTGCGTAACATAACTGTCGGCCAATCCGCGCGGTTCCAAATCGCGCAAACCGGAAAGAATCAAAGCCGCGTATTCCACGACACCACTAAGCGCGGTATCCGTAATCGCACTAGGCTCAACTGCCATAATAAGCCGCTCCAAAGCAGAGACATTTTTGAGCGGATTATTTTGGCAATAGGAAAATAATGGAGCGGGCATATTAGGATAATAATTCTTGATTCCAATGGAATTGGGAGGTGGATTCGTGGAAACTGATTAAGTTGTCATCTTCCGGCATCCAGTTTAATTCGCGAAGTAATCCAGAAAAAAGAAGTACATTTTCAATTTGTTCCATATCTTGTAGACCAATAATTTCAACTAGCCTTTTTACAAAAGCAGTAATAGAAACTTTTTTTTCTGTCTGTTGAAAATATTTTTTTAGATCATCGTAACCGGCGTCACCGATTCCAAACCAAAAAATTAATTTAATGACATCATTGCGAAACTCTTCGGATTCATTATAATCATCACTGTAATTTTTTTGTTGCAAAACCGCTGTCTTAAGATCAAGGAGTATCTTAAAACCTGCAAATATTTTTTCTTTCTGAAATTCATTGGTTGTCAGACTGTCAGAAAAAAATTTTAATTTTTTTATATCCGACCAATCATTTTTATTTTTTTCACAATAATCATTCCACAAACTCCCCAGAGTTTGAATAGAATTTTCATTAATTTGAATCACCGTTTCATTACTTTCTTCTAAAATCTGTGTCAGTCGTTCATACGTGGCAATAAAACTAAAAATAGTTTTGGTGTGATACAAGACAGCCTGCAGACTCGTTTGCACATTGATGCCCGCGCACAAAGCGACATAAAGACTGTGTTGAAGAATAATTTTTTGCTCGTCTTCGGAAAGCTGATATAGTCGTTCATATACCGTATTAAGCGCAATCGCTATTATCAAAGAATTATGCCAATTTAATTCTGTGATTATTGTGCATTTATCAAGCAGAATAAACTGGTTAATAAATTTCTGGCAAAAATTTATAGCATCCTCGTTCTTTCCGACTTCGCGGATGTTGCGTATAAGAACCGGAACATTATCAACCGCGCCGGAAAAAACCTCTTCACATTCTTTGATAATCTGTTCCGGTTCCCACAAATCATAATCTCCGGTTTGCAAACCAAGACCATACCACATAACTGGCACAACAGAATGGATATAATCTTTGTCAACGGTCGCAAGACTACTAATAATGATTTTGTCATTTGGAAATAAAAAGAATTCTTCCGGATTTTTTTTTGATTCAGTGACAAATTCAACCAGACTACGAATAATTTTTTCTAAATTATTCACTGGAGAGTCAGACTTATTTTTTGATTTTTCAAAAAATTCCAATATAAAAGTCTCTCCCTGTCTTAGAGAATATTTTTTATACCAATCAATCAGATTCTTTAATGGTGTAGTATCCATAAAATTAGTCTAGATTATTTGTTAAGTAGGAGGAGTATCATCTTCACCAGCAGCAGCAGTATCAACAGCAGATGCAGGTGCAGGTGCAGAATTAAAATCCGCGATAATCTGATTCATGGCCTCTAATATTCTTTTTTCTTGACCATAAAGATCGCTACCCTTAAAGTAATCTTTATCTGATTCCAAATTAGTAATAACATGTTCAGCCGCATTCTTCGTAGTTGCAAATTCTTTATTACCGACCCGCATATTTATTGTCCCTTTTTGAGCGTCGGCCTCCACAACATGACCGCCATATAATTTACTGGCTGCGACTGCCCAACCTCTATGACCTGACATTAAAGCCGGTACAACACCACGTGTCATCATATGCTTTGTCTTACTTTCTTCATCAACATCACCATCGGCTTCAAATTTTTGCATGGCTTTATTTCCACCCAACACCGCAACTTTTTTATCTTTTAAAGCACCTTCCGTACCTTGCACTACTTTTGCTTGTTCATTTTTATGTAAATAGAACGCGCCTTTCAAAGAACGTTCAGGCATATCAACCATATCAAGGTATCGGGTAATTTTACCAATAGTAAGATTAAGCGTGTCTTCCAAGAAATTATCAATTATCCCTGTATCCAAATCTAATTCACCACCATTACTATGATACTGATCTCCATTTAAGATTTGGCGAGTTTTCATTTTTACCCGATCAGCCCGAACTTCTGCCTGACCCTCTCTTACCGTCATAAAACGATAGGAATCAGCCTCTTCATCAAATCCTTGGTTTCCACCTAATTTTTCATGGCCGGTGGCATGTGCAAAACCTTTGTATGATTTGGTGGCGTCTTGAAGCAAATCAGAATGTTCTTCATAACGTACTTTCAAAGCAGCAGCATCGACGATGCCTGTTGTGTTAGTTCCTAATTTCAAAATAACATCCGCCAATTCCCAATAATTTTTTGCTGTAGCTTTACCCGCAGCTGCCATTGCGGATTCAATTTCTTTTTCCGCCGATGCAGCGGCCGTTTCGTCTGTTAATGTTGTATTAGCACTTTTCTTATCCGCAATAATCCTACTTCTTGCTTCAAGCTTAGCATTTTCAACATCCCGAGCATTGGCATCAACCGCTTCAGAAATTTGGTGATGGGCAACCACTAAATTTACATCACCGCCTGTAACAGCTAAATTCTGCATATCCGCGGCTTTTTGTCGTGTATATTTTTTGGCAATGGCTTTCCCCTTTTTGACTACTTTTCCATTTGTTTTATCAATGACATCAGTACCATCTGCTTTTTTCTCATTATCCAATACAAAATTACCACCAGCATCAATAACATTGTTATCAAGCCAGCCCAACCTAGTATATTGTTTCGCCATAGTGGTCCACTGTGCTGCTTCATCAGTTTTCATGACAGTTGAACTTCCTTTATTCGCTACTTCGGCTTGATGTCTTTGTAATTTTTCAAACATAGAGTATGTATACGCCGCCTGATCATCATTCCATGCTTCTGATTGTAAATAAGAACTGGCAGCATATAATTCCGCTGTTTGATCAAGATCAAGTTCTTGACCCGCTGGCAAATTTTCTTTTTGGTGCATTAAAAAAGCATGGACATCGGTGGCTTTTTTCATGGCGGCGGTGCGTTCCAGTTTTTTATAATCCTTTAATTTGGTATCGGAAAAATCAGAATAGGCAGTTGAGGCAGTAGTGGTTCCATACCGAGATTTATTCACAAAACCGTCAGACGCCGCATCCTCGGCTTGTTTATGGCGAATACCGGAATCACTCGTAGTTACTTTTAACAATTGAGCTTGACCCAACGCCACTACATACGCGTCAATTCCTTGAGTATGACCGGCAGTCTTAAATTTTTCAATTTCCGTGGCCAAAGCCGTGGCGTCTAATTTCATCCATCCCTTCATTTGCTCAGAAGCTGATTTAAATTTATCTCTCAGGTCTTCTTCTTTAATATTTTTTACAAAATCTTCAGCCGCTTTTGTTGCTTGTTCCGAAAAATTGATTCTAGCAAACACTTCTTTTAAATTATTGGCCGCTTGTCTGTCTGCCTCGGCTTCACGTTGTTTAATTTCCGCGTCTTCGGCTTTTGTTTTTAATTCAACTTCTTTGGTTTGGGTAATTGTATCTGCACCTGTACCAGAAACATACGCTTTGGTGGCCTCTTTTTCTGCAAGCGCGACCTTCCCCTCTTCCAACTTTGCGCCTTTTTCCGCCGCAATCCTCTCCGCCATTTGTAACTTGTATTCATTACTGTCTTCTGTGGCAAGTACGGCTTTTCTAGTAGCCTCTTCTTTCTTTATTTTTCCTTCGGTGGCGGCAATGGTTTCTTTGGCAGTTAATTCTTTTTCTTTTTCTTCTTTACCTGGGTCTGATGTCTCATAGACCAATTCAGCCTTTTTTTCAACACTGGTCGCTAAAGATTCCCGAACACCTGCTTGTTTTGTCGCCGCGATTTTCTCGTCTTGAGCTACTTTAAAGAGGTGTTCTCGCTCTTTCGCTTCGTCTCCACTGCCTGTACCTTCAGCAACTTCGCGTTTGGCTTCAGCCTCTTCTTTTTTTATTCCCGCTTCACTGGCCGCGATTTGTTCTTTCAAAACCGCTTCTTCACGCAATTCTTCTTGGCCATGATCGCCTTTGTAAAATTCTCTTTCTTCGGCTTTTTGGACTCTTGCCAATCTTTGTTCTTCTAAATGCGCGGCTTTTTCCGCCTCTATTGTACGCGCTAAAACATCAGTGGTATCGGTCAAAGCTATTCTCGTCGTGGCGCCTGCTTGTAATTCTTTAGTCTTTGCTTCTTGAGCCTTTATTTCCAAATCGGCTTGAATTTTTCCTTCCAAAAATCGTTTACCGGCTGCACTGCCTTTATATTTACTTTCTGCGGTTTTGAGAATTTGGTTAACTCGTGATTCAAAGAATTCCGCTCGGGTTTTGTGACCCGCAATTTGCTCGGCAACTGTCCCGCCTTCTTGAAAACCAAGAGGTTTTCCTCCTTCTGCCTTTAGACGTTGGCTACCAAGAGCAATCATTTTACCTCTATTCTTAAACTCGGCTGTTTTTGCTGATGCCCGTTCTTCTTCAATTTCAAGCATACCACGCTTGACACGATCATAGTCTTTGACAACAAAACCTTCTTTTTCTAATTTTCTATTCTCTCTCCTTTCTGCACCGGTAACAAACGACTGAGCCTCAGTACGCTTCCCCATTAATTCTTCATTATCTTTAAATTCTCCTTCGGTTTTTTCCAAAGTCTTGCGAGAAGCGATTATTTTTTCGTGACGACGAGAGAGAAATTTTTGATAACCACTTTTGTATTTGGGATTTCCATCCTTATCTTTCAATACACCCCATTGTTCGGCAACAGTTTTATTTTTTTCTCTATCAAACCTCATTGACCAACCAGCCTTAACTTGTTCATCGGTCAATTTTTTCGTTTCATCTTTAGTTTGATCACCTTCTCCTACTTCTTTTGAATCGACAACACCACTAAGCGGACCTTCGCTTCTTCGTTTATCAAATGCCACGCCTCTGGCTTTCCACCAATTACCGACTCGCTCGGGAACATCGTAAACTCCGGCCCGTTTGGCCAGATGTACACCAAGTTCTTTGCCCACCCATTTGGATCCACCAACTACTCCATCCCTCGTCTTCCCCGCCAACCATCTCCCCGCCGCATACCCACTGGCAATGGTACCGACTTTTTTGGCAAAATCCACGGCCGAGCCGATGGCTCCGGCTCCAGTAACTCCGGTTTGTTCGGTTTCTTGAATGCCGCGCATCAAAAACGCAAAAGCAACCAAAAAACTGGCCATATTTTCCCAACTGGTTACTTTGGATAATGATAACGATGTCTTCTTATATTCAGTTTTACCTTGTTGCGCTCCATCTATCTGGACACCCGCGGGCAAACCAGTTTGAATTTGTTCCGCAATATTACCCAAACCCAACGTGGCAAACGACAGCCACAAAAAAAACACCATTATCGGCACGACAATTATGTTATTGTTAAATTCAGTCCACCATTTTTCCGCATATCCTTTGGTCTTGGGCAAAACGCCAAAAATAAAAGCGAGCGGGGAAAAAATAATCAAAGCCCACAATGCCACCACTCGCGCCGCCATAACATACACGTATGATCCCAGCGCGGCCGCGGCCATAAGCGCGAACATCATGGCCGGTATAGCCGCGGCCAACAATTCAATATCAATCCCCGATGTATCATCCGCACCGGCCAAAGCCGTTATTTGATCCAATTTGAACATGTTAATCAGATTGCCTCCGGCCGTAGCCGAAATGGCATTCAAAAAAGTAATGCTAAAAACATGGGAAACATCTATAAGCAGCTGGCAAATCAAATTGCTGAAATTAATTAAAATCGCGGCGAGAATAAGTTTAACCAAATTCTTTTTCCATTCATATTCTTCCAAACCCAAAATAGTGCCAAAGGCTATGACCAACAGCGCGACGACAAAAAACATATTGGCCACATCCCGCACCATTATCCAGCCCAATTGCACCACGTCAACATCAATATAATTGTTGTAACTGGCCAGCATGATGAAAAAACGCAAAAAGAAAATAGTTAAACCAATGGCAATATTGGCGACGACAATCATAATATGCGCCGCGCCGATAATAAAAATATTGGTTACAGTTTCGAACTGAGCATTGGCCGGAGAAATGGTTAAAAGAAAAAATCCCAAAAACAATATACCAAAAAATACCATCCACGGAGTGCGCCAAGATGATCCCGACGCGGGACAAATTTTCTGTGCCAATAACTGCAGTCGTCCGAGCATGGAGCGGAGATGCGAGTTCATGTAAATCAGTAAATTCTTTATGAAATTATTATAACACAGATGAAGACAAAAAACAGCTCTTTATAAATGTTTCAAAATATTGGGGATAATTTGTGAATAACTTTTAAAATTTAAGACTTTCTTAAGGTTGTTTGTGTTATGGTTATAGATGGTGGATTATGGGCCGATAGTTTAACTGGTAAAATTCTACCCTTGATAAGTAGCGTCCGGGGTTCAAGTCCCCGTCGGTCCACCACTACAAAACCCTACATAGCGTAGGGTTTTTGGTATAAAAAAATTTGACACATAAATATAAATAGTATATGATAATAATCATAGGGTAACAGCCAGTGAACTATTGGCTGAAAGCTACTTATCAGCAAATTGATCCCGTTCGGGATCTTTTTGTTTGATAATTTTTGCAATAAAAAATCCTTCAATTTCTTTGGTTGGTAAAATGCGATAACACTGAGTCAACTCTTTTGGTAATAATTTTTCTTTCCATTTTACTAGAGGCGAAATTTTTTTGAGTCCAGGCAATTCCACGGGCAAAAGCTTGGCATCGGGCATACGCTCCAACAATCGGGCAATCTGCAATTCATTTTCTTCGGGCGCAAAAGTACACGTGGAATAAACCAAAATGCCTCCCGGTTTAAGCGCGTTCCAAGCTGAGAGGAGCAAAGTTCGTTGTTTAAAAGCCATTTCTTTTATTTTATGTTCACTCCAATAACCATAAGTTTTCGGTTCATCATCCACAAATCTGGCTTCGGCACTGCACGGCGCATCCAGCAAAATTTTGTCAAAATATGCAGGGAATTCACCGGCCAATTGAGCGCCGTGTTCCATCCGCAGAGTAAATTTCCAATCTGCTTGTGAAACGCCCAACAGCTCCATATTGTGCTTTAATTTAAAAAAACGAATTTTATTATTATCATTGGCCATTAGTTCGCCCTGACATTTCATCATAGCCGCAATTTGCGAAGTTTTACTGCCCGGCGCAGCGGTTAAATCCAAAATTTTTTCTCCGGATTGCGGATCCAGCACAAGCGGCGACACCATACTGGCCAAACTTTGGATGTATATTTTTCCCTCTTTGTATAAATCAGTCTCTGTCAAATTACGTTTTGTTTTGTTACGCAAAATAAACGCCTCGGGAAGCCACGAAACAATATCTACTTTAAAACCGACCGAGCGCAAAGATTCCAAAACTTGAGTCCGATTGCCTTTTATCGTGTTAACGCGAAATGTTGTTGGCCGCTCCACAAAAGTTTTTTTTATTTCCGTGGCAACGGAAAAACCCGTCATTTTTACAAGACGTTCAAAAAATAATTCGGGTATTTCATTTTTTTTATTCATAAGCACCAGCCCTACTATTATTCTAAGTCTTAATCAAACTTCATTCGTACTAACTCTTAAGCAAACTTCGTGAGACCATTTTTCTCGACCCTCGACCGTGCTCGGGCATCGAGAAAAAGATCTCACTCCAGTTTGATTATTCAGTAGACCGAGTGTTTCGCTGTTGTATTAGGGTAATTTCAGTAGTAGGTAATTTTCTTTTTCAGTAATGTGTATGAGCTTTCTTACTACTTACTTGGTTAAAGTAGATTTAATATATCAATAAGGATAGAGACTGGGAGGGTAAAAGAATAGCGAGTTTTACTGAAAAAGAAAATTACCTACTACTGAAATTAATGTTGAATTGAACTAGTGTATTTGACAAAAAATCACGGCCTGTTGCGATTAACCATGCGCGCAAACGGAATACATTCGCGAATATGATGCGCGCGCGTAATCCAGCGCACAGTGCGTTCAAGACCAATCCCAAAACCACTATGCGGCACCGATCCGAATTTACGCGTATTCAAATACCATTCATATTCGGCGCGCGGATAATTGCGCGTTAAAATTTCATTGAGAAGCGTGTCATAATTATCTTCGCGCTGACTTCCGCCAATAATTTCTCTGCCTTCTTCCGGCGCAATCAAATCCGCGTTATGCGCGCGCTTCACTCCGGCTTCATCCACATAACTTTTCATATAAAATGCCTTCACTGCAAACGGATAATCTTCAATGAAAATCGGTAATTTATATTTATTACCCAAATAAATTTCCTCTTCCGTGCCCATGTCATCCAGTTTATCAATCGTAAAACCATCGGCCGCTAAAATTTCTTTGGCTTCACTATGTTTTAAATGCACAAAAGGCTCATTGACTAATTTTTGCAATATAGTCGTATCACGTTCCAAAATTACCAACTCTTCCACGCAATTTTTGAGCACATCGCCGACCATTCGTTTGATCATTTTTTCTTGCGTATCCATATTCATCGCCTGATCAAAAAACGCCATTTCCGCATCCATCATCCACAACTCGGACAAATGATGCCGAGTTTTGCTTTTTTCCGCCCGGAAAACCGGACCAAAATCATAGACTTTACCAAAAGCCATTATTCCGGCCTCACTGTACAATTGCCCTGACTGCGTCAAATACATTGGCTCGCCATAATAATCCAATTGAAACAGTTGCGTAGTATCTTCACAACTCGTGGGTTGCAAAATCGGCGTGTCAAAGCGAATAAATCCCTGCTCGTGAAAAAAATTCGTAATGGACAAAAACATCTGATTGCGAATACGTAGCACGGCCCATGGCGTTTTGGCACGCAAATACAAATCACGATTATCAAATAAAAATTCCGGACCATGATCTTTGAGCGCGATCGGATATTCCGGCGCGATTGCAATAATTTCAATGGCGGTTACTTGCAACTCAAAGACATTTTCTTTTTTGGGATGCGACGCCACCAAACCAGTAACGCGAAGCGATGATTCTTGGGTTAATTTTTGCGTTGCTTCCCAAACCTCATTTGAAACCGAATCCTTAACAACTACAGCTTGCACAAAACCCGATCCATCGCGCAATTCCAAAAAAGTAATAGAGCCAGATGAACGAACATTGTAGAGCCAGCCTTCAATTACTATTGTTTGACCAAGAGTTCCTGCCATCCGATCTATTTTGACTATTACCATAAAAATTTCAAATGAATACTTTTGTTTAGTGTACTATACTTTGCTTGGAGATTCAAGTAACCATTCGACTCGCTAGCTCGCTCATGGTAAACAAAAAACCCCAATTACGCAGAGGAACTTCGGAATGATAGAGAACAAATTTATATACGACTTCGTGAAGTCGTATGGATTCGGACTTCTCAATTTCAAAATCAACGATCAATCGCCAATCGCCTTTTACCAAAAGAGATAAAGCGCTTAATTCTTGTAAACCCAAGACAGCGATTTCCTCCCCTATATTTTGTTTTAACAATCGACACTGACCGCAAACCAATCCGCCTCCCGCATAATATATGCCCGGCTCAAGTTTATTTTCATTAGCCAAAAAATCGTGCGCAATAATTTTAAATTCTTTGTGACAAATAACGCACTCTTCCAATTGCGGAATAAAACCAAGCAATCTCATGAGGACAATCGCAAACGCATCCAATATAATTGGCGACGCATTATCAATTTTTTCTAAAAATTCCAACCAATTTTTAAGCGCAAAAAAAATGTGTTTGTCCGGAACATGCTCAGGAGTAAGCGCACGCGTCAAAGTTGCTGCCCATATTCCTGCCCTACTTTTAAATTCATCTTGTCTGATGCGGGGAAAATATTCCACTGATTGCGTTTTGGCCAGATGATCAATTTCGCGGCCAGGGATAATGGCACATTCAATTATGGAAAAAGGTTCCAAAAATGGCGATTGTTTGCTGACAATTTTTTTATTGCCTTTTGCCAAAACTTCCACTCGACCATTATCATACGTATACAAAGAAATAATTTCATCATATTCGCGATGCGATCGACGGCTCAGTACAATTGCTTTCATACAATAAAACCTTGTTTTTTATAAGTCGTAATCAAATTTCATTCGTTCTAACTCGTAAGCAAACTTCACCTTACTCCCTAGTAAGCAAAATTCGACGATATCCTTTTGTTCAACTGATAGTCTAACGGATTATGCATTCTAAACAAGTAATCATACTCAGCTTTCAGCAAAAGTATATTCGTCTCCATTTTGCTTATTAGTATAGTGGATGTTTGGTGTTGCAATCGTGAGTTAAGATATACCAATGCAACGGCAAAAGATTCAATTAATCTTTGAAGCAAACTGGAGTGAGATCTTTTTCTCGATTCCCGAGCACGGTCGAGGGTCGAGAAAAACGGTCTCACGAAGTTTGCTTAAGAGCTAGGAAAAACGGAATTTTTATGAGTTAGCACGATCAAGATATATCTGCAAAATAATCATCGCGGCTTTTTCATCGCGACTCGCGTCGCCGGAAATTCTATCCGCGGCCGCAGAACTGAATCGTTCGTCAATGAATTCAACTGGACAAACACTGCTATTTTTTAATTGCGCGACAAAATCGCGTACGGCGACAGTATTCGCATTTTCTTTTCCATCCAAACCAAGTGGCAAACCGCAAATTATTTTTCCAATTTTTTCTGCTTCACACAATCGTACGATTTCCGCCACGGCATTTTTATGTTCAATAATTCCAAACGGCAAAACCACATCCAATCCCATCTGCATCCAGGCCAAACCAATCCGCTTTTTGCCAAAATCAATTCCCAAAATATTCATATTACAAAAATTCATTTGGACGTCTCGTCGCCACTATCGGCCCATCTTTTGCAATTATAATAGTGTGTTCAAAATGCGCATTCAAACTTTTATCGCGCGTAAAAATCGTCCAACCATCGCGCGCAATGTCCACTCGTTCACTCCCGAGCGCAATCATAGGCTCAATCGCAATCACCACACCCGGTTGTAAAATCCAGTTTTCTAAATCTTTATCATAATAATTGGGCACGCGCGGCGCTTCGTGCACCGCATGACCTACGCCATGACCAACCAAATCCCGCACAATTCCATATTTTCCTTCGCTTTCCACGTATGTTTGAATCGCCCGGCCAATATCCGCCACTGTCTTGCCAACCTGCGCCGCACGAATGCCAACTTCCAATGCTTCACGCGTCACTGCCATTAATTTCTCAACTTCTTGGGGAATTTTTCCCACCGCGACCGTCAGCGCTGTATCAGTAAAATATCCTTTATCGGCTTTACCCGCTGTCGTTTTAAATACGGGATATTCCATACCAATATCCAAACTCACAATATCACCATCTTTGACTATTTTATCTTGACGCGGAATGCCATGCACCAATTCTTGGTTAATGGAAAAACAAACTGTGGAGGGAAACGGCGGATCGGTTTTGCGCGTGCGATAGCCTTTAAATGCCGGCTTGCCACCCGCTTCCAAAATCAATTGTTCAGCCAGAACATCAATTTCCCAGGCCGAAACACCAGGCTTAATCAGTCCGGCCAATTTTTCCAAAATTTCGCCCATTAATTTTCCGCCTTCAATTATCAATTCAATTTCTTGTGGTTTTTTGGTGTACATATTGAAAAATTAATGGCTATCATTGCCAATAAATCCCTTTTCATGCATAAGGATTGAAGTTACAGCAAGTACAATAAGCTCAAAATTGGCTCTTGATTGATCCTCTTTCTTTCCCATTTCAACCTCCAATTTACCATTCATAAAACTTCCACTTTTATATTGATATATATGCTCACTTCTATAAAAAATCTCAATATCTCTCATCATTGGATAATAATTATCGGCAAATTTCCCAGCATAGACCTCCTTAAACCATTCTCCCACAACACACATAAAGATATCGCATTCATTTCGGATTTTTGTCTTTGGTAAAATATAAGAATCAATAAGATATTTAACCAGCATATTAACTGAACCCTGCAAACCAGTATCTACAATTACAATCTTTAAGCCGTACCGCAATGCTTCATCTATATGAGATTCCAGATAAGGGATCAACCGCATAAAAAGTTCATGTAAACCTTGATTCGTATTTTCCAAATCGCGCATTTGTTTGGTATATTCTCTATAAAATAAATCAAAATCAGTATGTACTGTATAAAGTGCAGTGTATAATGCTTCAACTACCAAATGCCAATATACTTCATCCTGCCCAGAAATACTCAAGAGTTTTCTCCCGATCATAACTTGGCCACTGTAGGTAGTTTCGTGTTGCAATAAATCAAATATTTTCTGAGTCTCGGCGAACATCATCCCGTCACGTAATATATACAACGGGTAAACAGATTTATCACGAAGTTTATTAACAAATTGTATAATTTTAAAAGATACCTTAACCAGACGTTCCAAATAATGTATATCTTGTTTGTGACTTGATTGAATGGCTCTAAAGGACGGCGGAGTTTTTAAAATATTTTTTATTTGTGTATTTGATAACGCAAAATATTCATCGGGCGTGTTTACGCCTTCTTTAAAAACTAATAGGTCTTCCTTGAGACGAAAATCCCAATCTTTCTTTTGCCAATCTGTAAATAAGTTATCATAAACAGTCATAGTATATGTGCTGTCCAAATTTTCCTTCAAAAAATTATTTACTGGTTTTGATAATTCAGGAAGCAACAAAAAAACTTCTTCGGGAGATATTTCATACCACTCGCCAATACAGCTTCGATAGTATACATTCTGATTTAATACAGTATAGGTATTCTCTCCCAAAATTTGCCTACCTGATAACAACGGTAGTGCTCGCAAAAAATTCTTTATAAAAATTTCGTGCAGTATTTCTTCTGTACCAAAGTTTTTCAAAAATTCTTTTTTTAAGGTTTGACTCACTTCAGGCCAACCAAAAAAAGTCATGTCTTCAATCCAACGCTGTAGATAAAAAGAATGTTTACTAACATCAATAAGATGATCCGTCGTTCCATTAGTATTAACCTCCAATAATACTCTAATTTTATCTTTTAAAAAATCAGCAACAAAGTCAAAATGTACCTTTTGCAAAAATCCGACTTTATTACTCATAAAATTTTGATTATCAAATTAATCTTGAACAGGCAGAGGGAGTTGAGTGGCGGCATCGGTTGTCATAACAAAATCAATCTTAACACCGCGCGATACCAACAATCTTATTTGTTGCGATAGGGGTGATCGTTTGCCCACATAGCGATTTACGAAACGCCACAAAGGCTCAAAGTATTTTTGTCGTTGTTCAATATTTTTAGCCAAAATTCTCTTAGCTTCATACGAGCTATATATTGCCCGTAATAACTGATCAACGAGTGATAAATTATTGTCTAAACCAATTTTTTCCACTATACCTGATTCAAGAATACCTTCTCTCTCTAGATCAAGAGCAAAAGAAGAAAGATCTTCCCAAATTTCATCTCCCTCGCCTCTATCCCTAGTAATACGTGCGACATCAGCACCCTGCTGATCCACAATTCTACCAGAAAATGCACCCTCAAGAGCCATACGAGCGGCCAAGGCTTTATCTTTGGTATCAAACGCAAATAAGGCGCCACCTTTCGTTTCTGTAATAGCTCTCCAACCCATACCCATTACAGTTCCAAAACCATGATATTCTTCCGCTCGCCCAGCAGGAGCAAAATCCCCATCCTCTTGTAAATCAACAAAAACATTACTTTGCGGATAAAATTGCGTACCGTCTTTATCCCATTTAAAGTGACCACGTGCATGACTATAATCAGATTCAGGAAGAGCAAAAAACGGCATCTGTTCTAAAGAACGGTCAATTCCCATATTATTAATTTGCATTTCAGCAATATGAAGATCTTTGCCAACTCCACTTGTAGTATAGCTTTCTACCTTACCAGAATTAATAAGTTGCATCCATGTTTGATTCATATAGTCAACACCATCTTGGGGAGACATACCGTAATCAGGCACAAAGAGATTACCTTCTATTTCACCTTCAGGGCAAACACTGACGTTTCTGGGTTCAATGTCAAATAGTTTGTGGAAAGATTCAATTCTCTTTCCTCTAAAATCCAAACTATCTCCTGGTGGCATATGCTTTCCATCCTTATCCCAGCAGTCTTCCTTTGCCATTACTATAATACGTGTGGGGTCAACACCATGTTTAGCAAATGCATCTTTAAGATGACGACGCCAATCAAATGTCTTTCCTGTCGCCATATTCCAAAGCACAATTTTTCCCTGGTTTTGAATTTCAGCAAGATGTTTGGCTGATATATCCGCGACAATTCCACCCATTAACTCTTTTTCCTCATTTGGTTCCCCATCTTCTCTACCAACCACGGTCAATGATATAGGAATACCATCGAATTCTTTCCCGTTTTCAATACGGGTTGGAATAAATTGAAAAATACGCGTAAATTTTTCTGACCGCTCATGTTCGCCTGGCATTGATAGAATTTTTGATTCTGTCATTTCAGCCATAACTAAATATTAGAAAATTTATGAACAATACTATTTCTTCTTTCTTTAAGAGCCCACTTCAAATATTGACTTTCATCATTGTTGAAATTATCATGAATAATTTGATAGGTTTCTTGGGCTTCAAAAAAATTTCGATGATAGTGTCTATAATGCAATTTTTCTAGTGGTATTTTCAGCTTCAGGCTTAGGGTCTTTAGAATTCTTTCAATTCTTCTAGAATTTTTTTTGATAAAAGGCATACTTGCCTCGTCGACGATTGTATCAATTTGTTCGTCTGTGATTTTTGCTAACTTTTTTATTAAAATTTTAATCAAATGTTTATCCAAGATAAGAGGATTATATGCTCCAGCTATAACTGAAATTACTTTCCCATACGCTGCATTTACAGGTTGATTGCCCTGAAAAGCTCTCACACAACGCAAAATTTCTTGGTCAGACACTGTAGAATAAAATCCCTTTATCTGTCCGCTAGGGCTGGACGTAAGGCTACCACCAAAATCAATAAAAATAACATCTTTCCCTTTGAACATAAAATTATAAGGTTGGCGATCGTAGTGACCCAACCATATATCCCATATTATACCAGACTTTACAACTCGATTATTTTCATGATGTTTTGGTAATACTAACGGATCGGGAGAATTTGAATAACCATACAAAAATTCTTCTACTAGACAGTATCTGCCTTGAAATTTTACCAAGGAAGTTTTGGGCACTGGTAAATTAGCTAAAGAAAAAAATCTTTGACCAATTAAATCCGCGACAAGAGAATGTTCACAGCCGTGCCTAACCTTTTTTACAACCACTTTTTTACGGCTTTTTTTATGTCGCCAAATTTCTATTGTGTGTGATACAAAAGGAGTATTGTTGTCAGCTAATTTATCGGCAAAGACGTAATCGTTAAGATCATATTGAGAGCTACTTGAGGCAGGTAATTTAATTTTAAGTTTTTTAGTATACATACGGGCTTAGTTTATCATTTTGAATCAAAAAAACAAGTCCATAAAGGTAATTTGAAAATAAAAAAGCTATTGACAAATAGAGTATTCCCTATATAATGACCACGCTTTCTTGGTTGGTATCAGACTGGCACAATGAAAGCTTTCGTCCAAAAAAGTCAAAAGGAGGGAGACCCCCCATGGTGGGAACACCAATCCGAGTAGGGACTTCGTGGCACGTGGCCACGCATCCCACGGCGCTGACGATCCTAGAGATCGCGGCGAAAGTGTGGGATAACGACGACAATAGACTTCAGATCCAGTCGGGAGAGCTGAAGATGATCGCGCACCGGATTGAGGAAAGAGAGATCTCTCCTCGCGAAGGCCTCCAACAGGCCAACGACATCCTGGAGCGGGATGAATATCTCCCCCACTAATCCCCGCCCCCGACTTCACGTCGGGGAACTCGGGTCCTCCGGACGTCCTGTCCGGAGACGATCTGCCTTCGCAAGTACGGCAGATCCGTAAGGAGCAAAAAGCCGGGCGTTTCCAACAACGACCCGGCTTCTGCATTTTTATGGATTAAAATAAAAATGGAACGGATGTAGCTTTTTTGAGTCCGTCCCGGTCGGGCGGATCTCAGAAAAAGATACGCAGTGAATTTTTATTTTAATTTCCTTAATAAATTAATCAGTCAAAATTTTCTTAACCTGCGTATCAACATCCAAAATTGGTTGACTGCCATCCACGGAAACCAAATGTCCGCCCGCGCGATAATATGCCACAATCGGCTGAAGTTTGGCATTCCCTTGTTCCTCAATCCGTTTTTGGGCAGTTGTTGGATTATCATCGCCACGCGTTATTAATTTTCCACCGCATTTTTCACATTTTGTTTTGGTTTCATTATCAACCGCATACGGAATAATATCCGCGCAATCAGCGCAAACTTTGCGTTTGATTAAACGCTTAAAACTCAAATCATCGGAAAGTGTCAATTCAATTGCCAAAACTGAATCATTTACACCTTGCGCTATAAAAAATTCATTATATTTTTGCGCTTGCTCAACCGAACGAATCGCGCCATCCAACACCACGCTTTTCCCCAGCGCCAAATTCCGTTCAATTTCCGCAAACGCCAATTTATAAATCAAATCATCCGCCACTAATTTACCCGCTTTCATATCCGCTAATTTTTGTTTATCATTGTCATCGCCATTTGGGTCAACTTCCAACGCGCGCAACAAATCACCAGTGGAAACATGCGCCATTCCCCAATCATCAACCAAAAAACGCGCTTGTGTTCCTTTGCCACTTCCCGGCACACCCAACAAAATAATTATTTTTTTATTGACTGACATATTTTTTATTTTTGATATTAAACAAAATCAGTTTTCCCTAAGACTTAAGCAAAATTCGACGATATCCTTTTGTTCAACTGATAGTCTAACGGATTATGCATTCTCAGTAAGTCATCATACTCAGCTTTCAGCAAAAGTATATTCGTCT
>MFPT01000020.1 GCA_001782805.1 Candidatus Magasanikbacteria bacterium RIFCSPHIGHO2_01_FULL_41_23 | reverse complement strand
TTCCCTGACCGATTGAACCTTATGTAAACAAAAAAACCGTGCTTATGCACAGCCATTTACACAAAAGTATTGACACACTCTGTTCGAGCGTTTCCCGGTCGTGGGCGAAGCCAGCGAGTACGAACTCGTGCTTGTCCACCTGAACAAGGTGCTCAGTACCGAGCAAGTCCTCGTCGAGCTGGATCGCTGTGGCCTCGAGGCCGGCAACATCGGGCAACTGCTGGCATTCGGGGAAAAGTTCCCGGACATCCAGCGGGAATTCCCGATCATCGCGCTCGGCTCGGTCTGCGTCAGCTCCAACGGCTCTCGTTGCTCGCCGTATCTGGGTCGCGATGACCGCGAGCGCGGTCTCGATCTCAGCTGGGTCGACCGCGACTGGTACGAGGACTGCCGCTTCGTCGCCTTCCGCAAGGTGGCCAAGTAGTTCTTTGTACTGGGTTCTCGGTTCTTGAGTTCCCTTGGTTACTTGGACGCTTGGTCCAGCCTTTGCGACAAACCCGCATCAATTTGTCTCCGATCCCCTTGGGACTCGGATGAGAATTGGTGCGGGTTCTTCATTTATTTTATATTTTTTATGATATAATTTATCCGGATAGTAAACGATACAGCTCCTGACCATGGTTTGGGGCGGTTGAATTCTGGGGCAGAACGAACCGTCAGAATAGGTTAGTGTTATGGCACGCCTAGCGCACGCCGTCTGCTTAAACCAAATATACTTGGTGTCGCGTTTTAGGGAAAAATTCCCAAAAAATTATACAGCCCAAAGAGATTCAATGGGCAGTGGTGCGGATAAGATGTGACAATATGAAGGCTCGGTCTGCGTCAACTCCAACGGCAATCGTTACTCGCCGTATCTGAATCGCAATGACCGCAAGCGCGATCTCAATCTCAACTGGATCGACAACAACTGGAACGAGAACTGCCGCTTCGTCGCCTTCCGCTAGTCTGTTTGGTGGAAAGATGGTCGGATGGCTTTTAACCAACCGCCGGCCATTTTTCCAATTTCATTAATTATTAATGATAAGGCTGAATATTTTTGGTTGTCTAAGGCTTTTATTTCCCAAAGAATTTTTAAAAATAGCTTCAGGCAGTCCAGTTTACCGCTTAAGAGTTCCAAATGTTTTAGTTTGTCTGGTTTGGCACTGTATCCGGCCAGTATTGCCAATTCCAAAATATCGGTAAACAGATTATCCACTTTGCTACCTAAATTATATCGTATAAGGCGGGGTAGAGTGGTTGAGAAATTGCACCACAATTTATAACTTTCACTTAGTTTATGAATAATCGGAATGTCAGTGCTTCCAATGGGGGGGGGGTTCTTAGTAGTCGGAATAAAATTCATTTGACTCATAAATACGAAGATATTGTTTGTGTTTCCAATCTGCTTTCTGCGTGGCAGGAATTTGAACAAGGCAAAAGTAAAAAGACCGATGTGGTGGAATTTTCGCGTCACTTAATGGATCATATTTTAGCACTGCATAGAGATTTAGTAAACTTGACTTATTGTCATGGTGGATACAGGGAATTTCGGATCAATGATCCCAAGCCGCGCGTGATTCACAAAGCCAGTGTCCGCGATCGGTTGGTGCATCACGCGGTGTACCGAATTTTATATCCGTTTTTTGACCGGACTTTTATCGCTGATTCTTTTTCTTGTCGTAATAATAAAGGCACGCACAAAGCGATTAACCGATTCAGAAAATTTGGCCGACAAGTTAGTCACAATCATACGCGTACGGTCTGGGTTTTGAAATGCGATATAAGAAAATTTTTCGCTAGTGTTGATCAGAGAATTTTATTGCATATTCTTGATGTTTATATTCCGGATAAAAAAATCGTGAATTTATTGTACAACATTATTGCCAGTTTTTCCGCGACACCATATACAGCCGTTGGTTTACCACTCGGGAATTTAACGTCGCAGTTATTTTCCAATATTTATTTGAATCAGTTTGACCAATGGGTGAAACATAAGATCAAGGTAAAACACTATATTCGCTACGCGGATGATTTTGTGTTTTTATCCGATAATAGAAATGCGCTTCTCTCGATTATTTCGGAGTTACAAAATTTTTTAACGGAAAAATTAAAATTACAATTACATCCCAATAAAGTTTTTATCAAAACCATTGCGTCAGGCGTTGATTTTTTGGGCTGGATACTTTTTCCCTCTCATAGAGTATTACGGAAAGTTACCAAACAACGAATGTTGCGGCGACTGGCCAAAAATTTCAAGCCGGAAACACTTCAATCTTATTTGGGCATGTTGTCGCACGGCAATACTTTTAGACTGCGTCAATCGATTAAGAATGATTTTTGGTTACTTAATTGAAATTGTATATTCAAAATTTGACGGGATTTAATTTTTAGGTTAAAATAAACTCATTAATTCTTAACACCTCGGGAGGTGAAATTGTGTCAGAAATAAAACGAAAGAAAAACGAATCGTTTGAAGGCTTTATGCGCCGCACCAAACAAAAGTGGCAGCAGTCAGGCCGCATTTTGGAAGCGCGTAAAGGTCAATACTTTGCGACTGCCAGCAATAAAGGCGCTCGTCGCAAATCAGCGTTGGCACGCATTGAGCTAAAAGGCAAAATAGAATACAAGCGCAAGACAGGCAAACTGTCCAAAAAGGAAATGGCTGATTATTCACGTGTTACCGGCAAAAAATAATCTCTATGGGATTGTATGATGATTTAACCGCCTGTCGCGAAGTGGCGCGCAAAAATCACGATTCGCCAACGCTCGACAGTGTGCAGAATGTTATTTCCGCGGTCAAAAATGAACAAATAAATCAGGGAAAAATTTTGTCTGATGACGAAATTCAAATCATAATCGCGCGCCAAGTAAAACAATTAAAAGACGCGCTTTTGGATTTTGTCAAAGCCAATCGTTCTGATTTAATTGATAAAACAAATATCGAAATAAAATTGCTCGAAAGTTTTTTACCTCAACAATTGACCGATGAAGAAATAACAACCATCGCGCGTCAAGTTGTCCTTGGCCTTGGTACGCTTACGGAAAAAGATCTTGGCCGGGCGCTCGGAGCAGTTATGCCCATGGTCAAAGGCCGCGCTGATGGTACTCGAGTGCGAGCAATTGTTGGTCAATTGATTTCCGGCTTGCAGCCATCCGGCTCATAGCCATTTTATTTTTGAATCCCAGGGTTCCATGCTTCCTTGGATTCTGTCTAAATTTAGGTTGAACAAAATTACTCCAGGCTATTCTTTACGAGCCGCGGTGTTTTTTGTTTTTTTAGGATTGTTTTTTTCTTTGGCGACTGTCACTTTTGCAGAAGATGAAGCGGTGTCAAATGACACGTTTGGATTGCAGCCAATTCAAAATACCATTTTATTGGGCAATGACGATATCCGCGTGATTGCCGCAAAAATTATTGTGGTTGTTTTGGGATTGCTCGGCATCATTGTGTTTGGTCTTATTTTGTATGCAGGATTTTTAATAATGACTGCGGCCGGAAATGAAGAAAAAATTACTCAAGGAAAAAAAGTAATGACAAACGCCGTCATTGGTTTTGTGATTATTATTTCCGCTTTTTCAATAGTCCAATTTGTTTTGAAATCACTGACCGATGCTTTTGGTGACGGAAATGGAAGTGTGGAAGAAGAAACAAATACCGAGCCGTTTTTTGCTTCTTTTTCCGGAACCGGCGGTTTGGGTTCGGTTGTTAAAGATCATTATCCCAAACCAAATCAAACCAATGTGCCGCGCAATACCAAAATTGCCGTTACGTTTGGCGAGGCAATCAAGCCATCAAGTTTAATTAAAAACAGCAATAATACGTGCTGGCCAAAAGATGGAAGCGGCAAGTCAGTGCCAATCACTGATACTGTGTGTGAAGTTTTTGCGGATGGAGTGGATAAAGGTAAACCGGTTCCATATTATGGCGATTGTGTTGATTTGAATAAAGACAATGCCATTGCGTGGGAAACCGAATGTGATCGCGTCGCCACGAGTTCGGTCCAGTTATTTTTTCTGGCCGAAGCAACTAGTACCAAAAAGAATTTGTTTGAAATGACTGCTTCTGCTTCATATGACAAAGATCGCAAAGCGTATATTTTTACTTTTCGCCCATTGGAACCGATTGGCAGTGATGTGAATGATATTTGGCATACGGTCAAATTGGTTGGCGGTACAAATAAAAATATTGGTATTAAAAAATTAGATGGATCAGATATTTTCCCCACCAGTTTTATCAGTAAATTTTATTCGTGGAATTTTCAAACCAATACCAAAATAGATTTAAGTCCGCCCTTTGTTATTTCCACTCGGCCGACTTCTGGTGCCACTATAATGCGCAATAATATTATTCAAATTAATTTTAACGAACCGGTTGATCCCAGTGTGTCGCAAGGAATTCTTAGTGCCAGCAGTTCGTTTACAAATATTATTTTTAACAAAAAAACTGTTTTTGGTGAATGGAAAATTTCCAATGGATATACGACCTTGGAATTTATCCCCGGCGAACAATGCGGGCAAAACAGTTGTGGCGAACCAATGTATTGTTTGCCGGCTATTAACTGTGATGAGCTTCCCGAAGATACAGCTTGTGAGGCACGATATACTACGCTCATTCGCACGGCGGCTTTGGCCAATCCAACGGAAAATTCTTTCCAAGCCCAACCATTTACCGGATTGATGGATATGGCCAGCAACGCGCTGGATAATGGTCCGGATAAGAAATCGGATGGCATATTATTTGAACCAAAAAATAAAGAATGGAAACATAAACCACCCATGCCGGCTGATTGGAAAACAATCGGAGATGATGAAGATTATCCGGAAAACGATGAAAAAAATCCGGACAATTATTTGTGGTCATTTAAAGTTTCGAATGATATTGATCGCACAATTCCCTATATTACCAAAGTAAATCCGGCGCTGGAAGGTGAAGGCGTAAAAGGCAAAGACAGTGTGGAAATTTATTTCAGTAAATACATGTTATACAGTTCTATTCCGGATGGAGCCGGAATTTTGGAATATCCTGATCATGTCAAAGGCGGTCAGGATAAAGTTGCGTTGGAAGATTTTGCGTATTATTTCCACAGTTTAAATCGGGATGATGCGTCAAGCACGATGACAACCATTTTGCATCCGCGCGAGTTTGGTCCGGGTGGTTTGGATCTGTATTATTTTACGTTTGTATCCAGTTCAGTCAAAGCCGATAACCAAAATTGTTTGTATCCCGGCCGCGGACCGAATGGAGAAAAAAACAGTTTACCGGTTTGCGTATATTCAGAAAATTCCGATGGCACAATTAAAGAGCAGAAAAATTGTGTGCCCGTGACATTTTCGGCCGAGTCTGATACCGGTTGTGTCTTTGGTTTGACTGAAGCAGACAAAATTCAACCTGATGTCGCGACTTGTGTGAAGAAATTAAAAGCGGCCAGTCCCTCGACGTTGCTCGGGATAAATCCCTAAACTCTACAATAAATATGGCGCCAAAGTATAAAAAAATAATTTTCGGAATGATATTAATGGTTAGTCTGTCTTTTGGTTTGACCAATATTGTCGTAGCGCAAACCGATCCCAATCCCGGCGATACGTTTGGTTTAAGCCAAATCAATAAAACAGTGAAACTGGCCGGCGGCGATATTCGCGAAACCGCAGCGCGGATTATTAACATTGGTCTGGGATTGTTGGGAATTATCATGGTTGGGCTGATTTTGTACGCCGGCTTTTTGTATATGACAGCGGTAGGCAATGACGAACAGATCACAACAGCCAAAAAATATATTACCAACGCGATTATTGGTTTGGTGATTATTTTGTCTGCTTTCGCGATTGTGCAATTTGTTTTCAAATCATTGGGCGATGCGATTGTGGGCGATCAATCTGGGGACAATGGTGATGATGACAATGATCTGCCGCTTGATGTCTGCGATCCCAATTCCAGCAATTATAATGCGGAACAGTGCACGGCATTTTGCGTGGCTCACCCCGAATATGATGTGTGTAAAAATCTGGTATTTTATGTAATGGGTATTACGCCGGGCAACGTGGATAGCAAAAATGAATTAACGGCCATGAATAATATCCGGATCCGCGTTTTATTCAGCCATGCGTTGGCCGCAGATATTAATTTGGCAAAATCAATAATTTTAACTGCCGAAGGCGGCGCTGATCCACTGCCACTATCAGTGGCTATTTTGGAAAATAATCGAGTTTTGGAAGCAGTGTACGCTCCAAACGGATCCGCCACTTCTTTTCTGGTCGGATCATATACGGTCACGGTGAATTCCAGTCTAAAAGATACTACGGGAAAAGTTTTGCAACCATATTCTGTTGGTGGAGTTAATTATTCGACTACGGCGAGTTTCAATGTGAGCGCGGCGGTGGAGGACAAAACCAAGCCAATTATTAGTAGTTTGACATTGAATGGTTCTGGTGGTAGTGATTTGGCTTTTAGTATAAATGAAAATTTAACTATTGCCGGAACATTAAATGATCGCGCGACAGTTTTATTTGGCGGCAATGGTTTAATTAAGTTAACAATTGCCGATGATGTAGGCGCGATTACGGCCACTGATTATGCTATGCCGCTCGTAGCCAAGGGATCAATTAATTCTTTTGTATTTAATTACACGACTAAACTGGATAATAAATTTGTCGCGGGCAAAAAATATACGGTAACGATAACCGGTTATGATATTGATAGTAATGTGGCGACTGCGAGCATAACTTTCAAAACCAAAGCCGCACATTGCAACAACGATGTTCAAGACGGCGATGAAACCGGTTTGAATACCGGTGGTTCGTGTGGAGGAGGACAAGGAGATAGTTGTAAAGAAACCAGTGATTGCGCCAGTGGTTTTGCCTGCGTTGGCAATATTTGTACTGCCGTGCCAATGATTAGCCAAGTTGATCCTATGAACGGTGCTGAAGGGAATTGGATTACTGTTTTGGGAAAGCATTTTGGGACTAAGACCGGCCTCGTTGAATTTGCGACTGATTTTAACAAGAATGAAAAGTATGATGCCGATGAATGGATAAAGGCCGAAATTGTTTCTTGTAATAATGCACCATCATGGAATCCTGATTGGGCGGTGGTGCAAGTTCCTAAGAAGGGAGAATTTATTATAAATAATACGGCCGCGCAGTTTAATGGTGTCGATGGTCATGTTGAAGCCAGTGTTGAAAGGATTGATTCCAATAAAGGGTTGACATTTGAAGCTTGGGTTAAACCTACTGATTCGGGCGCCCACAAAACCATCATCTCCAAAATTGACGTGCCAAATAAAGAGGGTTATTTTTTGGCTTTGAATAATTTACAACCGGCGGTTTGGTTGTCTGGTTTGAGTACTCCGGGCTGGCATTTGGCCACGGGCAAAGTGCCGCTTAATGAATGGAGTCATTTGGTCGCGACCTATGATGGAGCCAGTATTAAATTTTATATTAATGGTACTCTTAACACGACCAAAAATATCTCTGGTTTACTTCTTGGCATGCCGGGAAAAGTATGGATTGGTATGCGAGAAGATTTTAATACCAAAATTAATCAATTTAAGGGAGGAATGGACGAAGTGGCACTTTATAATAAAGTTTTAACCGCGGCGCAAATTACTGATCATTATACCGAAGCGCAAAAAATTGGTGGTGGAATATATGATACATTAGTTAATGAGGCCGAGCCATTGGGTTATTGGCGTTTGGGTGAAAATAGTGGCACAGCGGTTCTGGACAGTGGTGTTAAAAAAGCTGATGGTGTTAAAGCTGATGGCGTTTATGTGGGCGGTATTACGCTTAATCAAATCGGTATTTTTGGTTCAAGCATTAAAAAATCCGGGATTGGCGAAAAAAGCGCGATTCGAATTACAGTGTCCAGTACTTCCGTCGGAAAAACAGTTGATTTGTTTGATTTAACCGTTGATGATTTTGGGCCAAAACCAAATGGTGATGGATTATTTATCCTAAACACCACCAAACGACCCGGATTGTGCCGAGTTGGGGTAACGAATGACACTGAAGTGGAATTGGGCGGAACCAAAGTTACTTTGCTCTCCGGCAATCAAGCGGCTCCGTCAAAAGTGGCTGTCACTGCGCATGGTTCCGGATTTGGTAGTCTTGACTCGGCCAGTAAATTATTTTTTGGCGCGCAGAAAAATCCCATCACCGGAATTTTGACCGGCGGTTTTCAAGGAGAAGTCAAAACAAATACTGATTGGACTGATTTGGCTGTTAATACCAAAGTACCGGAAAATCTTCAGTCCGGTGATTTGGCCGTGCATGTGGTGGCCGGAGGCGAAGCAAGCAATGGCGTTAAATTTAAAATTTTATCAGCCAAAACCGCGATGGCGATTCCGCTCATTAATAGTATTGATCCGTCCACAACCACTCCCAAAAGTTTCATTACTATTTCCGGCAACGGATTTGGTGCTACGATTGGGCAAGTATTTGTGGCTGATTCCGAACAACATACGCAATCATGCGGCACAGCCATTCCGCATGCCAGTTGTAGTTCCCTTAATGTTGATAATTTGCCTAACCAATGTGGCGTTACCTGGTCCAACACACAAGTGATTGCGGAAATTCCAACTGGTTTGTCTGCCGGACTGTATTATGTGTCTTTGAAAAATAATACCAATTTTAGAACTGATGGAAAAAATACCATAACCATTAAAACTGGGCCGCCATTGGCAGGAATTTGTCGCATTGAACCGGCCAAAGGTCCGGCGCCATTACCTGCGTCCAGCGAGGGGATGAATATTTATGGAGTAAATTTTCCCGATGAACCAATACTTTATTTTTGGCAATTGGGCGCGGAAATAGATAAGCCGGATACATGGTTGCATTCTGATAAAGATATGTTGAACGGAGGATCAGTCATTAAAAAAGCTGTGGCCACGCAAATTACCACTCTTTTGCCCGTGAGCAGTAAAGGCACATCCCTGAGCACAGGTCCAATTAAAATAAAAAATCCCGATGGGTCATTTACCAATAGTTATAATTATACAGTAGAAAGTTGTATTGGCGCCAAAGATTTCCCCGGATATCATTGTTGCGCCAAAGGTCCGGAAACCGGAATGTGGAAACAGAATAGTCAATCTTGCAGTGGCGAAGCGCGTGAAGCCGGCTATGTCTGGCGTTTTACCACGGGTATTATTGCTGATTTGCCGCGAGTTGTAGAGGAATGTAATGAACAAGTTTTTCCTTCACCAACGCCGCGCAAACAAACGACGAGTACTCCCAAAATTGACGCGTGTGTGAATAGTACTGTCGCGCTGCGCTTTAACATGGGAATGAACAATGCTTCGTTGAATTCTGATACAGTAAAAGTTTTTGCGTGTGGGAGTAGTACTGCCAGTAGCACGCTTGGTCAAATTGATTGTGCGAAAACAAAAGATCCGGTTAAAGATTTGGAAATTGATTATCAAACCGGAGCCAATACGCTCATAATTCGCCAAGTTCCTCCGGCCTCGGCTTTGACTCCGAATACTTGGTATCAAGTTGAACTTTCCAATAAAATTAAATCTCAACAAGTTTCCAAAATTTTGGGAGTTGACCAAACAGTTTCCTCTACTTTGTCCATTACCAAACCATGTGGTGCGGGAACTGCTTTCTGTTTTACCTTTAAAACCGGATCAAAAGAATGTACATTGGTGGGAGCGGGGATTAATCCGCCACAATATACTGCTCGTCAGCTCGGTATTATTCAGGATCCGCGCTATCCGTTTGATTCCAGCGCTCTTTTTCTTTATCCAAATTTACCGTCCGCACCATATTATTATTTTATCTGGGGCAAAGGCAGTCAAGAATGCTCGGTTATTAATGTTGACCAGTATCCGTGGGAATGGTCAACCAATGCCATTACCAAAGCAAACGTATTCAAATCGCCGCTTGGTACAAAATATGTAAATAGTCGTGCCGTGGCACAGGCTTTGGCTCATACTGCGCCGCAATCAGTGGAAATTAAGGCGGAAATCGATATTAATTCAGTTTCCGAGATGGAAGGAACAGATATTTTGCAATTGGCAGGCATTGATCCTGGAACACAGGGTTATCAAATTAATGATAAAATAATATTATCATCATCAGTTTCAGATTTGTTATCTTTCCAATCTTCATTTACTCTCCAGCTGAAATTTTCTCAACCAAATCCTTATCCTTACACTAATTTGTTGGAAAAAAGAAATCCGAATAGTCCCAAATACGGATATAAAATTATTACCGAGCTTAACTTTAATTCTTTGCCTCAGATTTGTGTTCTTACGTATTCCGGAGCAAACGCGCAAACACAAAGCAAAGATTGTTTTAGCAAATTTAAGGCTGACAAAAATGGTATTTTTAATGTCTTACTTTCTTGGAACAAAGGTAAAGGGGAACTATCCCTAATAAATTTGGCTGGTCTGATTACTGAAGAAATACATACTTTAAATTCATTCCCGATTTCCACGAGTCCGGCGTCTCTCGTTAGCTTTAAACTGCCATCCGCTAGTCTTGGACCAACATTGTACCAATTTGTTTATAAAAATGAGCCGGCTGATTTGAAGATTATCAATGGAGGATTGCATTTTGCGCCAACCAGTACTTTGACCATTGATTTGAGCGATCCTGTCGTCACCTATTTTGAACCGAACTGTGTTGAGTCCTGCGTAAACGCCACTATTCGCGCGGATTTTAACAGGGTCATGGATCCAGCAACATTTGTCGCTGGATTTAAAGTTTATAAGTGTACTGATGGCGCGGAATGTAAAAACAACAGCGAAGTGGCAAACTACGCAGTTGACAGCGACGCATCCAGTTATTTGTCATTACGCACAACGCTAAAAAATAATTTAACTCCGAATACGTATTACAAAGTAACTCTTAGTAATGATGGGCAAAATGGGACAATCAAATCAATCGCGCAAATTTTACCGACAATTGTGCAGGGCAAAGCCTTGCCCAAAACCGAATGGGTATTCAAAACTAAAAACGATGGCAAACCGTGTGGTGTCAGTTCGCTTAAAGTATCGCCAATAGAATTTGTCGCCACTCAAGTTGGCCAAAAAGATAAATTTACCGTTACGCCGTATAGCGCTCCGAATGCCTGCAGTAAAATCGGACAAGCACTCAACAAATGGGATTACAGCTATATTTGGAAAACAGTCAATGAACAAGGAGTTCTTGATGAAAAAGTCGCCAAAATTTCCGATATCAAACCGGCTTCCTATATCAATATCAGTTATTCTTGTACCAATTCTTGTGTTAAAAAAGGCAGTACTATTCCCGCGTCTGATCCAAAATTCAATGGACCATTGTGCGGCGATGGGACAGTCCAAAATGGCGAAGATTGTGATCTGGGAATTGCCGGAGAAATACCAAATGTCAGTTGTTCATTGAATTGTTTGCGTCCGGGAACTACTACTGTTTATTCGGTGATTGCTAAAAAGACTGGGAATAATTTATGTGGTAATGGCACAATCGAAACAGGAATTGGCGAACTATGTGATCCGGGACACACTACTGCGGGCGAAATTAAAATTGACGATCCTTACTGTGCCACAAATTGTCTGCTCCTTGGTTCTTCGGAAAAGATAACCGGAAAAGTTGGTGTGGCTGTGTGTGGTGATGGAGAAGTCACTATTGGCCAAGAATCCTGTGATATTGCCATTGGTCCGATCACTAAAAAACCGTTATGCTCGGCCAGTTGTTTGCATTTGGGCACACAATTATCCGCTGATTGGTGTCAAAAAAATACTGATTATAAATCTGACATTGCCTGCGTAACATCGGTCAGTGTTTGTGGGAATGAAAAATTGGAACCAAGTGAAGATTGCGAACCAAGCTCCAGCGCCCAAGGCGTATGCACTAATAAATGTTTGTTTGATAATGCCTGCGGACTAAATCCCAAACCTTGTAACAAAAATACTCCGGGCTGTTCTGATAAATGTACATTGCTGGGATCAAAAACCACGTATAATCCGCCATCAATTTGCGGCGATGGATTGTCTGCGAATGGAACTGCGGGGATTGGCGAAGATAAAAGTTGTGAATTAGCGACTGCGACGACCACTGCCAATGCCGGCCCAACTCAATTAGTGCAAGCTGTTGGATTGGGCGATGTTGTTGCCGGAAAAACGTATCAGGAAACTAAAGTTCAGGTTAGTACCGGTTTGGGACAAAATAAAGTGAATGCCACGTCAACGTATCAATTACAATGCGGTTATACTGAATATATTGTACCAATCATTAACAATGACAAAAAACAATTTAATGATTGTCCGCTCAATAATAATAATATTTATGGAGTGGATGGCGGATCCTGTTGTTTGGCGCGACCGCGTCTTAAATCAGGCGGAGAATATCCGCAGGATGGCGCGGGTTTTGCCGGCACTCCGGGAATTTGTCGCAATACCTATATCGAAGCGGAGTTTGATCAAGAATTGCGTCCGGAAACTTTGGCCAACAATATATTTTTGGTGCGCGGGCATACCGAATCTAATTTTGATTGTGTCGGAACCACCAGCACCGTTGTTATTGGCGGAGTAACTACAACGGTAAATTCCATGGACGCGACTGAATTTGTTAATAATATCTTGGAAGTTTCCAAGGCCAAGCCGCTTACATTTTGGGCGCGAGTTTGGCAAAAAATTACCAATGTATTTAAGTTTTTGACCGGCAGTTCAGCCAACGCGACTGCAATGAAAAATGCACAAGAAGTAACAAGCATCGCAGTTTGGTGCGCGGGTGAAGTGCCGGTGACCATCACAACAAGAAAAATCCAAGTGGATAATAAAACAGTTACCGCGGCTTCCATTGGGATTGGCTCTCTTTTGGACGAAAACAGTGTGTATGGAATCCTTTTGCGTGGCGATGTTGGCGGAATCGTGAATGTTCGTGGCGTGCCATTGGGCTCGAGCGCAGTCCAATCGCGCAATGACGCTTGGTTTTTCCAAACCGGAGCCGAAGTTTGTAAAATAAAAAGTATTTCCGTTGCTCCCAAAAGTGAATTTTTTGGGAAACCAAATGCATCATCCACTTTTTTTGCCACTACTATTAGCAATAGTGATCAACAAATTGTTCCTACACCAGGCTATTCATGGGTTTGGGCTTGGGGACCAAAAAATCCTGTTTTTGATATTCCATACAAAGTTGACAGTCCATCAACTACCGATACGATAATTATTGGCGCCAAAAATGTTCAAGGACATATTACGGGGATTGCGCAAGCAACGGTGACGGCTGATACGAGTGAGCAAAACAATCAGTTGAATAAAGTGTTCACTGATACTTTTGAGTTGGATGCCTTATTTTGTGAAAATCCTTGGCCTTCACCAACAGCGCCATCACAATATCCCTATACTGACAATCAATATAATTTTAAAATGAGTTATTGCGCGGACGCGGGCAAAACCAATAATATCGGTGATGATTTGCCGTATCTTAGTCCTGAACTTTCTTTGGTTGGTGTCCCGTCCAGCACCGGCTCTCTTAAAAAAGTGGTATTTTTTACTGACAGCCAAGAAAATACTGATGCGATTGGTTTGCAGATTTTTTCCAGCAGTGTTCCGCTTAAACAATGGTATGCGGAAAAATTCGGCGGATCACTGGGCAATATGAAAGATATTACGATTGGCAATTATTCTGCTTTGACCGATGGTAATAACTATTATATTCAAGCCCTGAATTATGTCTCTGATCCGGACAGTCCTGCCAAAGATGTAGTTGACAGCAATGTTTATTTATTAGGCATTAATCCCAACGCGGCCAATGTCACCAAAGAAGTCTTCAAAAAATTGTTAAGCAGTTTGGAATTTAATATTAATCTGACTGATCATGGCTATTGTTTGGCGGCTGGCAATGATATTGATGTCCGATTAACACCCAACCAACTTTCTACGGAAACCATTTCAACTTGCAGCACGGATTTTGATTGTCGTGATAGTAATGGTATTGCCAAATTTGGCACTAACGGCACTTGTTCCAACGCCAAAACAAAATTTCTCCGTGATTGGGGACGATTGGCTGATATTAAGTTAGCTCAAGAACGGATTGATGGTTATTTTGACGGTCACAGTGGAGATTTTGATTTCAAAGGTAGTTTGGCGGCCGGATCATTTGTACCCGGTTACACCGTTTCACATTGGGGCACATCGTGGAAATTGCTCAATACATTGGTCGGCGGATTGCCTATTGATCCCATTGACAAATGGACATCGTGCGCGGCCAATGACCAGCAAACGTGCTGGGACGCGGCCAGCACCACGTATCATTGTCCGAATTTCTCCAGCGTGTATGAATATGAATATGTCAGTTCAACCAAAGATTATCTGTTGCATAGCCCATTGGAATTTTTTACGGTCAATGATCTGGTAACTCAAGAAATTATTCCTAATTTAGATAGATTTACGACTGACCGCTGGGCTGGCTGTGCTTTTGGTGGTTCTTATAATCCATTTAGCGAACAATGTGGTGATGGAGTTTTGAATGGCAATGAACAATGCGAACCTCCGGGAAAAATTGAGCTTACCACGCAGGGTGTAGCAACGGCCGGTCAATGCGCAAATTGGGCAACGCGGCCAAGTTGTGGTGACAATGCTTCGTGCGGATATTATATAAAATCTTCGCAATCTCCTAAATATCCAATACATACATTTCATCAAATAAAAAAAACTGGCAACGGTGTTTGTGCCATGGTAAAAGGTTCTACTTTTCTTTTAGCAGAAAATATTCCTGATTTGGCAGCTAAAAATGAATATACATTGTATAGTTGCAGTACGAATGATGATTGTCGTAACTTTAGTACATATAGCAGTTCAGCGAATATGTCAGTGTTTACGATTAATTTTGACGATCATCAAATAAATTTGATCGCTGACACAGTGACCATGCCCGTGTTGCATTCCGATGCAATAAATTTTCAGGATTACATGAAAACAAAGACGGATATTTTAACCTGTATTCCTGATTTAGATAAAAAAGTTGTGGTGGAATCCGATATCTGCGAAGGTTTAGGTCAAACCACTTGTTTGGTTGGTAAAAAAGCCCCACGCACTTGCTCAAACCAATGTGTTTGGCAATATGGCGCATGCGGAGCCACTACCAAATGCGGCAATGGAATTGTGGAAGTGGCTGAAGCCTGCGATGACGGAGCTTTAAATGGCACATATGGTCATTGTAATAAAGACAATAGTCCGATAAAAGGATGTACCGGATTATCCGCGGCCGGTTATTGTGGTAATACTAAAATTGATTTTAAAGATGAAAATGGCAATGGCACTAAAGATGCGGCGGAAAAAAGTTATGAATTTTGTGATCCGTCTGTTGTTGGTACTAATTTTAAGAAAAATTACGATATACTCAAAGCCAATTCTTGTTCGTGGGACTGTCAAGGATATGGCGCTTATTGTGGCGATGGCATTATCCAGAATGATAATGGTGAGCAGTGTGATGATGGTAATACCAAAGATAATGATTTCTGCAGCGCGACTTGTAAGTTTACTGCTTTGGCTTGCAAAAAAGATGTGTTTGGAGTTGTATCTGCTTTAAATGATGGTAATAATAATCAGGAGACTGAAATTACTGTCAAAAAAGATGGAATCATACCAACGTCTTGTGTCGGTGTAACTATGGCACAATTGTGTAGTGCATACGGTCTTTCCCCTTGTTTGAATTTCAAAAATTATTTTGGTGGAGGTGTAGTCTCTACTGCGGGCTGTCCGAATTATAAAGACATATTTATATCAGATTCAATTTTGTCTAATGTAACTGCGCCCAATGCTTCGGTATTTTGTACCGGCTTGGTAAGCAGTACGGCAAAAATTGACCCCGGAGTTTGTGGAAATGGAATTATTGATGTTCCTCAGGGTGAAATCTGTGATGGCGGCGCTAAAAATGATATTGTCTGCGTTCCCGAGCCAGGCAAAAATAGTTGTACGTATTGCGCCAAAAAATGCACGCAAATTTTGACCGTTGACACATCGGCTTTTTGCGGCAATGGCAAAATTGATCTGGAATTAAATGAAGTTTGTGAGATTGCCAATGATGGATCAATTCTAAGAGCAATAACAATTCATGAATGTTCAGGTAAAAAAATTGATTGTTATGATAGTTGTGTTGCTAACCCCAATGTCAATTTAGCGGCATGCAAATTTCAATGTGATAAAGCAAGTAATCTGTGTGTTACTGATGCAGAAAGCGGAGCTTCTGTCCCGGCAATTTGTCCTGAAAAAGGTACTTACCAATGCACTAATAATTGCCAAACAATTTCCACGTTTGAAACAAGTTGCGCTAGTTGTGGAATAAAAACAAATGCTCCAACGCCGTATGCTCAGTTCATTAATCCAATCTTGTGGTCATGGTCAGAATTACCGACAAATTATGGCAATGCTTATTTCTATAAAAAAAATAAACTTCTTGATGGTAGTTTATATGAGAAAGCGATAGGCGGCAGATCATTTATTACACCCACGCTTAACAGTGTTCCTTTTAGTAGCGATCTTAACAATATCAACGGATCCAATAATATTAAAATCGAAACTAATCAATTGTGTTCGCAGGATTATGGAGTTATGTTTAACTCTGACAAAGTTAATACCAGTGACACTAATACTGCTATTGATATACTTCCTAACACAAACAAAGTAGCTGATTTTTTTCCTTATTCAGTAAACGGAGAATCAGGAGCCACAATTTTTCGTGAATTTATTATGTCTCCTGCAGTCCCACCACAGACTTTTCGAGTTGTGCTCAAATGGACAGATGCCGAAAAAGACGCTGAGTTTAATGCCGCTGTGTTTAATGAAGAATATACAACCAAAATCAGTAGTGAAGACAAATTAGAGAATGTGGTTGATTATCTTGAGTCTGCATATTTCTCCGGATTATATTTGTGTTCGATTATGTCAAAGCAACAAAAATCCGGTGTGGATTATTGGTTGCCATCTTCCAGCACTGTCTTTATATCTACTATTGGTGGTTACCAAAAATGCTCGAATGATGGTGGTGTACAAGTAAGTCCAAAAATCAACACTCCCAAGACCTATGTACAAGCATTTACCATTGATACAACCGGTTATGACAAACCATACGCCTTTTTCATCGGCGCGTTGGACAAATTTATTGGTGATTATAAAAAGAGTAATTTGGAAGTGCAGATTTATACGTATCACGACGGTCAAAAACCTCTGTATTCAATTTACGGTCCAACATTTACGTATACAATAAAAAAAGCCGATGTTGGCACTAACCCCGTTTCAAGATACTGGCATGTATTTAATTTGATTAAAAATACCGCTGGAAAATATGAGGTGAAGCCAATTCAAAAATTAGACGCGGCCAAAAATGTTGTTGGAGAATATAGCGATGGCATGCTGCAAAGTAGTTTTTGCAAGACGTTGAATCATTTGCCCGGATCAGAATGTGTTGGAGATTAAAATATCTGTTTTCATCGTTTCAATAAATACTCAAAGGAAATTAAAATAAAAATTCACTTAACCTACGGTTATAGCCAATATTCGTTCGGTGGCAATCATCCCAACCGCGCTGCTCGTTCGATTGTCATCATATCAGTCATCGCCGCTCGCTCGCAGTATATACTCAGAGAATGGCTCACTCCCTACATTGTCCGCTCGGCTTTGATTATATATAGTATAGATTCAGCCTCGCGTCCAAATCCCGACATGTCGGGACGTTATGGGATAATTGCCAA
>MFPT01000019.1 GCA_001782805.1 Candidatus Magasanikbacteria bacterium RIFCSPHIGHO2_01_FULL_41_23 | reverse complement strand
CCAAGGACTGAATGGTAAGACTCCGCTTGAACAACTTACTGAATACTTTTATCCAATTGAATTGTAAACAACGCTTGATTTATTAACAATTAATAATTTAAATAATAAATTAGAAAAACAAATTCATAATACTAACCGAATAATTCAACTTATACGCCGCTTAGCCAAAGATTTGGCACCGCATCTCCGTGAGATAGCGAATGAATGTACCAATACAGGAGATTTATTAAGCGAAAAAATGCTTTCTAAATATATTGAATCTAAGGAGGGTACCCCTTTACCTGAACCAGATGGTGATTGGGAAGAATTTACTAAAAAACTGCTGGGCTAAACTTTTACTTGTATATGTTAGTCAAAACTCGTTTTGCGCCCAGTCCCACAGGATTCTTGCATGTTGGTGGTTTGCGCACCGCACTTTTCGCGTATCTTTTGGCCAAAAAAAACAATGGCACTTTTTTATTACGCATTGAAGATACTGATCAAGCTCGCTTGATGCCAGGCTCAATGGAAAGCATGTTAAATATGTTGCATTGGGCCGGCATTACGATTGATGAAGGTGTGGATGTCGAACAAAATAAAATTATTCAAAAAGGCGAACTTGGTCCATATATTCAATCCGAACGTTTGGAAATTTACCAAAAATACACAGCTGAATTAATTGCCAAAGGTCACGCGTATTATTGTTTTTGTACCAAAGAACGGCTTGATGAGGTACGCAAATTTCAGGAATTAAATAAATTACCGACCGGATATGATGGACATTGTCGAGATATAAAGTCGGATGAAGCTAAAACACGTTTAAAAAATAATGAAACTTCAGTCATTCGCCTGAAAATGCCGCGTGAAGGCGTAACCATGTTCACTGATTTAGTTCGCGGTCAGGTGGAATTTAAAAATAGTTTGATTGATGACCAAGTATTGATGAAATCCGATGGTTTTCCCACATATCATTTGGCAGTAGTCGTTGACGATCATTTAATGAAAATTAGCCACATCATTCGTGGCGAAGAATGGCTTTCATCCACTCCCAAACATGTGATTTTGTATCAAATGTTTGGTTGGGAAGCACCACATTTTGTGCATTTACCACTTTTGGTTAATTGTGATAAAAAAAAATTAAGCAAACGCCATGATGATGTTTCTGTCAACGATTACAAGGCCAAAGGATATTTACCCGAGGCTCTGATAAATTTCATTGCTTTTTTGGGCTGGAATCCTGGGACGGAACGCGAAATCTTCACATTCAAAGAACTGGAACAAGAATTTTCTTTGGAAAAAGTCAGCAAAAATCCGGCGGTTTTTAATCTTGAAAAATTGGATTGGTTTAATCAGCAATATCTGCGCTCGTTAAGTCGTGAAGAATTAGTCGCGCGAGCCAAACCATTTTTGACTGCGCAATTTCCCGATTATGCGAATTGTAATCCACGTGTGAAAAATGAACTGGACATCTGGCTCGGAGATTTATTCGCTTTGGAACAAGAACGCGCTACAACATTGGTTAATTTAGTAACTGAATTGGGATTCATATTTAAAACACCGAATCCAAAAATTGTCGTGGAAATGATTGTCTGGAAAAAAAGCACACCGGAAGAAACCAAGAAAATTTTACAAGAGCTGGTTGGACTCTTAACCGCAATTTCAGAAGAATCTTGGACAGCTACGGAAATTGATCCTTGTTTGCGCGCATGGTTGGAATCATCAGGTTATGGAGTGGGAAATGTCTATTGGCCAATGCGTGTGGCTTTATCCGGACAAAAAAATTCTCCCGGACCAACGGAAATTGCTATGGTACTTGGCAAAAAAAATACAATACTCCGTCTGTCCACCGCTGTGGAAAATTTATAAATTTCTTTTAAACAAAAGATTTTTTCTTAAATTTGACGTTGATTTTTTTTAGTGTATACTATATTGCATAGACCTAAAAGCATGAAAAAAAAATGGTTAGTTTTATTGTATTTATTATTTAGTGCCGGTACTACTTTGCCATTTTTTGTGTATTCGCAAACATCAGGAACAGTCACAGCCAACACGGAAATTGATCAATTGAATAGTCAGATTGAAACGAAAAAAAAGAAAATTGAACAAATTCAAAAATCCATTGATGCATATAAGGCAAAAATAAGTGAAACGCAAACACAAACCATTTCCTTAAAAAATCAAGTTAACCTGCTTGATAATACCATTTCGCAGGTTAATTTGGATGTGCAAGCAACGCAAGAAAAATTGGAAACGCTTGGTCTTGAATTAAAAGGCTTACAATTATCAATCGCCGAAAAAACAAAAATTATCGAACGGCAAAAGCGCATATTGGCTGAATTGATTCGTGAATTACGGCGTGAAGATGGTAAAAAAATGATTGAAATTATGACCGTCTATTCCTCGCTGTCTGATTTTTACGATCGCGTTAATTATGTACAAACATTGGAACACAATTTAGGTAAAACCGCCAAAACATTACGTTTGGCCAAAGCTGATTTGGAAGTCAAACATCAAACCACCAAAGAAACTAAGCAAGATTATCAGGAAATACGCACTGAACTGGAAGATAAAAAACTGGAACTTCGGAGTCAAATTAATTATAAACAAGAGCTGTTATCCGAAACTCAAGCCTCAGAGCAAAAATATAAAACTTTGGTCAATTCACTGAAAGCACAGTATCAACAGACGGAAAATGAAATCGGCGGGATTGAAACTCAAGTCCGTAAAAAATTGGCTGAACAGCAGAAAAAGAAACCGGAAAAATTTGATGTTGATTCAGGCGAATTATCTTGGCCTGTCAGCAGTCGTCGGATCACTGCGTATTTTCACGATGTAACCTATCCATATCGCCAAGTTTTTGAACATAACGCGATTGATTTGGTGGCATCACATGGCACAGCAGTCAAAGCCGCGGCCTCAGGCTACATTGCTCGAGCCAAAAAGTGCACTACTGCCGCCTGCTACAGTTATATTATGATTGTCCACTCCAATGGTATTTCCACAGTGTACGGACATTTGAGCGCGCTTAATGTGTCTGAAGAAGAATTTGTCACTCGGGGCGATATTATTGGTTATTCCGGCGCCACACCGGGCACAGTCGGAGCCGGACCATTCACCACTGGCCAACACTTACATTTTGAAGTGCGCAAAAATGGCATTCCGGTTGATCCGTTGGGATATTTGAAATAGATTTTTTTATATTGTAAAAAGATCACGAATAGATAGTTTGATAAATTTTATTATGAGTGAACAAGAAGAAAATATTTGTCCAATTCATAATCAGCCGTTACACGCCTGTGCTAGTGATTGCTCCAAAGTCACAAAAATTGAAAACGATCTATTTTTAGATTCAAAAAAAATCATAGAATCATTACTGAATCCTGAGCAAATGCAATTTTTAGAAAAAGAACGGCAGATAAGAGAATTAAAATTTCAATCAGACGGTAAAATTGTTTTCCCACACGCTGAAGCTACATCTAACGATGTTTTATTATGGAAAGCTAAAGAAGGGGTGATTGATGCCACATGTTTTAATGGCATACTTCTTGTTATATACAATGCTGAAATTAAAATTCCAGATGGTTGCAAGGATCTAAGAACTGTCTCAAGCCACGGTAAACTGGGTAATTATGCTGGAGTCTATGATTCTGAAAAAAATATATGCTTCGTTGACATTAGAAATACATATAATTTTTTAGATGGTACATTCCATCCAGAATGGGAGCAAAATATTGCTAGACACGAATTAAGACACGGATTAGTCACAGCAATTGACAGAGAACACGGAGCGAAAACTACGCAATCAAGCGTCAGAAACATCGATGGCGACAAAATGAATCCTGAAATCCATCGACAACTTGCATATCTGGATGAGTTGCATAGTATGTATTTTGATGTTTTAGAAGGTGCTGATGGCGGGCGTACTTCTTTTGTAAATATTGACTCAGGAATTTATTCGATTATAGATTCTGGAAACCACCAAAAAGTAGCAAGCGATACCGAAGAAGGTAAATTATTAGCTAAAGAATTGTTCTATCGACTCCAAGCCTTTATCTTGTCGAAGAGAATGATTGAACAAGACCACGATGTTTCACTGCAGGGTATTATCGATGAATTATCAATGGCAGTAGGTGCAGTTCTTGGTACAGAAAGATCTTTATCTGCGGCGTATGCAAAAATTAAATTATTTTGGGAGAAACTCTCTACGAATGAAATATTTAAAAACAAATTGTTAAAATTTGTTAAAACATATAAACCGGATGTCCTAAATAATACTCCTGAAATTTCTTCTGAATTGCAGGCAATTTTTTCCATTAACACGGAATTTTTATTTCCAACATAATGAATTTCTTTTACCCCGAAGCCAATCGGGGAGGTATTAATTAAAAAGTTATCCACACAACTTCTCTTGCTATGAGAACAAATGTTCTCTATACTACTTTTATCCGGTTGCAATATTTTTTTTAAAAGAAAATTATGGAAACAAAAAATACTAAAGTTGCTTTATTTGAAGGCAAACAAATCCGTCGGCTTTGGGATGACTCCAGAGAGCTGTGGTATTTTTCAGTGGTCGATGTTATTCAGATTCTGACTGAACAGCTCGATTTTCAATTAGCTCGAAACTATTGGAAAGTTCTTAAAAACAGGTTAAGGGGAGAAGGAAGTCAAACGGTTACAAAATGTAACCAGTTGAAAATGATTGCTCAGGATGGAAAAAGCCGGTTAACTGACGCAGCCGATACAGAAACAATTCTCCGCATTATCCAGTCAATTCCATCTCCAAAAGCCGAACCTTTCAAACTTTGGCTCGCTCAAGTGGGTTATGAAAGACTGGAAGAAATAGCTGACCCAGAGCTAAGTATAAATCGCGCACTCAGAATTTATGCTCAAAAAGGATACGGTTCGGAATGGATCAACCAAAGACTAAAGAGTATTGAGGTTAGAAAAGATTTAACTAATGAATGGGAGAAAAGAGGGATAAAGGAAGGTTTTCAATTTGCTATTTTGACTGATGAGATAACCAAAGCCTGGACTGGAATTAAAACTAAAAATTATAAAAAATTAAAGGGTCTAACTAAAGAAAATTTACGCGACAACATGACGAATTTAGAGCTAGTACTGAACATGTTAGCCGAGACCGCCACCACAGAAATCTCAAAAACTAAAAATCCGGAAACTTTTCAAGAAAATAAGGAAGTGGCCAGAACCGGAGGAAAAATTGCTGGCGATGCCCGTAAAAGTATTGAAAATAAAACTGGCAAAAAAGTAATTACTCCAAATAATGATAAAAATTTGTTAAATATATGATTCCATTATATGAGCCATACCTACGACGCTCGCAAGAAAAAATTAATTAATTACTTTCATAAATTTAAGCACCTGCCAACGTACGATGAAATGGTCAAACTGTTTGACCTCAAATCAAAGGGATCATTACACAGATACGTCCAAAAATTTATTGAAGAGGGGATACTGGAGAAAGGAAGTACGGGAAAGTTAATGCCCACGGAACGATTATACGGATTAAGAGTATTGGGAACAGTACAGGCCGGATTTCCCACTACAGCCGAAGAAGAAGTCGAGACAAGTACTGTGAGTTTGGATCGCTGGTTAATTGAACATCCTGAATCCAGTTATATGCTCACGGTTTCGGGGGATTCCATGATTGATGCCGGAATAATGCAAGGAGACATGGTAATTGTCGATCGCAAGCGTAATCCAAAAACCGGAGACATTGTAGTGGCCGAAGTAGACCATGATTGGACCATGAAATACTATATTAAACGCGGTGAGCGCACAATCCTGCGTCCGGCCAACAAAAATTATCCTGATATTCATCCGCGCCAAGAATTACACATTGCCGGAGTTGTATCCAGTGTTATTCGCAAATATGTTTAACAATACATTATTTCCCCAAGCTATTGTGCACATCCAAGCCGATTCCTGTTTTGCTCGGTTTGAACAAGCTCAAGCAGAACGGCGACGACTTCTCGCAATTTTACGTCGTTTTACGAATATGGTGGAAGAATATAATAATGATGAAAGATTTTTGGATATTACCGGTTTGGAAACAATATTCAACAGTTACGAAGACATTGCGGAAAAAATTCGGCAAACGGTTAAAAAAGAATTAGGCATTACGATTTCCGTGGGTTTGGCGCCGACAAAAGTATTGGCAAAATTGGCTTCAACAACCAATCAGCCAAACGGCGTGGGTATTATTACGCAAAAGGATTTGCCTGAATATTTGCGAGACTTTCTGATCGACAAAATTTGGGGAGTGGGTCCGAACACGGCTGATTATATGCGCCGCTTAAACATTTTTTCCGCTTACGATTTTGCAATTTTGCCAAAAAAATATATTATTAAACATTTTACCAAACCGCATTATGATGTGTGGCAAGAGTTAAATGGCGTGAGTGTTTATACCGTTATTACTGAAGAAAAGATGCATAACAGATTCGAACAAAAATCTAATCTCATTTGTCAATATGCATAAACTTTGATATTCTTCATACACATTATTGTCTTAATTATCATTTTGTATGGAGAAGAATAATATACCGATCAAACCATACTCAGATAATATTGTTTTTCTTGACACTGAATTCACTGATCTTAACGCCAAAACAGGGGAGTTGTTGTCCATTGGATTGATTAAATATACAGGCGAAGAATTATATTTAGAATTAGAGTACAAGGGGACAGTCCATCCTTGGGTAGAGGAAAAAGTCATCCCCTATTTAAATAAAGAAAAAATTACCAAAGAAATTGCTTGCGAAAAAATTCGCACTTTTATTGGCGACAGCCAGCCATACTTGATGGCTTATGTCAATCAATTTGATGCGATTTTTTGGTACGAACTTTTCGGCTCAACTAAGGAACATCCCGCGTACTGGATTCCGATTGATTTTGCCTCAATTTTATTTGGCCTTGGCTATTCGCCAAACTCTATGGGAAAACATGAATTTTTTAAATCCTTAAATATTGATAAAGAAAAGTATACCGAACATAACGCGCTCACTGATGCGCGACTGCTCAGAGATACGTATATTAAATTTTATGAGAATTCTGGTACATTGATGGCCTAATAAATAATTTAATTTAATCTGTAGCGTCGCATAAGATATATTGTGCGACAGTATATTTCTATTGCCAGTATGCCCTCCCCGGATAACGAACATCAATATATCGTAGACCTTCTGTGCTAAAATTATTTTGTTTAAACGCGGCGTTGAGTGCCGTAAATTGCGCTTCACGATTTTCGGTAAAATTCGCCAATATACGCCAGCCATCTTCAATAACAATCATTCCGCTGGTTTCTGTTTCAATCACATAATTAATTACAGACACATTGAGTGACTTGGTTATAAAATTATTCCAAGCCAAAACCCCTTCGACTAATTGTTTGTCTTTTTCCGGTTGGCTTGATATCCCATCTAAATAAACTAATAACGGAAAATTGTTTTTTGTTGAGGTAGTGACATCAATCTGACTAAGCTTTTCTACAATTAAGGCATTGGAGTCAACCAGACTACGAGAATCTTCCTTCTGTATAATTGCTACTGGCTGACGTTCATACACCTTGATCAATAGCGAATTGGGGAATTTCTTAGTGATTTTTATCGCTTCAAAAAAAAATCTATTTACAATAATTTCCTCAAGCTCGGATTCATTGATTAAAAAATAATTATTGCGCGGTAAAAAACCAAATCGTTGACTGCCCAAGATGTTTTCGGCTGTGCGACGAACTTCAGCATAATCAGTACGCTCAAGTCCAGTCAAGGTAATAATTCTAATTTTAAATGCCGGATGCCAAATAAAAAGTCCAATAATACTGATTAAAGCCAAGATACTTAAAAATCCAAATAATTTATTTTTTAATGTCATCTTCTTAATATCCAATTTTTCCGATCCACTCTGAAAAGAAAAATTATGCCTAAGGACTCGTCTAATTTTTTTTTGTTTAAAAACCCGCATATTTTACTTAGCAAATCCCCGCTTGACACTTCGTATTTTTTCCACAAACCAAGTAAACCAATATCGCCAGCTGATTGGCAAATCATGGCAAGGCAGAAGCGCGTAAGGTTGTCCGCCAAATCCTTTTTTAAAATGTGTCAAACCATAAAAAGGATGACTGCTGTCGGCATCGGGCGGGGCAATTCCCCAAAAATTATGCCGTGTACAGCCGCGACGCTTGGCTTCTTGAATTGCTGTCCACTGGACTGAATACGATGTGGGAATTTTTTTGTCAGTTAATTTTGAAGCGGCGTGCCGATAACAGGACATGGTACCATAAAACATAAAAATCCCTGCTGTATCAAGTGTTCCATCTGGCAAATAAGCGCGAATTACCACTGCTTCTCCACGTAACGCAAAACTAAAAAACTCTTTTTTAATATACTCAATTGGAAAGCGATGAAAATTTTGACGAAGAGCCGTGGCATCAAGCAGATCATTGAAATCAACCAATGCCTCTGACGTGACTGAAATATCAACTCTAATCCCCTCTTTTTCACACCGACGAATCAAATTACGGTGATTCTTTTCCATTCCTTTTAGCAATTCATCTTCGCTTTTGGTAATATCCAAAAGCCAGGTATATTCAGCCAAAATATGCATGGGTGCTAAACGAAATCCACGTTGGGAAAAAGCTTCACGCCAGTTTGGTGTATCGGCAAAAAAAGGACTGCACCGAATAAAATCATACTTCTCTTTATGAGCAAACAACTGCAACTCTTTTATAAAAATATCAAATGCGGTTTTTAATTCGTCTTCTGTTAATTCAGAATCAAAAATTGGTCCATACGGCACAAAAATAAAATTACCGCGCCGAGCATGGACGCTTACAATCAAGGAACCGCCAACTAAATTGTTTGATTCGTCAACAATCCCCCAAATCCAAGCTTTTTCGCTCATTGAGCGATAAAAATCACCATAATCCGGCGACTGAACAAAAATAGTAAAGATTTGTTTTTTCAAAAATACATTCCACAGCTGAGGATCAATATCTTTAATAACTCTTAGTGTCATAGACAATGAAAATTAGAATAGCGCGGTCACTCGTTGCAAATCTTCCTCACTTAAAAATTGGTCGGTCGGAAGATTTATAATATGTTTGCTGATTCTCTCAGCATTTGGACATGAGCCTGCCATATATTTGGCTGATTCACTTGAACTGTCAATCGGCGCGACAGGAGAAGAATACCAATCGCCCAAAATAATTCTACTCTTAAGCGCCTTATGCTTTAATTGAATTGGATTAGTTACTTCCAAAGGAAAACGTAGCCACGCGCCTTGATTATCATTTATTTGGACACCAATTTTGTTTAATAATTGTTTTGCATAAAAAGCGGAATTTTTTTGCCGCGCCATATTCCAAGCATCCAAATTTTTTATTTGGTTGAAAGCAAGTGTGGCCAAAACATTTGGCATTTGCGCCGGAAACCACACAGGCACTCTCCCCTCTTTTTCAGCTGAATAAATAATTCGATTGACAATTCTAAATTTTTGTCCTAAAAAAAGAATAACTTTGCCAATAAAAAGATGGTAAATATTTTTGCCAATAAAGAAAAAAATGGGATGCAGTAAATGTTGCAGTTGAACCAGTATGGACAATTGGGGCAAATCATCTCGAATTTTTTGAAGCAAGTCACCGCATTTTTTATTATTGGTAATAATCATACCGCCACGCACGCCCGATATTACTTTGTCAGTTCCAAAACTAAACATTGCTAAGTCACCAAATGTACCAAGTAATTTTCCTTGATGTACATTGCCAAGTGAATGGGCACAATCTTCAATTACCAAAAGTTTGCGTTCTCTGGCAATGGCCAATAATTCTTCCAATTGAGCCGGTATACCAAACGTATGCTGAATTATAATTGCCTTGGTTTTTTGGGTAATTTTTTTCTTTACGTCTGCGGGATTAAGCGTATAGGTATCAGTGCAATCCGCGTAAATTGGCGTTGCACCCAAATTAGTTACGGCATTCGCGACCACAATACAAGTAAATGCTTGGAGAATAACCTCGTCATTATGACCAATGTCATTGACTTCCAAAGCCTTTTGCAAAGCGGATCTTCCGCTGTCAAAAGCAATCGCGTACGAACAGGAAAAATATTCGCGAAACCACTGTTCTAATTTTCGCGTGGCATTATGTAAAAATAATTGTTTGGGGAGGGTTAATAATAATTTAAAAGCCAGCCAAGCATCTTCGGCGCGTGTGTTTGGTGAAAATCCCGTAAAAATAAAAGACTTCATATATTTTTCTTTATTTCCTGATACACATTCAACGGCATTCTATTTTCCAATAAAATTATGACCGGCTCATGACTTCGATTCTTAATATATTCAAGCAATTCCACTGCTGAAAAAATTGTTTTTACATCCTTCAAGCGATATTTATCTTTGAGTGCGCTGATTCCCGCCATAAAATCTTCCACAAAATCCGGAGTAATGATGATTAACTCATCGGCGGAAAACGAAATTTCTTCACCGATTTGCTCATGATATTCACGAGTTTTTTCACCCAATTCCAACATGCCACGCGTAATGACGATTCGCGGAAGAGTGGATGGAAATGAAGTTAGAATACTGAGCGACGCTTTGAAACCAACCGGATTGGAATTATACGTATCATCAATAATCGTTGCTCGGCCATACTGATATACCGACAAAGCTTTTTCCCCCGGACGCAAATGGCTAACCGCATGGGTAATCTGATTAACAGAGACTCCCAAATAACGCGCCACCATAATTGCCGGAGTAATATTGTTTGCTTGATGCGCGCCCAAAAGCGGAGCGGAGAAAGATAATGTTCCTTCTTGATAATCAATGTTCCACTCTACGGCAAATTCAGCTTTGGTTTTAATATCGGAAATCAAACAATCAGGCATATTTTTTATATCCTCGCCAAATGTTTCTTTGCGCTCGCAATCTAAATTCGGTAATAATTCCGAACAAAAAATATTGTCCGCGTTGGTGATAACTAAACCATCGCGCGGAATAGCACGCAATAATTCGTACTTGGCCTCCTGGATATTTTCAATTGAACCAAATAATGACAAATGCTGTTCAATGATTGCCGTCAAAATTCCGATTTTTGGTTTGACAATCCCACAGATTTTTTTTATTTCGCCAATCTGATAAGCTCCCATTTCCACCACAAAAATATCTACACTGTCTAAATCAGATCGCAAAATAAACTTGGCCACTCCAATATCAGTATTGGTATTACCCGGAGTTTTAAGAATTCTATATTTTTCCGCCAAAATTTGACTCAGATATTCCTTGACGCTTGATTTCCCATAACTGCCCGTAATTCCAATTACAATCAGCTTTTGATATGTGGCAATTTTTTTGGTGGCGCGCCAGATAATCCATTCTTTAATCCTATGCGTTATTTGATTCAACACCAAAACCAAAAAACTAATAACAAAAAAACGAGCAATGAGAAAGAAAAAAACCACGTTCCAATCGCGGGAAAGAATAGCCAAATTAAATTCAAATAAAAAAGCCGAGATAATCAACAGTACGGCTTTTACTGTTGGATTGGGATAGCGGAGAGAACGGCGCAACAATCGACTGACATGATACAATACATCAACCGTAAACCAGGCCAAGATACCAAGCTTTAAATGAACAATTTCATTGATCGGCCAAAAATAAACCAAAAAAACCAAAAAAATTCGAATCAACAAAAAATAATTTAGCCACCAACTTTGACCTTGTTTGGTAGAAAAAAAATCACGCATGCGATCAATGCGATATTCTTTTAATTGCCAGATGTGGCAAAATTCCACATAGTCTAGAATGGCACTGATTGACCAGAGACCAAAAATGACAATATTGAATGGATTAAGGAGTGCAAACATGTTTGTTATAAGGAAGTTAAATAGTTTTTTATTATGCTCAAAAACTCTATTGGATTTTGACGATGTAGTCCATGTGTACCGTTTGAAACAGAAACAAACGTAGCCTTCCGAATTAATCGCGCCGCGCGAGCGCTGGCCGATGCTGAAACAGAGGTATCACCTTCTCCGGCTATCACCAAAGTCGGAACCGTTATTTGTGGCAGAAATTCCGAAACATCTTGTTTGGTTATTTTTTGAAAAATGGCTCGAGTGCGGCCTGATGTTTGTGTATAATCAGGAGAATCAATTAATTTGTAGAATACGTGACGAACTGTTTTTTCTAATTTTTTAAATGGGGAAACGGAAAAAAATAATCTACCCAATTTCGCGATTGGCCAAAAAATCAAAGCTTTAAATGACCAATTTTTCCGAAAAATCGCCGGGCCACTTAATATCAGTGTATCACAAATAATTGAATTGGTACCAACGAGCTGGACAGCAACCTGACCGCCAAAAGAATGACCTAAAATAATTAATTTTCGATCTGATTTTTGTCCACTAGCGCTAGATGAATAATTAATTTCCAAAATCTTGTTTTTTACAAATTCAACATACTCGGAAATTCCCCAAACAGAATCAGGTTCTGGTTCAGCTCCAAAACAAGGTAATTCAAGACACCTAACTTCAAAATCTTTTTCCGCCAATCTAATAAATTCATGCCACGTTTGACGCGTGCCTCCCCAACCGGGAAGAATTATTAAAACTGCTTTTTGTGATAAAATTATGCTTGACATAGAGTGTATTGCGTTTTATCTATACTACTAACCGATTATTTTTTTTCCTAAATATTTTTGCAAAACTTCAGGCATTTTGATCGTGCCATTCTCTTGTTGATATTGTTCTACAATCGCGATGGGAAATCGGCTCGTCACAATCGCCGTACCGTTTAGAGTATGCACAAAATTTGTTTCACCGTTTTCAGTCCGATAACGAATGTTCAAACGTCGTGCCTGATAATCCGTACAATTACTCGTGCTCGTAATTTCACCGAAGCCTCCTTGTGGTGAGCTTGCCGAACCATTCATTGTCATCCAAGCTTCAATATCAAACTTACGATACGCCGGTCCGCCCAAATCTCCGCTCGCGATATCAATCACACGATAGGACAAACCAAGTCCGTCGCAAATTTCTTTTTCAATCGCTAATAATTCTTGGTGCATTGCTTCGCTGTCTTCGGGTTTACAATACACAAACATTTCCAGTTTTGTAAATTGATGCACGCGATATAATCCTTTACTTTCGCGACCGTACGCGCCGGCTTCGGTGCGGAAACAATGCGAAAGCGCAACATATTTTTTTGGCCCAGGTGTTAAATCCAAAATTTCATCTTTATGATATCCGCCAACCGTAATTTCGGCCGTGCCAATTAAACTTAAATCCATGTTTTCAATTGAATATATTTGCGATTCGAGACCGCGTGGGTTGAAACCAATCCCCTGCAGAATTTCGTTACGCGCCAGATCAGGAGTTTCTATTAATTCATAACCATGCGCAGTTACCACATCAATTCCATAATGAATTAAGGCTTGATTCAATCGAACCAAATCACCCTTGGAAAAGAAAAATTTACCGCCGGCAACTTTCGCGCCACGCTCAAAATCAATTAAATTGAGGTTGGTCAATAATTCTTCATGATCTTTTGGGGTAAAGTCAAATTGCGTTGGCTCCCCGATGGTTTCAAACACCCTGTAACTATCTTCCCCGCCAATCGGAGTTTCGGGATGCGTTATGTTTGGCACGCGTATCATCATTTCTGTGTATTCGATTTCAATCGCCGCGAGTTCAGTTTCCTTTTGTTTAATCTCCTCCCCCACCACGCGCATACGCTCAATTTCTTCCGATGTCGGTTTGGCTTTTGATCCGGCCTTGCGCATCGCGCGCAATTCTTCAACTTCGCCAATTTTTGTACGGCGAAGTCCATCAACCTCAATGAGTCGGTCAATATCAACTTCGACATTCCGGTTTTTACAATTCTGTTTTAATAAATCTTTGTTGTCGCGGATGAATTTAATATCTAACATATACAATTATAATTGATAATTTTTTATGGTTTCTTTTAATTCCGGCAAAAACGCCCGATACATCCTTTCGTTCTCCCCGATCAGTTCATAATTCAAAACGTCATCGACATCAAACCAACGCGTTTCCAAAACTTCGCCGTCGGAAAACTTTCCATCGCCGCCAATAATTTTACAAACATAGGGAACGAGAAAAACCTGATACGCGTAGGTTTTTTGCATTTGACTTTCCACAGCAATATCCTGAAGCATTTTGACAATTTGCACATCATATCCCACTTCTTCTCTCACTTCACGAATCAAGTTGCCATGCATAGTCTCGCCAAATTCAACTTTTCCACCGGGAAATTCCCATTTGTTGTGATATTCCGGTCGGTGCGGATCATTACGCAAATTCATTAATACTCGGCCGTCTTTGATAATTAAGGCAAATGGCACGACAATGTGTTTGGCCACGTAGGTATTTTGCAAATGATGCTTGATACGAATTAACGCTTTGCCACGATGCGACACCGCATTTTTTTCTACGGTCGTTAATTCAGCGTACGATTTCCCCATTTCGGGAAGATAAAAAATCGGATCAAAACCAAACGGATTTGGATGCTCAACCGGCTTGGTCAAAATTTTTCCCTGCGTTACACCATGAGCAATAAATTCTACATTTGATTCCGGATCAACCAAAGCGGTTACGGATTCAAAGTGAGCCGTGCGTTTGTCTTCCGGAACTTCCTCCATTTTCTGCAATGTTAAATCTGTTTGCTCTGTACTCGTTGATCCCACGCGCGCGCTCATTACGCCTGGCCAGCCCTCAAGAGCATCAATAAAAAGTCCGGTATCGTCAGCTAAAGTTAACATACCGGACTTTTGCGCGTAATAACGGGCTTTAAGCACGGCGTTCTCGGAAATAGTTTCCCCTATTTCTTCAGGGGCTGGGATAGATTCTTTAAGATCTGATAACAATAAAAACGTAAATGGCATGTGCTCCAAAAAAGCCTTAATCTCGGTGATTTTGTGCTGGTTAGTTGTCGCAATGAGGAGCTCACGCATCATAAACTTTTGAGAAGAATGGATTTTATTTTGCCGCTTTTTTTATTTTCGGCGTGGTATGGTTTGAGACGCACAACATTCGTAGATAATTTAAATTCCTTCATTTTGTCTTTTAATGTATCCGTAAATTCTTTTTGGTCATAACCAAGCGCGATAACGTCTGGCTTGTATGTACGGATGACTTTATACACATCGCGCGTATCGCCCCAGATCGCTTTGTCAATCAAATCAATATGTTGGAGTAATTCCAACCGTTCTTTTTCATTATTAATCGCTTCATTTTGTTTAATTTTTTTTACATTCACATCACGCGCGACTACAACCAACAAATAATCACCCAATTTTCTCGCTTGCTTAAAAAAATCCAAGTGGCCAACGTGCAAAATATCGAATGTTCCGAATACCATCACCGTTTTCATACATGGACTGCTTTTTCAAATTCAATGTTGAGTGTTATATCCATATAATTACTACTCTTTTCTCTCAACCGGCTTCAATGTCGGGAACAAAATTACTTCTTTCAAATTAGGCGCGTCAACCAGTAATTTAATCAAGCGATCGATTCCCATACCCAAACCAGCCGTGGGCGGCATGGCGTGCTTGAGCGCGGTCACGAAATCTTCGTCATAGGGCATACTTTCTTCATTCCCCGCTTCTTTATTGGCCACTTGTTCTTTGAACCGTGCCTCTTGATCAATCGGATCATTCAATTCTGTGAACGCATTGCAGAGCTCATTACCACCCACGCACAACAGTTGAAAACGCTCAACATAATTCGGCGCGTCAAATTTTCGTTTAGCCAGTGGTGACAATTCCACCGGATGATCAATCATAAAAATGGGATTGATAATAAACGGCCGCGCGTATTTTTTGTAAATTTCGTCAACCAATGTACCACGATCAAGTGTCTCGTCCACGCCGTCAACGTCTAATTTTTTCGCCACCGCGAGCATTGATGCCGCGTCCGGATATTCTTCAATGTCAATTTTGGCGTATTGCTTAACTAAATCACGCAAGGAAACGCGAGGATACGGCGGCGTGAAATCCACTTCAGCCCCATTGGTCGTAAATTTCAAAGGCAAACCGGCGGCCTTAATTAACGTCGGCAACAAATCTTCCATCAAATCCATGAGCATAGTGTAATCCGCGTACGCCCAATAAAATTCAATTTGCGTAAATTCCGGATTGTGGTTGTGATCAATACCCTCATTGCGAAAACATTTTGCGACTTCATACACTTTTTCAAAACCACCGACAATCAAACGCTTCAAATATAATTCCGGCGCAATGCGCAAATACAACGGGATGTCGAGCGCGTTGTGATGCGTAACAAACGGCTTGGCCAAAGCACCACCGTACAGGGTTTGTAAAATTGGTGTTTCCACTTCATAAAAACCACGCGCGTCAAAATAACTACGCAAGGCGCGGACCACATTACTACGCACCACGGCGATCCGCATTGATTCCGGATTGGACATTAAATCCAGGTAGCGTTGACGATAGCGCACTTCAATGTCAGACAAACCATGAAATTTTTCCGGCATGGGGAGCAAAGCCTTGGACAATAAAGTCCACTCGCGTACGAGAATAGATTCTTCGCCTTTGTGCGTCACAAACCGCTCACCGCGGATCTGAACAATGTCACCGACATCAATTTTCTTAATAAAAGTAGTGTAGTCAACATCGGGTAATTCATCTTTTTTTAATGCCACTTGCATCCTACCTGACTCATCCTGAATATGACAAAACGTCAATTTACCCATGTCACGTTTGGTGATAATACGGCCAGCAATTGTTACTTCTTTATCTGGCTCAACCAAAAGCGCGTCTTTAATTATTTGCAAACGATGAGAACGCGCCGGATATCCCAGACGTCCGACTGCTTCCAATTCGCGCAATTTATTAAGCCGAATGGAAAACTCATCATTAATATCAATGGACGATTTGATGTCTGACATAGTAATTAAAATGCCAAATTATTATTTTATTTCAGTAATGGTATAGACCTGCATGCCTGACGGGACTTTTACTTCAACCGGGTCACCTTTGGCTTTGCCTAAAAAAGCCTGACCCAGCGGAGATTCATTGGAAATTTTTCCAGCTCCCGGATCAGCCTCTTGAGCACCAACAATCATATATGTTTTTTCTTTATTATTAATAGAGACGATAATAGTTGAACCAAGCTGTACGGTAGCTCCTTTTTTGGCAGTGTTTTGAGCCTCTTCAATCACAATCGCGTTTTCCAAAATAAATGATAATTCTTCAAATCGAGCGCGCGCCCAAGACATTTCTTCGCGTGCCGCGTGATATTCCGCGTTCTCGGACAAATCACCCATTTGCCTAGCTTCATCAATGCGACGAGCAATTAAAGGAATTTTCACACTTTTGATTTCAGTTGATTCAGCGCGTAGAGCAGACAACTTTTCCAAACTCATATATTGAGGAGCTGACATAAAAACCACTGCGATTATTTAAACTTAAAATATATCCGTCTAATATAGCGGATATAGTAATCATAGCGAAATTTGTCCTCCGGGTCAAGAATCCTAGTATTATCGGGATTCTTTCCACCACCAAGCATAAAACTCCTTGGCAATCGGTAAGGAAATACGACTTCCTTCTCCGCCTTCTTCCACTAAAATAGTTACAGTAATTTCCGGCTTATCAAATGGAGCAAACGAAGTAAACCACGCGTGATTTTCCTTGGCTTGGTTCCATTGGGCTGTACCGGTTTTACCGGCACTGGAAAATAGCAATGAACCAAGCTGACTGCATGAACCATAAACCACACAGTCACGCATACCACTGCGAATAATATTTATTGTTTCCGAACTGGCCAAAGAAGTACGAAGAACTTTGGGCTTAAAATCATGCCGTTCTCCGGTAATAGGATTAATTAATGTTTTACCAACGCTAGGAACATACAATGTTCCGCCATTGGCAATGGCCAAAGTTTGCGCCGCAATTTGCAACGGTGTTACTAACAAATCACCTTGGCCAATTGACAAATTGTAGGTATCTCCAATATACCATGGCTCATTTTTGCGCTCTTCTTTCCAAGCTTTAGTTGGAACAAAACCGGCTGACTCGCCGGGCAAATCAATTCCCAAAATACTTCCCAAACCAAACCGACGTAAATATCCAGCCAAACGGTCTGCGCCTAAACCATTAAACGTCTGAAAACCGCCGCCAATATAATAATAAAATGTATTAACTGACCACGCGAGTGACTTGGTGACATTCGTTATTCCATGACCGCCCGCTTTCCAATCAGGAAAAAACCACTGCCCCACTTGTACTCCGCCTGTACTCAAAAAAGTGGTGGAGCGATCGATTATATGTTCTTCCAACGCGGCGGCGGCTACGACCGGTTTAATTGTTGAACCGGAAGGATAGAGACCAGAAATTGCCCGATTAAATAACGGATGATTTTCATCTTCAAGATATTTTTTGTACGTAGTGGTGGAAATACCGCCGGAAAAATCATTATCATCAAAAGTGGGCAGACTTACCAATGCCAAAATTTCTCCCTTGAGATTGGTAACAATGCCTGCCGCTCGACTTTTTCCTGCCTTTTCCAAAGAAGATTGCATTATATTCTGTAATTTTTCCTGATAAAGAAGATCAATCGTTAACTCCAGCTGAGCGCCGGATACGGCAGCGATTTCACCCAAAACCGCCTGTTCTTTGCCGCGCGCGTTGACTTGCAAGCGTCGACGGCCATTAACTCCGCGCACATTTGATTCATATTCTTTTTCAATTCCGGTTTTGCCAATTGAATCAGTTGGTATATATCCTTGACTATACAATTTTTTCAACTCAGCAGCGTCCAGTTTGCCCGTATAACCAAGTATATGCGATAAAGAACTGGGCAAAGCTGTGCTGGAAGTGGCAGAATGCATCCCATACCAACGCTTACTGCCTTGCGCAATAAAAATACTGGGAATATCCGTGCTCGCAACTTGCAATTGTAAAGCAGTTTCATAATCAATGTCCTCTTTAATCACAATTGAATCCTGACTGTAACTTTTATATTGATCAATTAATTCTTTAATTTCCGTCTGGCTTTTATTGCTTAGGCTGGCCGCTTGGTCAATAATATATTGACGAGCTGTCGAATCTCGAGGCAAATCCTGAGGTAATAAATATAAGGAAAAACTCGGCACATTATCCACCAATTGCTTACCATGGCGATCGAACAAAAGACCACGTTCAGCCGGAATTGGAATAATGCGCTCGCTATTATTGATAGCCAACAAACGATACTCATCGCCACGCCATATTTGCAGCCAAACTAATCGCAAACCTAACAAAAATAATAGCGTTAGAGTCAACGCCAAAAGCCAATTTAAACGATTTTTCCCTAAACTACTGCCGACATGAGAAGTGCCTCGAGTAATAAAATCTTTAGTTTGTTCAAGAAGATTCGGCTGATAAGAATCTTCAACCCAATCAGTTTTTGGCATAGAGATTCATACGTTTGGCATGAGTTACTTTTAAACTGGGCAAAAAGCGCGCCAGCAGTAAATACCAAACTGACACAAAAGAAGCCGTGACAAAAATTTCGACAGTCACGCTGCGAAATAACGACGCGATAAGACCGGACTGATCAACAGCGCGCAACCAGAAAAATCCGGCGCTGAAAATTCTGAAAAAAATCAAAAATACCGCGACCAAAATAGCCGCTGACCAAAATTCGCGATTAGATAATATACCGCGATACAACCAAAATAAAACAAGTGCCGCTAAAACCGCGGCTGACAATACCAAACCAAACGGTCCCACTGTATACCAATCAAAAAGATAAAAAAGACAAAATGTCCACCACACTACCGCTCCGCTTTCCGTAATTATTACGGCCATTACAACGGCAGTGGCCAGCACATTAATTTCTGAAAATGGATACGGCAAAAAAATAATCACGGCCACATGCAAAAAGAACAGAAGTGGCACAGCCAAAAGCCATAACGGCAAAAAAATAAAACTATGCTTCATAACTTAATTAAAAATTATTGAAACTACACTTATATTGTGCAGATCAGCGCTGGTTTTAAGAACCGCTTGCTGAAATGGTTCTTGCGGTTTTTTTTCCACGACTTCAACCATGCCAATCACCAAACCACGCGGAATCCCCGCCTCCAAACCGGAAGTGATGATGACATCGCCCGGTTGAATAACTTCATTTTGCGGAATCAAATCCAATTTAATGGTTAGACCATAACCACCAATCACCAAACCCAAACTTTTTTCCCGATTCATTACTGTGGCCGCAACTTTACTTTGATAATCACTCAAAAGACGAACTACGGCCGTATGCGCTTCAACACGAACTATTTTTCCAATCAAAAAACCATTTCCCAAAATTACCGGCTGATTGATTGCCACACGATCGCTGACACCGCGATTGATAATCAGCGTTGTACCAAGCGGATCCAAATCACGACCAATCACATCCGCGCCAAGACTGACATTATTTTTTTCAGAAAATTTTAATTGATCACGCAAATTGGTATTTTCTTCTTCCAGCAAACGAATTTTAGTATCCTCGGCAATGCAGGCCGTTAATTCAACCGAGTTATTTTTTTCAACCATTTCCGCCGTGATTGAGGCTTGATACATTTTTTTTAAAACCGTATCAGTTACCAGACGAACAGTGCTTTCAAAAAAATTAAGATAACCATACTTACGCAAAAAAATCAACAGCAGCAACACTGCGATAATCATTAACGCCGTAACTAAGCGACGTCGCATATTAAAAAATTAGGAACGAATGGATTGGCGAGCCGAAGGCAAACGAACCAAATGAAGGAGAACTGAATTTTCCAGAAGAACAGCCGTCCCTCGCACTACAGCCGAAAGCGGATCATCCGCAATGCGTACGGGAATATCGGTGGCCTGCGCGATCAATCGATCAAGACCGGAAATAAGCGCGCCACCACCGGTCAAAAGCATTCCGCGCTCATGAATATCAGCTGTTAATTCCGGAGGCGTAACTTCCAGAGTCATTTTAATATGATCAATAATCGTACGCACTGAACGATCAAGCGCTTCGCGAATATGCGCGTCAGTGATAATTACTTCTTTAGGAAGACCGGACATAACATCGCGACCACGCATGGGAATTTGCAAAATTTCCCCGCCTGCAACCAAAGCGCCTACTTTCATTTTAATGTATTCAGCGTGCGCTTCACCCACAAATAAATTAAAAACTTCGCGCGCATATTGGACAATATTTTTGTTCATTTCTTCGCCGGCAATAGGAGTTGATTTCCAGGTCACGATTCCATGCAGAGAAATGACCGCGATTTCGGTTTTACCGGCGCCAATATCCACCAATAAATTACCGACCGGATCTTCAATCGGCATTCGACCGCCAATAGCGGCGAGAATTGGTTCTTGGACAATAAAAACCTCGCGCGCTCCGGCCCCTATAATCGCATCTTCAACTGCTTTGGCTTCCACTTCGGTCACGTTAAGCGGCACGCCAACAATTACGCGCGGACGGGACAGCATGGACAATCCGCCATCATGAACTTTATCAATAAAATAACGCAATAATTTTTCTGCGACTTCATAATCGGAAATAATGCCGTGTTGCAATGGCCGAGTAACCAAAATATGAGGTGGAGTCTTGCCCAACATTTGCTTGGCTTCATCACCTACTGCCAAAATCTGTTCGGTTTTGGTGTTCACCGCCACAACAGTTGGTTCATCGATGGTAATTCCTTTTTCAGTCGTATAAATGCGCGTGTTGGCCGTACCTAAATCAACACCAAGATCCTTGCCATTTCTTTGCCAAAATTTAAACATAGCGAGCTAAAAATTCAGTCAATGGAGTCAAACTTGATTCAGCGCTGGATCGCGGCTTTACTTCTACTGTGTGCGCAGCGATAGTTTTCGCACTGACAATAACGCGCAAAGGAATTCCCAACAAATCGCTGTCAGCGAATTTTTCACCAGCGCGCGCGTCCGGCCGATCATCATATAAAACTTCGATACCCGCATCAGTTAATTTTTTATATAATTCATTGGCCATGGTCACATCATTACTTGTTTGGCACAATGAAATTAAGTGAATGGTAAATGGAGCCACTTCCGCCGGCCAAATTATACCTTTGTCATCGTGATGAACTTCCACAATTGTTCCCATAACGCGTGATGGACCAATGCCATAACAACCCATTATCACCGGCTGTGACGTATTATTTTCATCAGTATAAGTAAAATTAAATGGCGCGCTATACTTGGTACCCAATTTAAAAATATTACCGACTTCAATCGCTTTCACTTGGCGCAAATCAGTATTTTTACATTGACCGCAAGCATTATTGGTATCCGCAATAATTTCTTGATTGATGGCAATCTGGCATTGGTCGCAAACATAAATCAAATCTTCCCCAGCATTCGTGACGGTTTGATATTCATGCGAATATTGGGAAAAAGTCCCGCCCGAGGCAAACGTCAAATAAGTTTGTTCGCGAATTCCGCATCGGGTGTAAACGCGCCAATAAGCTTCAATCATTTGGCTATAATATTCGTCCAAATCAGCCTGATTGTGGTGAAATGAATACATGTCTTTCATGCGAAATTCACGTCCGCGCAAAATTCCGGATTTCGCCCGCGCTTCATTGCGAAATTTAGTTTGAATTTGGTAGACAGCTTGCGGCAAATCCTTATACGAAAACGCAAATTTTTTTACCAGCGGAGTCACGACTTCTTCGTGCGACGCGCCGAGTGCATATTCTTTATCCCCACTGCCATTTAATTTAAATAATACATCAAGCGCATCCCAACGACCAGTTGCCAACCAATTTTCTTTGGGATGCAAAGCAGGCATCAAGACTTCTTGTCCGCCAACACGATTCATTTCTGCGCGAATAATATTTTCAATTTTAGCGAGCACGCGCAAACCAAGCGGCAACATGGTATAAACTCCGGCGAATAAACGATCCACAAAACCGGCACGCATTAATAATTGGGCGTTCACACTGACTTCTTCTTCGGAAACTTGCTTTTGCGTTTTGGTAAATAATTGGGATTGACGCATACTAAACAAAATTATTTGGTGAGTAATCAGAGCGGGCTTCGTGTCGCGGAGCCAAGGACATTATTAATGACAAAAACAAAATAAATCCTGCGGCCAAGAGTGATCCTGTCCACCAATTCAACCATTGTTCTCCCTGCAAAAAAATCGCGAGAGTAAGAAATCCGGATACAAATATGGCTTCCCGAAAACTTTTCGCCACATAGGCAAACAATGGCGCCTTGTTCTGCCAACGATGCTGATACATAAAAAATAAACCAAGAGCCGTAGTGCCGATTAATGAAAAGAAAAAACTGACATAAAAAAATCCTAACCCAAAAAGATTCGCCACAAAAGGATCGATATTTATAAGTACCAAAATCCAAGACAGCCAACACAAAAGTGTGGCCAAGGCCATAGTTATTAAGTAGTGACGGATGGTCATAACGCGGTATTATCCAACTATTCTACGCCAAATACCGAATACGGTCAACTTCGTTTTTTCCTAGTTTCGCGTTGATATTTTCCACGATTTTTACTTGATTTACTCTGATTTCCTGAGCAATCGCTGAACTGGCACAACTGACGGTTAGCGTGCGATTTTTTAAAAATAGCGGTTTGGCTTGATTAGCCAAATCTCCAAACATTTCGCGCAAAACTGTTTCTGCGGCTTCAATTGATCCGGCTGATTCCAATTGACGGCCAAGAATACTATTTTTGTCAATTTTATTTTTAAGTGTGTCACCAAGTGGCGTAAATGTCATAAAGTACAGAGATTGATATATGCAGAGTACCATACTTGTCTAGAGTACGCAATCGGGAAAAATATATAAATATACTTTTCCATTTTTTTCCGTTGGTTTCCATGAGGAAAATTTAAAACCATACGAAACAACACGTGCGCCGGTTTTAAGCTCACGACTTAATTTAATCGCCAGTTTATCCATTTTATGAGCAATGAAAAATAAACTGATGACATTAATCTCACGGAGATCAGTTGTCCATAAATCCTGACGTTTAATGGTAATATTTTTATAATTCCGACACAAAAATCTACTCCAATAATACAATAAAGGATTAATTTCAATTCCCACACATTGTTTTACCAATGGCGCGGCCGCGCGTAACAGCCGACCATCACCCGAACCCAAATCAAAAAAAATATCAGTTGATTTAAGTTTAGCAGTTTGAATCATAATCATCACATTTTCTCGCGCCAGGGGCACATATGGCGCGCCTTTTACGATGGCGTAGAGCGTGTAGAGCATGAAAATGAGGACGGGAACGTACAGGAGGAAAAGGATGGTGTAAATAAATAAAATCATATTTTTTATTTAATTTTGTAAAATTTTAAATATATAAAAATATAGAGCACCAATGTTTGAGTCCGCCTTCAGTATGAGCCAGCTAAGGATAATAAGTGCTATATTCGCAAACCAGACTGAAGGACGGACGAGTTTTGGTGCGAGATATTTTTATATATTTAAAATTTTACCCAACTCTAAATTCGCAAATATCCCGAAAATCACAATGTTTGCAAATAAACTGACTCGGTGTGGCCGTAAAATTTCCCGCATAAATTTGGTCAATTGTCGCAGTTATTTTTCCTTTTATTTTTTCCAAATCTTCCGGATCACCGAGAAAAGAGGTTTTCAAAATATCATTTAAATAATAAAAAGTCAGCTGTCCAGTTTTACCAATCTGGCGATATTCAGGTAAAGTTTCGGCCGCGATTTGGTAAATCAATAATTGTTCTTTGTCTTCGGTCGTCAGTGTTTCTTTTGCTTGGCCGGTTTTGTAATCAATAATATGGAGCGTTCCATCGGAAGCTTGATCCACGCGATCAATGCGACCATGCACCAAATAATTTCCCACTTTAATTTTAAACCAGCCTTCCAAGGATACGGGAATTGTCCAGCGTCCATCTTCGGCCGCGTAAAACTTTTTCAAAATATCTTTTCCTTTGGCATAATATTCCGCGCGTTGTTTTTTATTTTCATACCAATCCGGAATCCAATGCGCGTCATACATTTTATATAATTCCGCGAGTGTTGGTACTTTTACGCTGTCAGCCGACATGATTGCGGCCGAGACCAATGGCAGGGAAAATAAAGATTCTTGTTTAGCGCGATTCATCGTCTGCACTTTGGTATAAAAATCTTGCAAAGTCGCATGCATACTTTGGCCAAAACTAAAATTAAACGAGCTCTTCGTGGGTAATTTTAAAATATGCGCCAACTTATATTGGTACGGACAGGTTTGGTATGATTTTATTTGGGAAAAAGAAAAGGCTTTGGGTAATTCGTAAACTACGGGATTTTCTTTTGCCGGCCTCATAATTGGCGGGGCAAAATCAGTAACTGATTTTTTCGGTTCTGATTGGCTCGACAATTCGACAAGCTCACTGCGAGACAAACTCACGACAGGTTTTTCTTTTTTAGGAGTTTCTTCCACAACGCCCGCTTCCACCAAAAATCGCGACACTTTTTTAGCGCGCACGCCACCATAATTTTCCGCGCTGGAAAAATATAAACGCTCTTTGGCGCGCGTAGTCGCTACATAAAACAAACGTCTTTCTTCTTCCAGATGATAATCTCCTTCGGGCACATGTTCATGAATAAGTTCTTCGGGAATTTCCAAACCAGTTCCACGACGACGCGTCGGAAATCGTTCTTCCACCATGTTGACCACAAACACATATTTAAATTCCAAACCTTTGGCGCCATGCGCGCTCAAAACATTCACCGAATCCGGCGTATCAGTCGGTTGATACAATCCTCCTTCATCGCCTGATTCCAAGATCGTATTCAGATATTCCACAAAATGAGCAACGTGCGGATCGGGAACAGTTTCTTCAAATCGCGTCACTGTTTCCAAAAATTGTTGAAGCTGATAAATTTGGCGAATAATCGTCCGATCACCCTCATTTTCTTTATGTGCTAAAAATTGCAAATAACCTGATTCTTCCAAAAAAGAGTAAAGGAGATTTGATGGTTTATCCGTATTGCTTTTACCAACGGCCGCAGATAATAATCCATGCAATTTTGCGCAAATCTTTATTCCATCAGAAGTCAATCCCCATTGCGGCGCCAGAGCCAAAGCTTCAAAATACGACAAACTTTTTTTCTTGGCCACGGCCAGTAATTTTTGCGTGTCATGCGGATCAAAATTCAAACATGGTAAATTCAACAATCTAAATAACGCGGAATTTTCTTGCGTTTGATGCACAATTTTAAAAAAACTAAACGCGTCCAACACAATCGGTTGACGATATAGCCCGGCCGCGGATAAAAATTCATACGAAATTCCCGCCACTTCCAGTCCGCGAATAAACGGATCCAGATGATTATTCGCGCGCGCCAAAATCGCGAAATCATCCCAAACCGTGTCCGGATTATTTTGTTTTAAGCTGATAATTTCTTGAATTACGCCACGCACTTCCGCGTCTATTGTCTCCGCTTTCAAATAAGTTACAACTGTTTGATTTTTTTGCAAAACACCAAACTCCGCGGACGCGATTAATTTTTTATCCAAACCTAATTTTACTTCCAACCGATCCGGATTATTATTTTGAATTAACCTATACGCGACATCCAAAATTTCCAGACGCGAGCGATAATTGGCATTCAACACAATGCTTTTGGCCGTGGGATAATCATCTTTAAAACGCAAGATATTGGAAACACTGGCGCCGCGAAACGCGTAAATTGATTGATCGTCGTCACCAACCACTGTTAGCTGGCCACCGCGTGCGAGTTCTTTCACCAATTGATATTGCGCCCAATTCACATCTTGAAATTCATCCACCAAAATATATTTATATTGCTTATTAACTTTCTGCAAAATTTCCGGACGCGTGCGCAATAATTGCACGCTATAAAAAATCAAATCACCAAAATCCAATCCACTGGCTTGTAAAATCAATTGATTATACGCGTGATACGCGTTCGCGAGTTCAGTCAAACGCGATTTTTCATCTCCAGTTTCACTGCCTGTTTCATGCGCCACACTTTCCGCGTGCGCCAAATAATCCGCAGGAGTAATTAACTCATCTTTACATTTGGAAAAATGACGCAATAAATCAGAAATATATTTGACCGGATTGCCAAGCGGACGATAATAACCCAAACCAAGTTCATATATTTTATCACGCAATAAAAGCCAGGCATCAGTTTCCGTAATTAATTTAAATTGGCGTGGCAATCCAATGTCCAGCGCGTATTCTTGGAGTAGTCGTTCGCAAAATTTATGAAATGTGGAAACTTGCAGATCCACATAGCCCAATTCCAAACGCGCATCCACGCGTTCCAGTAATTCGTTCGCGGCTTTATCCGTAAACGTCAGCGCCAAAATTTCCTCGGGTTTTGCCAAGCCGAAAGAAATAAGATGTGCGATTTTTTCCGTGATCACCGTTGTTTTTCCCGTGCCCGCGCCGGCGACGATGAGGAGAGGGTTGGAAATGTATTCAATGGCCTCTTTTTGCGATTGGTTTAATGTATTCATAAAAATTTCACAAAAGCTAAAACAAGAATAACAAAAAATTAAACAATATAAAAGACCCACGCTTTTCAGCAGGGTCTTTTGGATTTTTCGAACTAGAGACTAGTTGCGGAAATCGCGGCGAGGTGGTCGGTCTTCTTTGGGACGGGCCAAGCTTACGCGAAGCTCGCGGCCATCGAGGTCTTTGCCATTAAGCAAATCAATTGCTTTTTGGGCGCTTTCGGCTGTATCCATGTCGACGAAAGCAAAACCACGAGATCGTCCGGTAAATTTGTCCATAACAATCTTGGCTGATACGACAGTTCCGGCCTGGCCAAAAGCCGTGGCTAAACTTTCATCAGTGGATTGGTATGAGACGTTACCGACATATAATGTCTGACTCATAGCTGTATCTTAAAACTTTTAACTCGCCCCGACCTATTAAAAATTTCGCGGTTGTCCGCGTTAAATGGACGATTGGGAAAAATATACCAAGAACAATTTGGCTTGTCAAATAAAATGGGGATTAACTAGGAGACAATCTCCACTAATAATTTATTTTATTTCCTTTTCGCCTTCGCCACTTTTTTAACTTTTTTCACAATTGGAGGCATTTTATCTTCTTCATTTTCCAATTCCATTTCCATTTTTGAAGGAGTCGGCGCTTCAGTTTTCATTAACAAATCTATAATGCGATCGAGTTTGTTACTCAGTTTGTCAAATTGTTCTTTAAGATTTTCTTGGGGGGCGGGACGACTGGGCGCAAAATCGCGTGATCCGCGGCCGCCAAATGAAGGACGATCAAAACTTCTCTCTGGTCGCCCAAAACTACGTTCTCCGCCTTTGTCAGGACTCGTACCACCTTGTTTACCAAAACAAATACTACAGAAAACCGGCTTGCGGCCATTCGGACGAAACGGAACTTCACAATCCTTTTGACATTGACTACATACGGCCTGAAACATTTCTGTTCGGCCGCCAAAACCACCTCGACCACCTCGATCCCCACGGTCGTTGCGATCAAATCCTCCCCCATTACCAAATTTTTTCGGACCGCCGTATTCTGACCGCTTCTCCTTGTTATAGAAAGCCATATAGTAATTACAATGATTAAAAAAATTATTTACTGCTTCGGCCGGCGCGCACGCGCTCATTTTCTTTCAAATACTGCTTGCGCAAACGGATACTTTTGGGCGTAATTTCCAGATATTCATCTTCGGCCATCACTTCCAAACCGCGTTCCAATGTAATTTCCATAGGAGGAACCAAAGTCAATGCTTCGTCTGTTCCACTAGCGCGCATATTCGTGAGTTGTTTTCCTTTGATTGGATTCACCGCCATGTCCTGGCCTTTACTGACATTACCAATGACCATGCCTTCATACACTTCGGTCGCGGGAGGAATATACAAAACACCGCGATCCTGCAAATTAAATAAAGAAAAACCAAGCGCTTTGCCATCCACCATGGAAACCATAGAACCAACATCACGTTTGGCAATTTCACCGACATACGGACGAAATTCCAAAACGCGACTGCATAAAATTCCTTCGCCACGCGTGTCCATGACAAATTGACCGCGATAACCTAACAATCCCCGTGTGGGCATTTCAAAAATAATGCGCGTTTGGCCGTCTTTTTGACGCATATCAGTCATCTGGGCTTTGCGTCGTCCCAATTTTTCAATCACTGTGCCGGCAAATTCATCGGGAACATCAACCGTGACTTCTTCAAATGGTTCTACTTTAATAACTTGTCCTGAGCTTGTCGAAAGTATTTCTTTAATAATAACTTGTGGTTGCGAAACTTGAATTTCAAAACCTTCGCGCCGCATATTTTCCAACAAAATCGCCACATGCAATTCGCCACGACCAAATACTTTATAATGATCAGACGCGGAAAAATCAATTTTCAAACCCACGTTCACTTCCAATTCTTTTTCCAAGCGTTCGCGAATTTGACTGTTGGTCACAAATTTTCCTTCGCGTCCGGCAAACGGCGAATTATTCACCAAAAAATTCAGGGAAATTGTTGGTTCGTCAACTTTAATCGCAGGCAATGGTTCTTGATCCGCCGACACACAAATCGTTTCCCCAATATCAATGTCCGCGATTCCCGCGATCATAGCAATGTCTCCGGCCGAGGCTTGTGTATCTTCAATCCGCGTCGTTCCTTTAAACGTAAAAATTTTCGTAATATTTCCAGTGCGCGTTTCACCGGTCGGTTTTTTCACAATTACTTTATCGCCCACGTTAATTTTTCCTTCATATACGCGACCGACTGCCAAACGACCAACGTAATTATCATAACCTAAATTAAACGGCTGCATGCGGAATGGCGCGTCCACATTATGTGGCGCAGGCGGAACTAAACGTAAAATCGTATCCAGTAATGGCGTTAAATCTTTTCCTTCATCTTCCATTTTTAATTTGGCAATTCCTTGACGGCCAATCGCGTACACGGTCGTAAAATTTAATTGTTCATCATTCGCGCCCAAATCCATAAACAATTCCAACACTTGATCGTGCGAACGTTGGACATCAGCGGCCGGTTTATCAATTTTATTTAAAACTACAATCGGTTTAAGTCCCAATTCCAAAGATTTTTTTAACACAAATTTTGTTTGCGGCATAGGCCCTTCTTGCGCATCCACAATCAAAAGCACGGAATCAATGGAGCGCAAAACGCGTTCCACTTCTGAACCAAAATCCGCGTGGCCAGGTGTGTCAACAATATTTATTTTTGTAGGTTCTCGCCCTGAGCCCTGAGCCCCAATCGAATGGGTCGAGGGGTAAAATAAACTGCCATTTTTGGCGTAAATCGTAATGCCGCGTTCTTTTTCCAGAGCGTTGGAATCCATGGTTACTGTTTCATCCGTTACCATACCGGTTTGGCGCATCAAAGCATCGGTCAAAGTGGTTTTGCCGTGATCAACGTGCGCGATAATGGCAATGTTGCGAATTTCCATAAAAATAATAAACGACGTGCCCGTCGTACCTGAAACAAAGGATGAGTTAGAACTCGCTGATTATATAGGCTGAATCACAAAATGTCAAGAGAATTGTACTTATTTATCAAGAGGACAAATTATTCATCATCCCCGCCCAAAAATCCGCCGACTTGCAAACTCCAGAGTCCATGATAAACACCGTTTTCTTTTTGCAATAATTCGTTATGCGACCCTTCTTCTGCGATTTTTCCGTCTTTTAAAACAATGATGCGATCCATATGCATAATCGTGGACAAGCGATGCGCAATGGCGATCACGGTTTTGCCTTTCATCACGGCCTCAAGCGCGTACTGAATCAAATGTTCAGATTCAGAATCCAAACTGGACGTGGCTTCATCCAAAAGTAAAATAGGCGCGTTACGTAAAATCGCCCGCGCAATGGCCACGCGTTGCCGTTCACCGCCGGATAATTTCACGCCGCGTTCGCCCACCAACGTATCGTATCCATCGGATAATTCCAAAATAAATTCATGACAATGCGCGAGCTTGGCCGCGTCAATTATTTCATCGTCAGTCGCGTCCGGTTTGCCATAGCGAATATTTTCTTTTATGGAACGATGGAACAGTAATGCTTCTTGCGGCACATAACTCATGGCGCCCCACAAACTTTCCAAAGTTACTTTTTTCGCGTCTATTTCATCAATGAAAATTTTACCCGCACTAACTTCGTACAAACGCAACAAAATTTTAATAATAGTTGACTTGCCCGCGCCTGATGGTCCAACCAAAGCCACGCGTTCACCAGGCTTAATCACACAAGAGAAAAGTTTAAGCACAGTACGCGTGCTGTTATACGCAAAACTTACCTTTTGAAATAATACTTCGCCGTTCGGAACTAGCAATGGTTTAGCGTTTGGCGCATCATGAATCGCGACTGGTGTTTCCAAAATTTCCGTCATTTCTTTGGCATCGGCCAAATCTTCATAAATACCACGAATGATTTTTCCCAAATCCCAAATGCGCAAAAATAAAGTCAACAAATATGATTGAATCAAAGCAAAATCGCCGATGGTTAAAATCCCGCGTTTCCACAAAATAAGCGCGCCATATAACATGACAATTTCCAAACCATACATTAAAAATGTTTGCGCTCCCTCAAACCACGTATCCAAATTATATGATTTTGTTTTGGCCGCGCGCACTTGATGCAATAATTTTTTGAAACTGTTTACTTCTCGTCCATAACCATTGTAAAATTTCACGGCCGATTGATTGGAAATCGTGTCTGCCAAAAAACCCGTGGTAACGCTTTCCAATTCACTGCGTTTAATATCATAGGGCAATTTTTTACGAATCAGCCAAATATTCATGAGGCTGTAGAGCACAATCCAGACTATCATGATCAATGACAACCATGGATTGCGCGACCACAAAACTACAATCATGACAATCGTGCCCACCAAAATCTGCAAAATATTCCACAAGAAGCGATCCATAATGCGCTCAAACGCTTGCACAAAACGATTGATGCGCTTAACCAAAGAGCCCACAAAATTATTTTGAAAAAAATCAATGGAATGATTATGCAAATAAGAAAAACAATATTGTTCAATTTCCGCCATCATTTTCGGTTGTTTCACATTTAAGATAAAGCGAACGGTGTGCCAGAGTATCCAGTCAAACGTATAAAAAACCGCGACCATCAACAAAATGGGGAACATGATTATCAGCTCAGATTCATTCGCAATCGCATCAAACAACTTCTTAAAATAAATCGGCGGCATCAGGTTTACGATGTTGGCGATAACCAAAAGTACCATGACCACCGTCATGCTCCAACGATTTTGGCGGATAAAACGCCAATAAATTTTGCCGGTAGATTTGATGTGGGAGTTCATATTTTTGGTAAAAAAATTCCCCAGTTTGACTGCGGAATTTTTTAATCATTATTATTCATCGTCACTTGACGTATCCATGGCGCCACGACAGCCGCAGCAGGATTCACAGGTGTCGCAGTCCGGACATACTGTGTCTTCGGTAGTGGATTTGGCGCAGGATTGACATTGCATAAAATAATATATTTAATGAACCGCGATTATAGCAGTGACTTTAAAAAATGTCAACTGGTCTATTACCCTACATTCCGCCATTTTTTCCCAACTCTCAGTCGTGCCAATTCTTTTTCCATTTTGGCCATAACGAGCGCGAATTGTTCGTCATCCATACGATCGCGTTGTTTCATTAATTCTTCGGCACGGAGTTTGGCTGTTTCAGCACGAGCTAAATCAATCTGTTCAGCGCGTTCCGCGGTTTCAGCCAAAACATACACGGTATTGTCGGGACGAATTTCAATCACACCGCTTGAAACTGACAAAAAAATTGTTTCATTCCCTTGTTTGATGCGCGCTTCACCGGACGCGAGAACCGCAATTAAGGGAACATGATGCGACAAAACCGTAATTTCGCCCATTGCAGTCGGCAAACTAACTGACTCCACTTCGCCACTGAATGTTGGTCCATCAGGACTGACAATTTTTAGAGAAAAATTCATACACTAATCTTATTACTTAACTTCCCGCAAATTTTCAAAGCTGTTTTATTTTACTTCCTCAATCCCACCCTTCAAATAAAACGCGCTTTCGGATTTTTCGTCATGTTTACCTTCTAAAATTTCTTTGAATCCACGAACTGTTTCCGCGACTGGTACATATTTCCCCGACATACCGGTAAATTGTTCGGCGACAAAGAACGGCTGTGACAAAAAGCGCTGAATTTTGCGTGCGCGTGAAACTGTTAATTTATCTTCATCCGATAATTCTTCCATACCGAGAATCGCGATAATATCTTGCAAGTCACGATAACGCTGTAAAACTTTTTGCACATCGCGCGCGACCTTATAATGTTCCTCGCCCACAATTTGCGGGTCAAGCATGGTTGAAGTTGAATCCAGCGGATCAACAGCCGGATAAATACCGAGTTCGGACAAAGCACGGTTCAATACTACCGTGGAATCCAAGTGCGCGAAAGTGGTGGCTGGCGCCGGGTCAGTCAAATCATCGGCCGGAACATATACGGCTTGTACAGACGTGATTGAACCTTTGTCGGTTGAGGTGATGCGTTCTTGTAGTGCACCCATTTCCGTCGCGAGGGTTGGTTGGTAACCCACAGCTGATGGCATACGACCAAGCAAGGCCGAAACTTCTGAACCAGCTTGGGTAAAACGAAAAATATTGTCCACAAACAAAAGCAAATCACGGCCTTCTTCATCACGAAAATATTCAGCCATGGCAAGCGCGGTCAACGCGACGCGAGCGCGAGCTCCGGGCGGTTCGTTCATTTGTCCAAAGACCAAAGCGGTTTTTGCCAACACGCCGGATTCTTCCATTTCACGATACAAATCATTGCCCTCACGCGTGCGTTCCCCGACTCCGGCAAACATGGAATAACCACCGTGTTCCTGCGCAATGTTGCGAATTAATTCTTGGATAATAACAGTTTTACCAACTCCCGCACCACCAAACAAACCAACTTTTCCACCTTTCAAAAACGGACAGAGCAAGTCAATGACTTTAATGCCGGTTTCCAAAATTTCAGTTTTTTGGGATTGAGATTTAAAATCCGGAGCCGCGCGATGAATCGGGTATAATTTATCTTTTTTGGGATTTGGTTTACCGTCAATCGCGTCACCAACCACATTAAACATGCGACCCAGTGTAATTTCACCGACCGGCACGGAAATCGGCGCGCCCAAATCCGTAACTTCCACACCACGCGCTACACCATCAGTCGCGCCCATGGAAATGGCACGGACTGTGTTGCCGCCCAAATGCTGTTGGACTTCAAAAATGAGAGAATCTCCATTTTCTTTTTTCAATTCCAGCGCGTTATAAATTGCCGGTAAATTTTCCGGGAAATGAACATCAACAACGACGCCGATGATCTGCGAAATTGTTCCTGTATTTTTTTTCATATTATTCTAGATGTATTAAAGAATTTTTATTTCAATTTCCATAATGTATTAAATAATTTTAGTATTATGTAATTTTATTTTCAGTAAAACTCGCTCGTCCTGTGCTCTAGTGGCCTATGCCGAACCGATTCTGAATCTATAAATTGACCGAGCACAGGCGACCTCAAACAGTTACTGTAAACAAAATTACATAATACTAAAATTATTCTAATGCCGCGGCTCCACCGGCAATCTCGGCAATCTCTTGCGTAATCGCGGCTTGTCGGGCTTTGTTAAATTCCAAAGTTAATCCGTTAATCATGTCGCCGGCCGAACTGCTGGCATTTTTCATGGCAACCATGCGCGTGCTGTGCTCGCTGGCCGACGATTCCAAAATCGCTTGGTATAATTGAATGTCAACTAAACGCGGAACAATTGTGGCGATAATTGTTTCGGGATTTGGTTCAAATAAATAACCGTTTTGTTTGAGTGATGGAATTTCTTCGGCTTTCTCTCCAACTACCAACATTTTTTCCAAATCATGTGGCGACACGGGCAACAATTGGCGGGCTTTGACGGTTTGCGACAAACTGGAATTGTATTGTGTGTACATCACCACTACTTTATCATACGTTTTTTCGGTAAAGGCTTTGCGCGCCATGGAACTGATGGACAAAATATCTTCAAATGCCGGCCGTTCGCTTAAATGATCAAACGCCGCGATCAAAGGATAATTATGTCGTTTGGCAAACGTGGCGCTTTTTTTACCCACACCAATCACATCAACGGCGACATCACTCAAGGGAATAATATCTTTGCCATCAAGTCCGCGGTGCCGGGCCACGTTAGTTTTATCCTGCAAAATCTGCCAGGCACGTTTAAAAATATTGGCGTTAAAACTGCCGCACAAACCGCGATTGGAAGTGATTAAAATCACGAGTAAACGCGCGACCGGTCGTTCTTCCAAAAGCGGCGAAGTTGGTTTGTTCCCACTCGCCAATTGTTCCAGCAACTCGCGTGCGAGCGTGGCAAACATGCGTGTAGCGAGGGCGCCCTGCACGGCCTTGCGCATCTTGGCGGCCGACACCAATTCCATGGCTTTCGTCATTTTTTTAGTGTTCTTGACCGATTTGATGCGTTGTTTGATTTCTTTAGTGTTAACGGCCATAAAATCAATAATGTCTGCGAGCTACTTACTGCTATGATTAAAATCCCTTATCAGCGTTAATATCCGGGGCGTTAGCCTGTGCCTCGGCCTCGTTAAAGTCATCCGAAGACCTAATGTCATCACCGACACGGTAATTAGTAAATAAGAACTCTGGTATTACTTTAATTTTTGATGCCCATTTTTGTCCAAAAATGGATGCGGCTGTTTTTTCATTAAGTACCAACCTCAAAACAGCGCCCTTGTCAACCGCATATACATACGGGTCAGTTTGAATTTTAACCAGTGTCCCTGGCCGATAGGTTACATTGCCGCCGAGTGGGATGCCACCCAATTCTTTCGGCAAAATAGTTTTTACGGAAGAAAAATTTTTATACCAGGTGGAATAAATATCGGCATTATAAAATATATATCGCTTACCATCCGCGCCCAAGTAATAAATAGATGGCGATGTTTTAGATTTAATAAGAATCTTCGACGTGGTTGGTGCGGTTTTTGTCACCGGAGCTGGGGCTGTCGGTTGTATTGGAGTTACCACAGATTGAGTAGTGGTATCGCCGGCGCAAACAAATTTTTGTCCTTTTACAACCATTCCATTTCCATAATCTTTCCAGAAAAAATACGAACGGGTCGTGACTCTCTGGTCAACCGCCGTAGGAATTTGCTTGCTTAAAGTGCAGATTTTTTTATCATCAGTACGGTACCAAGTTTGACCACCATTTTTTTCCACCCACACCAATGAATCCGCGCCATAGGCCACCAATTGGGAATTCGAAACTGTTTTAATTAGTTCAAACGTATAGGGGGATTTCTTATCCAGACGATAGTAGGATTGTATCAATCCTCCTGAGTCTGTTGAAATGCTTCCAAGGACAAAATTAGTGTATGAAAATTGATTGTTCGGTTTTATAAAACCGGCATAAGCGATATTTTTTTGGCTATCATCATTGAATTTAAGGGTCATGCCATTGCTTAAATTATGGCTGCGGTATTGGACATACTCTCCAGCTTTTGTACCAGAATTATCATTGCCATAACCGTACATCAAAAGATCATTTGCTTCAACACTCACAGCCGAAAAATTATAAATATTTCCGGCACCAAATTTTTCATTTGAATTTAAGCGAAATACCTCATACTTATCGCCATAAATTTCTGTTGCGGTGTTAAAACCCGTTTGTCCATAAACCTTTTGGGATTTGATATTGTAATACTTCATGTTGCTGTAAATTGAATCCTTACCTGGCTTGAGAAGAGAATATTCAAAAAAAATTTGCGACAACATTCTAAATTGTCCCAGTCCATTATTTTTTTCCATGTCGCCTACGGACGCCAGTGAAACTAATTTGTTGGTTTGCTCGGTAGAAAAATCATAAAAATAAACATCCGCGCCCAGTTGCCATTCCCCCCAATATACACCCGTTGATAAAACCGTAATGCCAGCGTAGCCACTGGAAGAATTATGCGTACTAATCTTTTTCTCAGTATTGGTATCACCATCAAAAAGATAAACATCGCCGGATTTATCGTACGCCGCGTAATGATCGTAGGCACTCATTTGCGGATAGGATGGAAGTAGATCTTGCGCGTAGACTGGTTGAACAAGAGACGCTAATATTAAAAAGAGTCCAAAAATATACGAACGGGCAGACATTTTCATATAGAAAAATGAATTAAAAAAAATGGTTAAATTATATAAAAAAACTCACTACAGGCTGACTTCAATTCTTTTTCCACTTCTTCACTCCAATCACCGCCAGCAATCTTTTCCAACAACGCACTTTTACTACTTTGCAAAAATTCCACGAACGCGTTCTGCTTTTCCGTAATGGCGATAATTTCCGTGTTGTCAAAAAAACCATTATTAACCGCGTAAATGATCGCGACCTGTTGCGCCACGGGCATGGGTGAAAATTGCGGTTGCTTTAAAAGTTCGGTAATCCGGCGGCCGCGTTCAATTTGCTTTTTGGTATCGGCATCCAAGTCACTGGAGAATTGCGCAAAGGCTTCGAGTTCGCGAAATTGCGCGAGCGCGAGCTTCATACTGCCGGCCACTTTTTTCATGGGTTTAATTTGCGCGCTGCCACCAACGCGAGAAACTGAAAGACCAACATTCAAGGCCGGACGAATACCGCGGTAGAACAAATCCGTTTCCAAGAAAATTTGGCCGTCAGTAATGGAAATAACGTTTGTGGGAATGTAGGCGGAAATATCACCGGCCTGAGTTTCAATAATCGGCAAAGCCGTAATGGAACCACCACCATGTTCTTTATTTAAGTTGCAGGCGCGTTCCAACAAGCGAGAGTGGAGGTAAAACACGTCGCCCGGATACGCTTCACGACCGGGTGGACGGCGCAAGAGCAGTGACATTTCGCGATACGCCCAAGCTTGTTTGGTCAAATCATCGTAGATAATGAGCACATCCTGACCTTTGTCCGCAAAATATTCAGCCATGGTCACACCGGAATATGGCGCGAGGTAGGACATTGGCGCTGGTTCAGACGCGCCGGCCACAACCACGACCGTGTAATCCATGGCGCCCGCCTCTTTTAATTTCGCGACCAAGCGCGCGACTTTGGATTCTTTTTGACCAACGGCCACGTACACGCACACCATGTTCTGGCCTTTTTGGTTAATGATCGCGTCAATCGCTAAAGCAGTTTTACCGGTCTGGCGATCGCCGATAATCAGTTCACGCTGACCACGACCGATGGGAATCAAAGCATCAATCGCTTTAATCCCGGTTTGCATCGGACGATTGACCGATTCGCGCGTAATAACTCCCGGCGCCACGCGTTCAATCGGGTACACATCTTTGGTTTTAATTGCGCCGCGGCCATCAATCGGAATGCCCAGCGCATTTACGACCCGACCAATCATGGCGTCACCAACCGGCACTGACATAATTTTGCCGGTACGTTTGACCGTATCGCCTTCTTTAATCTTTTTATAATCACCCAAAATAATTGCGCCGACGGTTTCTTCTTCCAAATTAAGCACAACACCAATAGTCCCATCAGCGAACTCAATCATTTCTTGCGCCTGACAATTGGCCAAACCAGACATGCGGGCAATCCCATCGCCAACTTCAATGACTGTGCCGATTTCTTCCACGCTGGCGCCCGGCGCGAACGCGTCTAAATTTTTCTTAAGTGAGGCAATGACCGAATCAGTATATGACATAAGTATTCCCTTACAAGTGTTAATTATTTTCGGGTTAATTGATTATTTAATTGTACTAATTGATTTTTGACACTGGCGTCCCAGCGGTGAGTGCTGGTTTCCATAATCATGCCGCCTACAATCGTAGCATCAACATTTATTTCAACCGCGACTTCTCCCTCGACTTCCCTCGGGACTCGGGACAAGCCGCTCGGAACAAGAACTTTTTTTACCAATTCAATTATTTTATTTTCCGGCAATACTCGCGCCGTAGTTACTTTCACATTCAGTATCCCCTGTTTCTCCTGTACCAAATTTAAAAATTCAGCAATGATAACCGGCAATTTTTTGGTCGCGCGCCGACGCTCTAAAAATTTCGCGAACATACCAACCGCCTTGGGAACATCCTTGGCTTCGTGCGTCACAGCGTAGAGAATTTTGGCGTATTGGCGGGGCAACAATTTTGGCATATTAGTCTTGTTAGAATAAAAATGGAACGGATAAAGCTTTTTTGGGCACGGAGTTTACGACGTGAGCCAGAAAAAGATTTGCAGTGAATTTTTATTCTCATTCTAATGATTTGAGTGTATCGCTTATTAATTTCTGATCTTTTTTATCATCCAATTTTTCACGCAAAATTTTCTCCGTGGCCGTAACCACTAAATTCGCGATTTCCAATTTCACGCCTTCCATCACCGCGTCGCGCTCTTCATCAATTTTAACTTTGGCCTGTTTCACCAAACCATCAATGTCTTCTTTGGTTTTGGCTTTCATGGCATTTGATAATTCATCAGCCACGCGTTTTGCCTCACTCACAATTCCATTCGCTTCTTGTTTCGCCTGTTTAAGCGCCGCATCATATTCCGCTTTGCTCTTCGCGTACGACGTTTCAATTTCTTTGGCACGATCCAAGCTTTCGTCAATAATAGTTTTGCGTTCGTCCAATTTTTTAGTTAGTGGCTTGAGAATTTTATACCATACCACAAACGCCACTAACGCAAAGTTAATTAATTGCCAAACAAATAATTGACTGTTAATTCCTAAACTGGCCAACACACTTTCTTCAGATCCTTTTTCTAAAGTCTCATTACTTGTGGTTTCGTTTTGCGCTGACATACTTCGGTAAACTCAGTATAAATAAAAAATTCTAAATAAACCAATTCGTAATCCCGACATAAGTGTTTCACCTTATCAGGATCACAATCAATTTACTTTAAAGTAAAAACAACAACGAGCGAGTAAATAGCAATGGCTTCGGCAAACGCGGCGCCAAGCAACATCGGTACAAAAACTTTGCCGCCCGCTTCTGGATTACGACCAATCGCTTCCATCGCTTTTGAGACGAGCATTCCGATTGCAAATGCTGGGCCGATACCGCCGATAGCCATAGTAAAAGCTTTGGCCATTACCACATATGAAACGTGTTCCATAATACAATATTTATAATACAACGGGTTGAGGAGGGATGAGTTTTACCTCGCCGTGTATCATTGAATAAAAGTATGAATAATCATACTGATACTTTTTTCCAAAATTTAGAAAAAAATATCAATGGATTATTTAGTGTCCACCGACATGCGCAGTTTCTGATTCACCATGCGGTTCCGCGCTGGCAACAGTCAAATACACCAACGTCAACATGGAAAATACTGCGGCCTGAATTAAACCGACCAAAATTTCCAATAACATAAATGGCGTCGGCACAATCGCGGCGACCAAAGCGCCAATAACCGAAATCAAAACTTCGCCGGCAAAGATATTCCCGAATAACCGCAGTGATAATGATAACACTTTGGCCATTTCACTGATAATTTCCAAAAATCCCACCATAAATTCAATCACGCCCTGAAAAATTCCGATCGGTCCTTTTTTAAAACTGCGTGCCAATGATCCGAATTGAACAAATTTCCCAATATGGGCGAAAAATCCCACGGCCATAATACCAAAGACATGCGACGCAATCACGGATACCAACGCCATGGCAACCGTTAAATTCAAATCAGAATTGGCCGGACGCAAAAGAAAATGATCTCCAACCGTAATACTCCCAGTCCCAGGCAACAATCCCAACCAATTGGAAAGTAAAATAAAAAAGAAAATTGAGCCAACGAGCGGTAAAAATCGTTTTGTTTTGATTCTATCGCCTGTAACTTGATCAAAGTAACCCAACAAAATTTCCAAAAAATATTCCAATATGTTTTGCAATTTTCCCGGACGCAATGATGCTTTGCGCGAAATCATTAATCCAACACCTAAAAAAATAAATAACGCCAACCACACATTGACCATCGTGTTCGTAATCATAATTCCTCCGATATGAAATAGGACATCGGGCGCGAGAGTTGGAATGTGAATCGCTGACATATTTTATTTTTCTTTATCCATGTTTTGAAATTCTGTGCCATACGCTTTGGCTTTTTTATAAATCATCCGCGCGGAAATGGCTGCGGCCAAAACAAAAGCAAAAATCGTAAACCAATATCCTTGTTGATATATATCATCCAGCCATTGCCCGATCAAAACAAATAAAATTACTGGAACCGCGATACTCGCACCAAAATCACCCACGATCCGGAGACCGAGCAAAGCATAACGACGATCTTTGTCTGTTGCGAATAATGGCATATAGACTACAAAACGCCTCTATAATACAGGGTTTATAAAAAGTCGTCAACAGAAATTCAGCTTTGTTGTTTCTTCAAATGCCTGTGCGACGCCCAAAATGTCACCCCCACCAACAAACACGTTGTCACAGTCGGAATCCATTCGGCCATATGCACGCCAAGCGCTTCGGCGGTCATGAAGGCTCCGAGGAAGCCGATCGATGTCATAGCGCCGTTTTTAAGCCACTTGTAATTCCCCACTTTATCCACTCCTCGAATAGTTAATTCCCGCACAACTAAGGCTCCGATTCCATTGCCGATTAAAATTAACATAATACTGGTCGTAAACGCGAATGCGCCGAAAATTCCGTCAATACTAAAAGAAAGATCCAAAACTTCAAGATAGGCTAATTTCGCCAAATCACTTACACCGCCTTGCTCCATTTTCTTCTCTCCTTTTTCCGCAGTTTCTCGAAAACCATATAAAATAAAAAAGACAGCATTGCCCGTAGCCGCGGCAATCATGGCGAGCGGTTGATCACGTGTTAGATACATTACTCCGACCAGCATCAAAGCCGCGATGGCGAAAAACCACACACCATGATGTTCCTTAACCCACTTATCGGAAAAAAAATACGGATCCTTTTTTTCCAAAAATAACCAATGAAAATATAACAACAACAAAAACATGCCACCACCGGTCAACAAAATATACGAACTTGATTCAATCGCAGCGGCCGCGGTTTCACTGCTTCCAAACGTCGCTGATACTGCGGCTAAAAATCCCAAACCAGGCGTTGCCAGCCAGACAATCAAAAACGGCAAAATCCCCCGTGCCACAAACACGGCAAAAAATATTCCCCAAACCAAAAACCATTTGCGCGCTTTTTCGCCCATGGTTTTGAGCATATGCGCGTTTACAATCGCGTTATCAATACTACTGACCACTTCAAATACGATCAGTCCGATAATAATGACAATGTCAATCCACATATATTATTTATTAAACCACTTATAATACGCCCACTTTACCACTTCAGTGGTTACAAAGTAAAGAGCCGCGATAATAAACACGGCCAGATAATCGTTTTTAGACGGCAGAGTAAATTTGAAAATTTCCCGACTCCACGACAAAAGCGGAATGACAATCGTCACCAAAGCCGCACCAAGAGTAAGAATTAAAATTGTCGTTGATGGCCTGCGACCCTGCCAACTCCAACGACGCGTGCGAATGGAAAACAAAAATAATAATTCGGTAATAATACTGCCCATAAACCAATTGGTCTGCAATGTGGCCGGACCGCCATTTTTGAAATACGCGAAATAAATAAAATCAAATAATGAACTGACCAAACCAAGCACGGTAGCAATAAGCGCGATTTCTTTAATGTCATATTGTTTTGGCTTTTTTAGTGCTTGCGCATCCACGCGATCAGTGGCAATCGCGATCATGGGGAAATCAGACAACAAATTCAACAGCAAAATTTGCAATGGCAGCATGGGCAAATAGTCAATCAGTAGCGAAGCAACGGCCACGGCATAAAAATTTCCCAAGTTTGAAGCCAAAGTTGACTTAATATACGTCAACGTGTTAACAAAAACAATTCGGCCTTCGCGAATTCCATCGATAATCACTTCCAAACTTTTTTTCAGAAGCACGACATCGGCCGCTGAACGAGCCACATCAGAAGCTTCGGCCACAACCAATCCCACTTCGGCGATTTTCAAGGCGGGCGCGTCATTAATTCCTTCGCCCAAAAATCCCACATGATGCTTGGATTGTAATAATTTAATAATTTGATATTTTTCACTCGGGTTAACACGCGCAAAAACCGCATGTGTTTCCACCGCTTGCGTTTGTTCATCCGGAGGCAAAGCAAACAGCTCAGCTCCGGTAATGACTTCATCATTTTTTTCAATAAGACCGACTTCGAGGCCAATGGCGCCGGCCACTTCCGGACCATCGCCGGTTAAAATTTTTACTGTCACGCCCAATTGCTTGGCTTCAGTAATTGCGGCATGACTCGTGGATTTAAGCGGATCAACAAACGAAATCAAACCAACACATAACAAATCGTGTTCGGCTCCAGCCAAATCATTGACTTCATTTTGTTTTGCTTTGCGTTTGGCAACGACAATAACGCGTCGGCCATGCTCGCCTTCGTTTTTAAGCCAGGCCAAAATTTCTTTATTATGGCCTGAAATGTTGGTACAAAGCAGACTCACTTCTTCGTACGCGCCACGCACAATTACATTTGCGTTCGCGCCACTTACCACCAAAACAGCGTTGCGTCGTCGCACCGGATCAAAAGGAATTTCCGCCACAATGTGACTTTTGGTTAAAACCGCTCGCTCTGTTTTCGTAATTACCTTTGCCAATGCGCTGTCAAACGCATTGTTCGGTTCTTTACCCGCTTCATACAAAAACGGCGAAGCCTGAGCCGCCGCTAGTATTACATCATCTTTATGATAATCATCAATCGGTAAAATTTCCGCAACACTTAATTCATTTTCCGTAATTGTGCCCGTCTTATCCGTGCACAAAATATCAATGCCACCCAAATCTTCAATCGCAGACAAACGTTTGACCACGACTTTTTTCTTGGCCAAATGCAGTGCGCCGCGTGATAAAGAAAATGTCGTTACTACCGGCAAAGCTTCGGGAATCACGCTAATCGCGAGGGCAATGGAAAAAATAATCAATTCAATTAAACTACTGCTCGTGATTGGTTTAATTATTAAATTGGCGGCAAAAACCAGTGCCAAAGTACCAAAAATCAGGCGCAAAATAAATGTACTCAAGTGACCAATCCCCTTTTCAAAACCACTAACGCGCACTGTATCCGCGGCCAAACGAGCAATGCTCCCGATAAAACTCATTTTTCCAATCCCAATCACAACCACTTCGGCTTTTCCTCCGACCACGGTTGTTCCGGAAAAAACAATATTTTGCGCCGCGTACACATCAGCGGGAGCCGTAGCACAAGCCACGGAATCTTTGGTTACGGGCACTGATTCACCGGTTAAAACCGATTCATTAATCGTCAAACCCTGGGCAGAAAGCACACGCGCGTCTGCGGGCACTATATCTCCGGTTTCCAATATCACCACATCTCCGGGAACTAATTCGCGACTTGGTATCATTGATTCTTTTTTGTCGCGGCGAACACGCGCTCGCGCCACCACATAATTACTCAGGATCGCCAGCATTTTTTCTGATTTAAATTCCTGAAAAAAACCCAAACCAACATTAATGACAATGAAAATAATAACCATGATCGCGTCAAGCATTTCACCGAAAAAAACCGACAATGGTACAATCGCCAACAAAATATAAATGAACGGCGATTTAAATTGACGACCTAAAATATCATACCAGCGTTTGGTTTCCGTACCGAGTTCATTGTAACCGGAATCAATCCGCAGTTTTTCCACTTCAGCGTTTGATAATCCGGTCAAGCCAGTCTGTAATTCACCAAAAATTTCGGCTTCTTTTAGTTGGGCATACTTTTGCCAAGTCATAATCGTCATATTATTTTATTGAGAAAAAAAATTAAACCGGATAACGACAAAAAACCTCCCAAAGGAATAGTCCGAGGAATTTTTGAGCGCATCATAAAAAGTTGAATAATTGATCCGACTGCCGCCAAGCCATAACCAGCAGCCAAGACCAATACAATCGTATTCCAGCCAAATAAAAAACCCAAAAACGCGCCAAGCCAAATATCCGCGCTACCAATCCAGCGACCGCGCGATAAAACATATTGCCAGGCAAAAAAACCCGCACTGGCCACTGCTCCCACCAAACGTGATGCCAATGATATATCCGAATCCGGATTTAATAAAATAAAAATAAGCGTGAAAATAAGCAAAATAACCAATAGATAAAAAGGAATTTCTTGCCAATAAAAATCAAAAACGGTGACAATAATTAAAGCCGTTACTATAATCAATTGAAGCGCGAGAGTTACCCAATTGTTTGAAACTAATGAATAATACCAAACCAAAACCCAAGCAAAGCCTACAGAAAGTTCTGCGACAAATGAATACCATGGTCCGAAATTTTTACAGTGAGGACAACGAGGAATTAATAATTTTCCCAAAATTGGAATTAGGGAAACTAATGGCAAACGCGCGGAGCAGTAATCACAAAGTGATCTACCTACAGTCCATTTTTTTCCCTGTTTTGCTCGCCAAAACCAAGTTAAGAGTGCTGAAGCAGTGATTGATCCAAGAATGAAAAAAAACAAACCGGAAAAAATCAGCATAGGCAAAACAATTATCGTTTGGATTATTGTCCATTTTTAATGGTAAACGGATCAACGGCAATTGCTCCCGGTTTTAACGTATCAGTGCCGGCTTCCAGTGAAGCCAAAATTTTATATGTTTTCCCGTTATTTGAAGAGTAAACATAAGTGCCTGCGCCCGGATCACGCGGAATAATGGCCATAAGCGGTTCGGCACAACCAGCGACAGCAAAACCTGTGGTATTGAGACAAGTCGCGTTTCCCACTCCCAAAACAACACCGGCCGGCAAAGTAGTTGGATATGTATTGCGTTTGGTAAAATAACTTTCCAAAGCAAAACGAATCTGAGTCATATCAGACAAACGTTTAGCATCATTGGCTTTTTTGCGCGCTGATCCCAAAGCGATTACCGCCAAAGTGGAAAGCAAGGCGATAATGGCAATGACCACCAACAGTTCAATGAGCGTAAATCCCTTCGACGAACTCAGGGCAAGTCCTTTTTTATTCATATTCATATAAAAAAATAATAAATATCCGAAAACAAAAAATTAATGTGACTCCAAAATTCGATTTAAAATAACAATAGTCTCAGAAGGCTGGCAATACGCTTTAATTAAATATTCAATCGCACCAAGAGCCAATCCTTTTTCCACATCTTGTTTTTGTCCCAAACTAGTAAGGAAAACAACCGGTATGTTGGTAGTTTGCCGATCTTTTTTTAATTCCGCCAAAACAGTAAAACCATCGGTCTGTTCCAAAAGAACTTCCAGCATAATAATATCCGGTTTTTTCCGTTTAGCTTCAACCAATCCATCCAAGCCATTATCAGCCACGCTAACACGCCAGCCTGCTTGTTCAAATTTGGCTTTATACATTGAAAGCAAAAAAGAATCGCTCTCAATCAACAGTATATGCCAATCTTTTGCCATACCTAGTATAGTAAAAAGCTAAAAATGACGCAATGCCAAACCAAGCGCTACGGCCATGCGTGGAGCGATTTCATTCAAAATCGGTTTTAATCCGTCCTGATACAAAACACGAGCCCATGGATCGCCGATAAACACTCGCATTGGAAATTGGCTCTTGAGATATTCTAAAATTGGTGGGAAAAAAGCCGCGCCGCCCGTCAAGACAATTTTTTCCGGCTTACGACCTTCATTGCCGGTTTGACTTAAATACAAATCAAAATGATACTGAATTTCTTTCGCGAGTGGTTCCAAAAAACGAATAAACGGCTCAGTGGAAATAACGGTTTTCGAATTTGAAGAAATATCTCTTTTAATTGATTGCGCTTCTCCCGGAGTTATTCCCAATCGATCGGCAATAATAGTATCAAGAATCGCTCCACCCAAATTCAAACTTCGTTGCGTCATAGGCAATCCTTTGTCAATCAAAGAAAAATTAGTTCGCTCCGCGCCAATATCCACGATCATGGTCAAGGAATCATCGCGACCAACGAGTGCGCGAGACAAAGCAAAAGCTTCGGTTTCCAATTCATACAATTGCAAACCGGCTTTTTGAAAAATCCGCGTATAGAACTCAATCATATTTTTGGGCGCGGCCGTAACCAAAAGACGAATATAATTTTTCTCCAATGTTTCGGAAAGTGGCACCGTTTGATAGACAATTTGCATTTGATCGTTCGGAAGTGGCAAAACCTTGGCTATTTCCGCCTGAACCATGCCATCAATTTCTTTTTCCGGAACTTTGGGCAAATTTATAATGGTATGAAAGATATGTGATACAGGCAAACTTGACGCGGCGCGACGACCGGATACGCGCGCTTGTTTTATGAGTCCAGAAAGCAAGACAGCAATATGATCGGCTCGCTCCAATGAAAATTCAGAATTGACCGGCGGTATAACTACTGATTTTTTAGATCCAAGTTCAGCCAGAGACCGTTCACCGTTCTCCGGATGAATGGAAATATGTTCTTCGACTATACCATATGTCCATAATTGTGGTCGGCCTTTAGTTTGACGCAATTCCACCAACTTAACACCATCAGCGCCAATATCAACGCCCAAATATGATTCAATTTTGTTGCCAAACAATGACATATAATTAATTTCTGGCGCTTAATTTTCGACGACGCCAATAGGCGGCGCTCGCCGCCACAAAACATAAACCGGAAATCGCGAGCGCGCCATATAATAACGCATTCGTCGGTACATTGGAAAAACGACTCGCGGATAATGGCGTCCGATCTTCAGAATCATTTTTTCCATCCTGATCAGTATCAGCGGTTTTAGCATCAGTTCCTTTGACTTTTTCTTCATAGTCGGTTAAGCCATCATTGTCCGTATCTTTTTTTAATGGATCAGTTCCGACTTTAATTTCGTCACTGTCAATAATTTTATCATTATCATCGTCAGTATCAGTATTATTTCCCATAGTATCATCATCGGTATCAATATTTTCTTTCGGATCAAGCGGAAAGACATCTTCTTTGTCTCCAATACCATCATTGTCCGTATCTTTTTTTAATGGATCAGTTCCGACTTTAATTTCGTCACTGTCACTGAGTCCATCACTGTCAGAATCCGGATTTTTGGGATCGGTTTTTCCTTCAATTTCCGTTTTATCCGACAAACCATCAGCATCAGTATCAACACTGGCCAAATTAGTGCCACGTTTAACTTCTTCGGCATCAGTCAAACCATCATGGTCAGAGTCAGCCAATTTGGGATTTCCGCCTAAACGTTTTTCTTCAAAATCATTGACGCCATCACCGTCTGTATCTTTTTTAAAAGGATCACTGCCAAAAGCAATTTCATCAGCGTCCAAAAGATCATCGTTGTCATCGTCAGTATCAGCATTATCGCCAACACTATCGCCATCACTGTCTTTGACTTCAGATTTATTCATTGGAAAAATATCAGCGGAATCTGACACGCCATCATTATCCGAATCGGCTTTCAATGGATCGGTCTTTTTTTCCAATTCAATTTTATCAGTCAAACCATCGGCATCAGTATCACTTTTTTTAGGATCAGTTCCCGCCTCCAACTCTTTGGTATCAGGAACACCATCATTATCATCGTCAGGATCAACACTATCCCCAAAATGGTCACGATCATTATCACCATCAATGGTAAATACCGTTGGCGCAGATCCGCTTTTAACTTCATTGTCCGGAATCGTAACTGTTTCACCGTTTTTCTTAACTGCTGTAACACTGGTCAATTCAGCGGTCAAGGCTAATTCACCGGCCGGCAAAACAAATTCCGCCGCGATTTGTCGAGCATCTTCAAACGCTAATTTTGCCAAAGGCACTTTGGCAATGGCCACATTATTGTTATAAAAAGTGATTTCACCGGAAAGAGTAGTAAAATCATTATTGGCAACGACGGTATAGATTTTGACTGTTTCCCCTTCAACTGCTTTGGGATTGGACAAACGGATTCCTTGATTTACCACAAAAGTAAAAGCGCCCTGAACGAAGTTGAGGGGGATAAAAATAAATCCAATGACTAAAATCCACAGTAGATTATTTTTGCGCATGGATGGTGATTTTTTCCAATGTAATTATAGCCAGTATATCACCTAATGAATCGGTTCGCAAAATTTGGCATCCACTTCGTGCCAAACGTTTGAGAACTCGTAATGCCGGATGACCATAAGAATTATTTTGGCCGGATGAAATAACGCAGTATTGGGGCATAACGCGGCCTAAAAATTCTTCACCGGACGATGATTTACTGCCATGATGTCCGATTTTTAAAACTTCAACATTTAAAATTGATCCATATTTTTTAATCAAATAATTTTCCAACGGCATTTCCATGTCACCGGTCAGAAGAACACTGAGTTTGCCATAAGAAATTTTCATGACGATCGAGGTATTATTGCTTTCAATACTTGATTCTCCCGGCACACGTGGATTTTGAACAATGGAATGATCAGGATATAAAAATCGTATACTCGTGCTGGCAATAAATAATTCTTTGGAGCTGGAAACAATAATAAAATCCGCACCAATATTCTCTTCATCGAGAACAGTTTGGTGAAATGTTTGCAAAAGTTGGCTATTTTCTTTGGCAAAACCATTAAAATAAATATGTTTTACCGTATATTGTTTTAACACATCAATACATCCGCCATAATGATCCGCATCCGGATGCGTGACTACCAAATAATCCAATGTTCGATCCTGCCAATGGCGAACGCGCGCGAGCGCAGCCAAAATAATTGCGTCGCGACCACAGTCCACAAGCATTTCTTGGCCATCGGGAAAAATAATCAGTGTGGCATCACCCTGTCCCACATCCAAAAAATTAACTTTTAACGTGGGATTCAACGGGCTTGTGCTTGGATTGGAAAAATAAAGCCAAGCGAAATAACTTGAAATTAAAACCACGATCCCTAAAATTACAATAAATACAATTTTTTTCATACAATTTACCATGATACTGATGCCCAGGAGAGCTGGCTAAACCAAGTGACGACGAATATGACGTAGCGCATTCCAAACATTGTCGGCCAAACTACCAAAAAACTTAAAAAAGGAAAGGTAAAATTAATCACGACTGAAGTCGCGCCAAAAATCATTAGATACGGAATTATCCATAGCACCAATATATTTACCAGTGGCGCGACTAATGAAAAACGGCCAAATTGTCCAATCACAAGCGGAGTAGTGGCAATAATCGCGGATAATGTTGACCCTAAATTTTCGCGCAGGCCAACCGATTCGGGAATAGCCTGCAAAAATGGTTTAATTTTGGGCGCAACATAAACCAATCCCAATGTGGACAAAAATGATAATTGAAATCCCGCGTCAAACCAAAGGACGAGTGGATTATGCGCAATCATTATAACTGCGGCCAAAAGTAAAACATTGGCAATCTGTTTGGGTCGACCAACATAAGCGGCCAGAAGAGTAATAATTCCCATGACTCCGGCACGAACAACCGAGGCTGATGCGCCGGTAAATATCACAAATGCCACAATACCCATAGCGACTAGCCAAAATGTTTTTTGTCGCGGCACAGTCAAAACCGTACAGAGATTAATTAAAATTGAAGCAATTATGGAAATGTTAAATCCGGATACCGCGACAATATGAGTCACTCCGGTTCGATTAAAGGCTTCATTCAATGATCCTAAACCACCACGATATCCATACAGCAGTCCGGCCATAAAACTGGCATATGGTTCTGGCCAGAGAAGTCCGATTTGGCTGGCGATTTTTTGTTTGAATTGCAGCAATAATGCATATATTGGATCCCCGGCCGAGCCGGTAATGCGCCCAATACGCGGATATTCACACAAAGAGAAAACATTGGACAATGCCAGATATTTATCATAATGAAAAACTTTACTGGACTCAGTGGCGTCAACAATTGGCGTGGGAATTTTAAGATTGCAATTCACGCGCAGACGATCACCGTAATTGAAGCGCGGATAGCGATCGTACTTTAAATACACGCGACCACGCGGCATTATATTTTTATCCCCTTCGACTTCGTTCAGGATGGTTTCCGTTTCCACGATGTAACGCACACTGTCAATGCGTTCATCCGGTTCAGTGGCAATATAACCAACTAACTCTACTTTTTGCCCGGCATAAAAATGTATAAATTCTTTTGCATTGGGCGGAAAAACAAAAGCGTAACGAGCCAAGCCAAATATAAACACATAAACGATACCGCCGTATAACAAAAATTCTCGAGAAAATTTTTTATCAAAAAGCTGTAGTACAAACCACAAAAATAGAGGCGTTAAAAAAATAACATAACAGTACAATTGATTCAGCCGAATATCAGCGAATGATGCTACTGCCACGCCAAGCAAAAAACAAAAGCAAATTATGGCAAATGTTTTGCTCTTGGACGCAAAAATTTTTTTGATTCCCTCCTTCATATATTGTTTGTGCCCAATTTATTACAACAACTAACTATTTTTACTTTTTCAGCAAATGCGCGTATTGTTGACGAATTTTGGCAATCTTTGGATCAATGACAACTTGACAGTATGGATTACTGTCTTGATTATTTTGATAATAATTCTGGTGATAAGTCTCTGCCGGATAAAATTTCTGCAATGCTTCAAGTTCAGTCACAATCGGATTTACAAAAACTTTGGCATCAGTTAATTTTTCTATATAATTTTCCGCCGCGATTTTTTGTTCCGGAGTGGTATAATAAATTACTGAACGATATTGCGTGCCCACATCTGCCCCTTGGCGATTGCGCGTGGTTGGATCGTGCGTGGTAAAAAATACCGCGTACAAATTTTCCAGACTAACAGCGACCGGATCATATTCAATTTGCACGACTTCGGCATGACCACTGTTGCCGTTTACAACTTGATAATAATTTGGGTCGGATTTTTCACCACCGGCATAACCTGAAGTAACAGATTCAACACCGCGAAGCATTTGAAAAACCGCTTCAATGCACCAAAAACATCCACCGCCAAAAACTATTGTTTCTGTTGAGTTTGACATAAAAAAATAATTGAAAATATAGTATTACTTAAATAATACTAGATTGATTTCGGAATAAATTTAAGTGAGACGGAATTAACACAGTGTCGCGTATTTTTTAGCGTAAATCGCTCGCCGAGAAAAATATGACCCAAATGTCCGTCGCAATTATTACAAACGATTTCCGTACGCCGGCCATCGGGATCCGGAATATGTTTTACCGCGCCGGAAATTTCCTGATCAAAACTTGGCCAGCCACAACCGGAATGAAATTTGGCCGTAGATTCATAAAGCGGCGCAGTACAGCGACGGCAGGTGTATGTCCCTTCCACAAAAAAATCATCGTATTCGCCGGTGCCGGGCACTTCGGTGCCTTTGTGGATAATTACCGCTTCTTCTTCGGGGGTTAAAAGATTAAAATTCATAAAATAAAAAAACAAAAATGTAATTCTTTGCCTCCTTTAGTGGCGAAGAAGAATGTTAATGCGATAATTATACTTTAGGATTATTCAATTTTAATTAAAATCAAATCTGGTTTCAGCACGCCACAAAGATTCTTCAAGTTCTCTTAATTTTTCGTAGTCTTGGTTGGGTGTATTCATAAAATCATCTTATGTTCATTAAAATACTTGTCCCGCACATAAATACCCAAGACTTGCGCAAATTTTTTGTACTCAACATTAGGATTGTTGTACAAGTAATTTTTAACCTCAGTAAAATAATCCTTCTCAAATAATATTAGGACTGCTTTAATACTCTGCAATTCAACGTCAAACTTGGTTTTTGGTTGCTCGTTATTTATTAAATCAAAAAAGTCTTGTTTATGTTGTTTAAACATTTCAATAAACCCAATAATTTCCAAAAGTTTGACCGCCTCTGGCTTAAGCTTAAGTGGGCTGTAGTTAACGAGCAACGTATGATCAAAACCATCAAACTTGCTAATCAAATGGTCGCAAATGACCTTTATATTATGCTTTAGGCTTTTGACAGTGTTATTAATATCATCCAACAATTGTAATCTCTTGCCGATGTACAAAAAACCCAGCAATAATGATGGTATGCCAACTATATTTATAAATCTTTCTATTTCTTGAAACATATAACAAATAACAAAAAAATAATAATGAACTCCATTTCATCTTTTCTAGTCAGTAGAATCTTTAGCTATTTTTATTTTAGCGCAAAACTATTCCGACGTCAATCGCTTTTTTATTCATTTTTTCTTCACGAACCAAAGTGAGAGTGTGGATAATAAAAAACCAATAACAAACACGACAGAAGTTAATCTCTAAAATCCAAAATAGTACCCTCTCCAACTAATTTTTTAAATACTTCTTAATAAAATAAATAACTTTTTATACCACCACACTCACCAACTTTCCCTTAACATAAATCACCTTCTTCGGCTCTTTCCCTTCTAACCACTTCATCACTTTCTCGGACGACAACGCCATTTGTTTTATTTCTTCTTCACTAATTTCCGGCGAGACAGTCAATTGATCGCGGACTTTACCGTTGACTTGTACTACAATGATTATTTCGGCTTCTATGATTAATTCAGAATCATATTGTGGCCACGGCGCATATGCGACTGAATCGCCGGTGCCAAATAGATTCCACAATTCCTCGGTAATATGCGGCGCGAATGGAGCGAGTAATTTTATAAATATATGATAATCTTCGCGCGCAATTTTTTCCCGCGTACCCATTTCATTACTCAACTCCATCAATTTCGCAATTGCAGTATTGAATCGCATCGCGGCAATATCCTCAGTAATCTTCTTAATGGTTTGATGCAAAACAGTCTGAATTTTGTTATCTGTTATTTGCCCGACAATTGCTGGGATGTTATCGTAAATTTTTTCCTGCAAATTCCACACTCTTTCCAAAAATCTCCGCACACCAACAAGTCCATTTGTATCCCACGCCACGGCCTGGTCAAACGGCCCCATAAATAAAATGTATACGCGCAGGGCGTCGGCACCGAACTGCTCGACCATTTCATCTGGATTCACCACATTGCCCAAACTTTTACTCATTTTTTGACCATCACTCGCCAAAATCATACCGTGACTCGTCCGTTTTTTGTACGGCTCGCGCGTGGGCACCACGCCAATGTCGTACAAAAATTGATTCCAAAAACGCGAATACAACAAATGCAAAACCGTGTGCTCCATGCCGCCGTTGTACCAATCCACTGGTTGCCAATAATTTAACTTTTCTTTTGACGCCAATTGCTCAACATTATGCGGATCACAATAGCGTAACCAATACCAACTTGATCCAGCCCAATTCGGCATTGTATCAGTTTCCCGCCGCGCTGGACCGCCACACTGCGGACAAGTCGTATTTACCCAATCCGTCATTGGCGCGAGCGGTGATTCGCCCGTGTCCGTCGGCAAATATTTTTCAACGTGTGGTAGCTTTAAAGGAAGCTGATCTTCAGGAAGCGGGATCCAACCTTTACAATTCTCACAAAAAACCAATGGAATCGGTTCGCCCCAATATCGCTGGCGCGAAAAAACCCAGTCGCGGAGTTTGTAATTTTTTTTACGTTTGCCGACTCTTTTTTCTTCAAGCCATTGAATCATTTTTTCTTTGGCTTCGGGAGTCGGCAGTTCATTTAAGAAATCAGAATTATACGCCACACCATTTTCAGTAAACGGCAGGCCTTTTTTTTGCAAATAGCGTTCAATAAATTCAACTTCCCGACAAAATGACGGACTATTTTCAAATTTTTCAATCGCTTCGGCAACCGGCAACCACAGAATATTAGCTTTTTGAATTTCATTTTCAACGCGGGGTACTGTTTCTTCATTTTCTAATTCAAATACGAAGCCCGCCACCAACGCATGTAAATTTTTTTTATGTTGGGTATGAAAATAATTATGTTCAACAGTGCCAAGATATGAAGAAATTTTTATATTACAATAACCAGTTTCTTCTTTTATTTCCCTCAATAATGCACCGGTTGGACTTTCTTTATTATCAATTCCTCCACCTACCAAAAGATATTCACCCATTTTCTTATTGCGGGTTATTAATAATTTCCCATCTCGAACACAAATCCCCCGCGCAGTATTTCTAACTTCACTACCATCCACTCTCTCGCCTAATTGTTTGATTACCACTTCTTTTGTTGGCAAATTATATTTCTGTGCAAACTCAAAGTCTCGTTCATCGTGCGCCGGCACAGCCATAATTGCACCAGTGCCCACATCACCCAACACATAATTCACAATCCAAACAGGAATTGATTCATTATTGACCGGATTGATTGCGATAATTCCCGAGTCAACACCGGTTTTCTCAATATCTTCGCGCGCCACCGCGGTCGTCCGACCCTGCAAAGTTTCCACAATGTATTTTTTTACCTCCTCACTCGCCTGCCAGCCTACATCTATCCATTTTTGCGCCAGCTCGGCTGAAATTGCCAAAAACGACGCGCCAAAAATAGTATCGGGTCGCGTGGTAAAAACCGTTACACTATGTTTCCCTAAATCTTGTCTCGGAACATTCAAGGCAAAATTAATTTCCGCGCCCTCACTTTTTCCAATCCAATTTTCTTGTTGCACTTTGGCGCGCGAAATATAATCCACTTCATTCAGGCCTTCCAACAATTTGTCCGCGTATTTGGTAATCGCCAGCATCCATTGTTCTTTGTTCCGTTTTTCTACTGTGCTGCCGCACCGTTCGCAACAACTGACTTGCCCTGAGCTTGTCGAATGGGTCACTACTTCTTCATTCGCCAAACCAATTTTATCTTTCGGACACCAATTGATTGGCTGGTTCGCTTTGTACGCCAAACCATGTTTATACAATTGCAAAAAAATCCACTGCGTCCATTTGTAATATTCCGGCTCGCTCGTGGTCACCGCGCGATTCCAGTCAAATCCAAAACCCAGCGACTTGAGCTGACGCGTAAACGTGGTAATATTTTCAGCCGTAATTTCCGCAGGCGGCCGACCGGTTTTAATGGCAAAATTTTCCGTCGGCAAACCAAATGAATCAAACCCAATCGGGAACAAAACATTTTTGCCTTCCATGCGTTTTTGCCGCGTAATCACGTCCATGGCCGTGTACGACCGCGGATGCCCCACATGCAAACCCGCGCCACTCGGATACGGAAACTCAATCAGGCCGTAAAATTTTTCTTTGGTCGAATCTTCAGTAACCGCAAACGTTTTATTTTCTTCCCAAAATTTTTGCCATTTTAATTCAATTTCTTGGGGATTATATTTATTCATATATTAAAAGTGAATTTTTTAAAATAAAAATGGAATCCCGACAAGTCGGGATAAACTCCTGTAGCTTTTTTGAAACCGATGTTTACGAGGTTTTCATAAAAAGATTTGCAGTGAATTTTTATTTTAATTTCCTTGAAGTATTTATTAATTAAACAACTCAAGAATTTTCGGATGTAATTGTGGCCCGGCAATCACCATATCTTTCATCCCTCGTTTCCATGGCTCACCAAAACTATTAGTGACCACTGCACCGGCCTCTTCGCAAATTAAAACAGGCGCGAGATGATCATGATCCACTCCGCCATTGCTGATATAAAAATTGTGCACACCACGCGCCACCAAAACCGCGCCGTACATGCAGGCGTAATTTCTTGTCCGAACATTATTATTTAATAGATGAGGCCAAAGAGCCGCCAACTTTTGACCTCCAACACGCTCGGGATTTACAAAAAAATGCCCGACTGATCGATCAAGCGAATCGTAATCTGAAACAATAATTTTTTCTCCATTCAAAAAAACACCAAAACCTTTTTCGGCAATATATAAATGATCATCAATGGGAAAATATGTGGCCGCGTATTTCGTGGCTCCATTGCGCATTACAGCAATCAAAACTCCCCAAATTGGAATGTGATTCGCAAAATTCCATGTGCCATCAATTGGATCAATCACCCATTCATACTCGGCACCGGTATTGATATCGTCGGTCATTTCTTCGCTATGGATATGATGATCCGGATACTTGGCGTGAATCGCTTCCACTAAAAATTTGCTCACGGCAACGTCAGCTTCAGTCAATAAATCAAGACGATTGGTCTTGGTGGAGTAACTCACTCCCCGCTTATAAAACTGCATGGCGAGTGCTCCCGCTTGTCTTGAAATTTCATTTAAAAATTCTTGCATAAAGATACAGTAAGTAAAGGCGTATAGCCATTTTACTCGGCAGGGTCAAAAAAATCAAGGGTTTACCTTTGACCTAAACTCGTGATATTATAATCTTATTCTTATCGAAAATATATGTCAGAAAATGGTCATACAGGAGAGCAGCGGATTGACGAATTTAACCTCATTATCCGAGCCAAAGAAGGAGACAAAGATGCTTTTGCTGAGTTATTCAATATATACAAAGATCGTCTAATGGCTTTTGCAATAGATAAAACGCAAAATGCGGCCGAAGCAGAGGAATTAGTCCAAGAAACATTTACCAGATTTTGGAAAATATTGCCTGAATACGAAACAACCGGCTCACTTAAAAATTTTCTATATACGATTCTCAAAAATAGAATTCGGGATGTGTGGGCAAGAAAAAGAGTGATTGAAAAATCCAGCGCCAAAATTAGGGAATCATATATAGACGGAATGCATGGCCAACCGCCAACTTCACCGGAATCCCATGTAACCGAACAGGAGAAAATAAAAAATATTGAAGCAAAAATTGAAACACTTGATGAGCAAGACCGGATTATTTTTCGACTTTATTTTATTGATGGATTATCGTACGCTGAAATAGCGAAACAACTTAAAATGAAACTTTCTACTGTACACGGCCGCATTATTCGTTTACGAAAAATGTTTAAGGAAGTCGGTAAAGAAATTGATAAAAAAGAAATTTAAACTAATCCCCGCGCTTTCATAGCCGCGCCCACTCGCTCCAAAGCCGTAACAAAAGCGGCCGTACGCAAATCAATGGCATATTTTTCTTTCGTTGCCCAAACTCCGGCAAAAGCAGTGATCATTATTTTTTGCAATTTTTCCATTACTTCTTCGTCCGTCCAATAATAATTACTGGCATTTTGCACTTGTTCAAAATAACTGACCGTCACGCCACCCGCATTGGCGAGAATATCGGGAACAACGACCACATTATTTTTAAACAAAATGGCATCCGCTTCCGGCGTGGTCGGACCATTGGCCAATTCCAAAATCATTTTGGCTTTGATTCTTCCCGCGTTTTCGGCCGTGATTTGATTTTCCAAAGCCGCCGGAATTAAAATATCCACTGGTAATTCCAGTAATTGTTCATTGGTAATCGTTTCTGTTCCGGTAAAGCCGGTAACTGCACTATTTTTTTCTTTGTGCGCCGTTAGCGCAGAAATATCAAGCGCGTTCGCACTTTTTATCGCGCCTTTGGAATCACTGACTGCCACAATTTTAAATCCTTGCACTGCTAATAATTCCGCCATATGCGCGCCCGCATTACCAAAACCTTGAATCGCGACCGTTGTTTCGTTGGGAATCATGTCCATTTTTTTGACTGCTTCCAATAAAACAAACACTCCGCCTTGCGCCGTGGCTTTGTCTCTTCCACGAGATCCGCCCAAACACAATGGTTTTCCCGTAATCATTCCGGGAGCATGCTCGCCCGTTAATTTTTCGTACTCATCCAGCATCCACGCCATAATTTGGGAATTGGTATATACGTCCGGAGCTGGAACATCTTTGGTTGGACCAAGATGCTGATAAAATGCTTGTATATAGCCGCGACTTAATTTTTCCAATTCAGTTTCGGATAATTCTTTGGGATTAACGATAATTCCACCTTTTCCGCCGCCCAGTGGCAAACCCACGACCGCACATTTCATCGTCATCCAAAATGACAAAGCTTTCACTTCGTCTTCGGTTACTCCTGGATGATAACGAATTCCGCCTTTATACGGACCAAGCGCGTCATTATATTGACTGCGCCAAGCCGGAAATGTTTTGGTGGAGCCGTTGTCCATGATAATAGTGATGGAAGCACTGTGAACTTTTTTCGGTGATTTTAACTTTTCGTGCACCTGCGGATCTAATTTCATGACATTCGCGGCTCGACTCAATTGGGTTAGGGCATTTTCAAAAGGATTATTCATATTTTCACGGAAAATTATACCAAATGTTTTTCCACGGCCGCTTGTAATTTTTGTTTGGGCATTCCTCCAACCAATGTTTCAACAACTTGGCCATTTTTAAAAAGTATAAAAGTGGGAATGCTCATAACGCGATAATTTCCTGGCACGATTGTGTTATCATCAACATTCATTTTCCCGATTTTAATTTTCGTAGCATCCCATTCTCCTGCCAATTCGGCAATAATCGGTCCCATCATTTGACACGGGCCGCACCATGGCGCCCAAAAATCCACCAAAACCGGAATCGCGGATTCCAAAACTTCTGCTTTAAAATTGGTATCGGTTAAAATAATTTCGGACATACTGTAATGTTAAAATAAATTTCTAATTAATAACTTAAAGTAATTTCAGTAGTAGATAATTTTCTTTTCAGTAAAACTCGCTATTCTCATACTCTCCTAGTCTCTATCCTTATTGACATCTCATCTACTCTAACCAAGTAAGTGGTAAGAAAGCTCATGCACATTACTGAAAACAAAATTATCTACTACTGAAATTCCCCCCAATACAACAGTCCAACATCCAATTAATCTTTGAAGCAAACTGGAGCGATGATTTTTTTCTCGATGCCCGAGCCTGTTTACCCTGAGCTTGTCGAAGGGTCGAGTGGTCGAGAAAAAGATCTCGCGAAGTTTGCTTAAGTCTTAGGAAAGGGAGTTTTTACAACTTAAAAAAACAAAGTTTGCTTAAAAATGTAACGAACAAAATTTTAACCAAAAATAATCTTCCGTACTTTAATTTCTTCATGAAAAATTTCCAGCGTATCACCAATTTCAATTTTTTCCTTAGTACCGATTTGGATACCGCATTCCGTGCCTTCACTGGCATCTTTTAATTCTTGCTGACCCAATTTAACCGACATTATTTGCGCCGTGGCAATCAACAGTCCATCGCGTTTTACGCGTGCTGATTCTCCTTTAACGACTTTACCGTTCATAACTCGGCCACCAACAATGGAATATTGTTTGTCGCGACGAAAAACCGCGAGTATACTCATCGTGCCCAGTTCAGTAATAATATGCTCTTTGGTCAACATTTTTTCCAGTTCGGCTTTAACCCAATTAATCAAATCATAAATCACGTTGTAATTCAAAAACGGAATATTTTTATCGCGCATCATTTCTTCGGCCATTGTTGTCGGGCGTACATTAAAACCAACAACGGTCGCACTGCCGGATTCAGCTTTGGCCACGTCATTTTCCGTAATATTTCCTAAACCCTTACCAATAATTTTTACGCCAACTTCATCGTGTTTTATTTTTGATAATGAGGCCACAATCGCTTCCAGCGAACCCAGTACATCGGTTTTAATGACTAAGTTTAATGTTTTTTGCGGAGTTTCATCGCCTTCTGTTTGAGCATTGGACATCGTGGAACGTTCCGCGCTGGTTTGATCCGAACGTTTTTGTTTGACATTAATTTCCAGCGCCGTGTCGGCTTTACTAACATCCAAAATATCGCCCACTTCCGGCGCGACTTTAAAACCAATAATTTGAACTGGCATTGATGGTGTGGCGTTGGCAATAATATCGCCACGATAATTTTTCATAGCGCGCACTTTGCCGTAAATTTCATTATTCACTACCAACTTATCTCCGGCATGCAAAGTACCGGACTGAACCAAAACCGTCGCCACTGGTCCCATTCCTTTATTCACATGCGATTCAATAATTGTTCCCGCGGGCGGCAAATTGGGATCAGCTTTAATTTTTTCCGCGTTCATATCCGCCACTAACAGCAACACATCCAAAAGTTTATCAATGTTCACATTATTTTTGGCGGAAATCCCGACCACCGGAACATCGCCGCCCCAATCTTCGGGCAAAACATTTTTTTGCGACAATTCATTTTTTACGCGTTCAATATCCGCGGTAGTTTTATCAATTTTATTAATAGCCACAACGAGCGGTAATTTAGCCGCGCGAATAATATTGATTGCTTCTTCGGTTTGCGGTTTGACTCCATCATCAGCGGCCACTACTAAAATGGCAATATCCGCGACTTTGGCACCACGACTGCGCATCATGGAAAAAGCTTCGTGACCGGGAGTATCAATAAAAGAAATCGCGCGCTCAACTTTGGTTTTGGGATCTTGCCAAATAGTTTGATACGCGCCAATATGTTGCGTAATGCCACCCGCCTCTTTGCCCATAACATTGGTGGAGCGAATTGTGTCCAGCAATTTGGTTTTGCCATGATCCACATGACCCATAACCACAATCACGGGCGGACGAGGCTCGCCCCCTTCCACTCCTCGCGCCAAGGCTTCTTCCAAACCCTGCGAGCGCGTATCTTCTTTTTCTTGCACTGCGGATTCTTCGCCTTCACGCTCCACGCGAAAACCCAGTTCTTCCGCCAAAATTGCGGCCGTGTCAAAATCTATATTCTGATTTTGATTGGCCAAAATCCCGTTTTTCATTAGTTCCATAATCACTTGTGTCGTCGGCAAATTCATGCGTTCGGCCAAAGCACGCACCGTAATAAGCGCAGGCAAAACAACGCTATGTCCCATTTCCTTGCGCAACGCACGCTCCTTTATTTTTTTTTCTTCTTGTTCTTTGCGCCGTTTTTCTTCCAAATCGCGCCGAATAAAACGCCACTTGCGCGTAATTTGTTCGGCGACGCGATCATCAATTTTCACGGCGCGCACACCAATATCAAAACCATATTGCGGCAAAATTTCCAACAAATCTTTGGTATTGATTTTTAATTGTCGCGCGAGTTCAGAGACGTTCATAGTTGAAAAGAGTATACGGATAAAGCGATGCGCTGTCAATTCCTCGGTCAAAAAAAGTCCTGAATTAGTCAGAACTATTTTTGACTGATCCCGACGCGCATGCATGGCCGCGAAGAAAGCAGTCGTGTACGCATCGGGAACCCCCTTGGATACACTGGTTGAGATGAGTGTTATGGATCTTGATCCTTTGGTCGCACCTCCTTCATCAAATCCCTGAAGTAGCGGAGGTTGATGTAAATCAAAATCCCCGCAAAAAAGTCAACTCGGAAATTTTTCATTATACATCCGCATGCCTTTTTTCACTGCTTCCAGCGCCTGCATCTTACCTTCAAAACCCGAAACCGTCACTTCTTTATTTTGTAATTTTTTATAATATTCGTAAAAATGCTGAATGACTTTCAGCTGATGCTGATTCAAATCACCAATGTCAGCCACATGCTTCCACCGTGGATCCGCAGCCGGAACTGCCAGTACTTTGTCATCACTGTCGCCACTATCAATCATATGCATAATTCCCACCGGCCGAACATCCACCAACAGTCCGGGGAAAAACGGTTCAGTCGCAAAAATAATCACATCCAACGCGTCACCATCATCCCACAACGTTTGCGGCACAAACGCGTAGTCAAAAGGGAATGCCTGACCAGTATGCGCCACACGATCCAGCGCAATCAAACCGGTTTCTTTATCCACTTCATATTTATTCAAAGAGCCGCGCGGAATTTCCACGACCACGCGAATTTCTTCCGGAGCATTTTTGCCTACGGAAATGTCATGCCAAAGATTCATATCAAAATAAAGATTAAGTTAATGATGATAGAAAAATAACAAAAATATCAAAAAAATGCAAGCAAGGGTGAATAATTATTTATCCCGAGCCACGTCGAGGGACTTTTTTCCCAAAATAACATAGCCCTGTGATTCAACCCAACGCCCGATCGTATACATTTCAATTAAAGAATAAAATTCCGCGACAGCCAGTGAAACTGGTTTTATTTTATTTTTTAGCCAATACAAAATTGTATTTAAAAATCGCAGAATGAAAAACTGAGACGTGGATTGCAAAGCCGGATACAGTTCATCCGGATGCATCAAAAATTTTGCCCACACTGTGGAATACATTTTTTTAATCTCAAAACCAGAATCAACCAAGAGAGCGCGTAATTCATTTTTGGAAAATAAAGAAATATGAAATTCTTGATGCGGATCAACATTAAGACCACGTCGCGACAAATAATTCCGAATATACGCGTGCTTGCCCAACTTGGATTCACTGAACATTGCCAAAATTCCATTTGGTTTTAGAATCCGATTAAGTTCGGCCAGCCACTTGGGAACATCAGCCACATGTCCCAAAACATCCGAAGTATAAATTACGTCCACCGAATTATCTTCGGCTGGAATAGATAATCCATCATAAAATTCTACGCGAGCATCTGTCGCGTATTCTTTTAAACGCGCGTTCGCGATATCTATTTGCAATTGAATAACATCAATTCCACAAACTTCGGCTTGAGGAAATAATTTTTTCATTTCAATTACACTTGCTCCCGTGCCACAACCTACATCCAAAATTCTAAAACCTGCACTACTGTCCACAGATTTTGGAATATTCTTTTGAATAAATCTATACAAAGCGAATTTTTTAGGATAAAAAAGCAAAGTGAGCCAAGCTTTTGATCCGCCATTAAAAATTACCGGCCACGCATCCCACATTTCCGCGCCACTGGCTTCCACCACTCCCCAGCCTTTTGTTTTTGAGTTATCCACAGACTTTTAAACAAGGAATCAATTGATAAATTTTATTGAATAAAATTTATCAATTGATTCCGAATATAATCAAACGATTGTGTAATTGTACTAGCAAAATCCAAAATTGACAAAAACAAAACAATACAGTATAGTAATTTCGTAGTTTGAAAAAATGACTACAAATATAATAAATTGCAAGCGACTTCTGGTATTTTGGAATGTCGAGATAGCGAATTTGGCTAATTTATGAGTCTTTTCCGAGTAAATTTTTCGCTCAACTTCTTAATTGACACAATCTAAGTGTCTTTAGGCGTCTCACCATTACAAAACTAGGATTAGTCTTGCTTATCCTGATTTTATGTCTATCATTACTGTCGTTATTCTCTTATTCGCCGGTCTTGCCATTGGCACTCTCATTGGTTATTTAGTACGTCAACAAATCGCCCAGTCCAAAGCTAACTCGGCCGAATTGCGCGCGGAAAAAATGATTGCGGAAGCCAAAAATAAGGAGCAGGAATTTTTACTGCAGGCCAAAGAAAAAGCCATAAAAATCATTGACGATGCCAAGCAGGAAGAACAAGAACGCCACAAAGAACAAAAACAAATTCAACAGCGTTTGGAACAACGCGAGACATTATTTGATCAAAAACTGCTTAATTTTGAAGATAATAAAACCAAATTGGAACAAAAAGTGGAAGAGGTCAAAGTTATTCGCCAAAAAATTGAAGACATGAAAGTAGAGGCTGGCAAAAAATTGGAAGTTTTGTCCCAATTATCGCGGGAAGATGCGCGCGCCGAACTTTTAAAACGAGTGGAGGATGAGAGTAAGGCTGATTTGTTCAATCGCATGAGCAAACTGGAAAAGGACAATGGCGAATTTTTTGACAATGAAGCGAAAAAAATCGTGATTGACGCCATGCAACGCTGTGCCTGCAATCATGCGAATGAAAACACGGGCACGATTGTGAATTTACCGAGTGATGAAATGAAGGGCCGCATTATTGGCAAAGATGGCCGTAATATCAAAACCATTGAAAAATTAACCGGCTGTGAAATTTTAATTGATGACACACCCGGCATGCTGGTCATTTCCGGATTTTCCATGATTCGTCGTCGCGTCGCGCAATTGGCACTGGAAAAATTAATTAAGGATGGACGAATTCAGCCGGCTAAAATTGAGGAATATATTGACATGGCCAAAAAAGAACTAGCTTTGGATATTAAGAAAGTCGGAGACGAAGCCGTCTATGAAATGGGCATTACCGGACTTGACCCCAAATTAATTTCCATTGTTGGCCGCCTAAAATACCGGACCAGTTATGGTCAAAATGTTTTAAATCATTGCACGGAAGTCGGTTATTTGGCCGGCATGATGGCGGATGAATTGGGCATGGATGCGTTTGCCGCGCGCAAGGCCGGATTTTTTCATGATATTGGCAAATCCATTGATCATGAAACGCAAGGCGCGCATACGGAATTGGGCTATAAAATTTTAAAAAAATTCGGTTTGGATGAGGATACGGCTCAAGTGGCCATGACGCATCACGATACCAATCCTCCGTTGCTGTTAACAAAAATTGTCATGGCCGCGGACGCCATATCCGCCTCGCGGATTGGCGCTAGGCGCGACACCCACGAAGAATATGTGGCGCGTTTGGAGGAATTGGAAAAAGTAGCCAATGAATTTCCCGGCATTGAAAAAGTATATGCGATTCAAGCCGGCCGCGAAATTCGCGTTTTTGTTCGTCCGGAAGCGATTGATGATTATGGCGCTTATAATTTGGCCAAAGATATCGCTCGAAAAATTGAACAAGAATTAACCTATCCCGGAGAAATTAAAGTGAATGTGATTCGGGAAAATCGAGTGATTGAGTACGCACGGTAAAATTTTATGCTCCTTTGACAGTCAGGCGAATTGGCGATATAGTTTTGCTGACAGAAAATTCGCGGCGCCATCGTCTAGTGGCTAGGACGCTAGGTTCTCATCCTAGCAACAGGGGTCCGATTCCCCTTGGCGCTACCCCTAGACAAAAGCTCGGGGTAAACTTAATGTCAGGGTAGCTCAGTTGGTAAGAGCGGAGGATTCATAACCCTCAGGTCGAGAGTTCGATTCTCTCCCCTGACACCAAAAAAATATCCCGAATGTGTTGGGATATTTTTTTGCCAAAGTTTTTTCTGTGTCTTCTTAACTTTGTATTTTATTACGGGTATTTTCTCTTTATGTTTTCCCTCGGCCTTTCAACGAGTCTTTCAATCCTTTACCTGCTTTAAACTTTGGTACAGTTACTGGAGGAATCTGAATTTTTTCCGTTGGTCTTTGGGGATTAACACCAACTCGACCAGCGCGAGTCTTCGCACTGAACGCTCCAAATCCGGCAATAGTTACTTCGCTTCCGGCCATAAGTTGAGTGGTAACAATAGATACAAAAGCTTCAACCATTGCTTCACCTTCTTTTTTAGAAACACCGACTTTGTCGGCAATACTCTGAGCCAGCGCGGTTTTGTTCATAAACAAAAATTTAAATGAATATTTATGGTTCGGTTTTCGGTTTATAGAACCACAAACCCAGTATACGGTCTGATTTTTTGGCTGTCAATAGAGTGTATTAGTCAACCCCATTCTGCACTCTTTCGGAAAATTAGTGTTAATAAACTGTATCGGCG
>MFPT01000018.1 GCA_001782805.1 Candidatus Magasanikbacteria bacterium RIFCSPHIGHO2_01_FULL_41_23 | reverse complement strand
AGGACTGAATGGTAAGACTCCGCTTGAACAACTTACTGAATACTTTTATCCAATTGAATTGTAAACAACGCTTGATTTATTAACATCTAAGTAATAAAATATGTCAATAGGAGATGAAAACAGATCAACGCCAGGACAATTGGGAGTAGATCCAGCAGATGGTATTGATATAATGAGATATCGTGATCGACCCAGTCAAGAAGATATATTAAATGAAGCTGAAAGAATGGCAAAAGGTATTCTAATTCTAAGCAGAATTGTTAAAGAAAAATTTGAAAGAGTTTTAGGTGGAAATAATGTAGCATTAAAAGGAACTCCTTGGGAGAATTGGAGAGTAGAAGATTGTCATGCATTGTTTGACGAAATCAGGGTTCTTAGGGAAGTAATAGAACTTGATAATTCTACGCCACAATTAGATGCTCCTTTGTATGAGGACAGAAAAAGTCAGCTGGATGATTTTATCATCGATAATAGTACGGGAGGTGATTACCCTAGACTTGAAGATGATGCTTCTCTTGAATTAGTAAATCTTGCAACAATTTTAAAAAGAATACTGGATTCTGATCCAGGTGATAAAACAGTTGCTCACTTTAGAAAAAAATATGAAGGATGGACAGAAAAAGAAGTAAGGGACTTTTATGAAACGGTAGACCAGTATATAGATGACTATTCTGGGTAACTTTTCTTTATTAAAACTTCATTTTAGATTTGGAATTTTTGCCATGTGGATAACCTATTTTTTTTCTTGTGCGACATTGCAAAATTTGCCTGTAGTTTGGTAAAAAATGTACGCCACGGCAAATGCTGGTGGAGATTTTTTGACTGTGTTATACTACGCGTTACCTGTCAAAAAATCAATATATAGTGGTTTGTTTAATTTTAAACCACAATATATGGTTTTGAATCAGGCCTTCTTAATTCAATCCTAATCGTGGTACTATGGGGCCAACTGATTCAAAATTCATTGCCGGACTTAAAATGGGCCAGACGGAAAATACTTCATTTTCGTATAATGAAAATGCGTTACGGATTCAGCGTCGTTTTAGTCAGGAAGGAGTCAATGCCTTTGATTTGGTTGAATATGAAAAGCGATCATCAATCATTCGTGAACCGGACGGCACAGTTGTGTTTGAAATGAAAGATATTGAGATTCCCAAACAATGGTCACAAGTCGCTACGGATATTGTGGCGCAAAAATATTTTCGTAAAGCCGGCGTGCCGCAATATGCGGAAAACGGTGCACCAAAGTTAAACGCGGACGGGTCTCCCATGCTTGGACCCGAGACAAGCGTCAAACAAACCATGCATCGTTTGGCCGGTACCTGGCGTTATTGGGGCGAAAAATACGGCTATTTTGCCAGTCCCGAAGACGCGCAAATTTTTTATGATGAAATGGTGGTGATGTTGCTCCGCCAAATGGCCGCGCCCAATTCACCGCAATGGTTTAATACTGGTTTACATTGGGCGTATGGCATAAACAGTCAGGCACAAGGTCATTATTATGTTGATCCGGACAATGGAGTATTGACCAAAGCCAAAGACGCGTACTCTCATCCTCAACCGCATGCGTGCGGACGTTATGATACCAAATTAATGACCGAAAAGGGAATTTTTAATCTTGGTGAAATTGTCGATAAAAATTTGGTCGGAATTCGTGTATTTGATGGAGAACAATTTGTAAAAGTATTGGCCGTTAAAAATAATGGAGTAAAGCCAGTGTATCGCGCCACATTACGCAATGGGAATTATATTGAATTCACGGCTGATCATCAAGTTTTAACTTCAGAAAAACGCCTCAAAGATGGTGGAGTGTATTCTTGGAAAGAGCTGAATGCAATTTTGGGTTATAAAGTGCAACAAGTTGCGCTGCAAGAAACAGCTGTGACCACCACGATGTCACTTGTTGCCGCGATCGCGCAATCAGCCTCCTCAGTATCTTCATCTTCGGATGTGCCATCTGCTCACCAGTATCAATTTTCCAATACTTCGTATCAATCGCCAACAGCAGTAACTTTAGTAAATCAAGAATTAGTTGATAAAGCCTCTTTGGCCGGCTTTGTGGTTGGCGATGGCTATTACGGAAAATATAATAGAAATAACAAGACGACATTATTTGGTGTGATTACTATCAATGATGATGAGTACGCGCAGGTGACTGGCTTGATTGAGCGTTTGTTTGGCGCATACACTGTTTCAACTAGAAAACAAATTCACGATTTGTATAGAATTGTCATGCACAATTCCAAAAACGTGGATGAATATGTTGTCCAATACGAATTGGACAAAAAATCTCGCACGGCCAAAGTTCCCGATGTGATTATGCGCGCTTCCAAAACTGAACAATACGCATTTTTGCGTTCATTATTTCAGGCCGATGGTGGCGTACGTATGCGCGTTGAAGATGGCCGAAATAGTGGTGATGTAGTACTCACTTCTATTTCAGAGGATCTAATCCATAACGTGCAGATTTTATTGCTTTCCCTTGGTATTTATTCAAATGTAAATCCGTGTCATGACAGCCGAGAAGACCGTCACATCAGTTATCAATTAACCATTTCATACCACTCTGAGCGCGTTAAATTTGCCCAGCTTATTGGTTTTATTTCCGAAGAAAAACAAACCAAACTTGAATTATTGAATATCCAGGTTGATGGAAAAGTAAAACCAATCGTATCGGAAGAAACTGTGCTGTCAATTGAATTGGTAGGAGAAGAAAATGTCTATGATATTCAAACTGAAACCGGAAAATTTTCCGCTAACGGTGTCGTGGTGCATAATTGTTTTATCCAATCAATCAAAGATGATTTGGTAAATGAAGGCGGAATAATGGATTTGTGGGTGCGCGAAGCGCGTTTGTTTAAATATGGTTCAGGAACGGGAACAAATTTTTCCAATTTGCGCGGTTGTGGCGAACCATTGTCCGGTGGCGGCAAATCTTCCGGTCTTATGAGCTGGCTAAAAATCGGTGATCGCGCGGCCGGAGCGATTAAATCCGGCGGCACCACGCGTCGCGCCGCCAAAATGGTCATTTTAAATTTGGATCATCCGGATATTCTTAAATTTATTAATTGGAAAGTGGAAGAAGAAAAAAAAGTCGCCGCGCTGATCGCGGCCGGCTATCCTTCGGATTATGAAGGCGAGGCCTACAACACGGTTTCCGGACAAAATTCCAACAATTCTATTCGCGTACCCAATAAATTTATGGACGCGCTCAAAAATGATGGGACGTGGAATTTGACGTGGCGGACTGATGGCACAATTTGCCAAACAATCAAAGCCCAAGAACTCTGGGATCAAATCGCGTTCGCGGCTTGGGTTTGCGCTGATCCCGGACTCCAATTTGATGATAATATTAATGAATGGCACACTTGTCCGCAATCCGGCCGCATTAATGCCACGAATCCGTGTAGTGAATATGTATTTTTGGATAACACAGCGTGTAATTTAGCTTCACTGAATTTGGCGCATTTTTTTGACCCAACTACATTGACTTTTGATATTGATGGTTTTAAGCACGCGACGCGTTTATGGACAATAACTCTGGAAATCAGCGTGCTCATGGCGCAATTTCCCAGCAAAGAAATCGCAGAAATGAGTTATGAATTCCGTACTTTGGGTTTGGGTTACGCCAATATCGGTTCAGTTTTAATGATGAGCGGTATTCCCTATGAATCCGAAGAAGCCTACGCGTACACGGGTGCGGTAACCGCGATTATGACTGGTGAAAGTTATCGGACGAGCGCAGAAATGGCCGGTTTTTTGGGAACTTTTCCACGCTATGAATTGAATAAAAAAGATATGTTGCGCGTGATTCGCAATCATCGTCGTGCCGCGTTTAATGCTCCGGATGCGGATTATGAAAAATTAACGGTTAAACCTATGGGCATTAATCCGGAATACGCGCCCGCGTATTTATTGGCCGCGGCGCGCGAATCATGGAACGAAGCATTGGAATGGGGTGAAAAATTTGGATATAGAAACGCACAAACCACACTGCTTGCGCCAACCGGTACGATTGGTTTGCTTATGGATTGCGCAACCACCGGCGTGGAACCGGATTTTGCTTTGGTTAAATTTAAAAAATTGGCTGGCGGCGGATATTTTAAAATTGTCAATGAAGCCGCGCCGTTTGCCTTGAAAAATTTGGGGTACACTGTCAGTGAAAGCAAAGATATTATTAATTATATGAAAGGCACGGGCGATATTTCCACAGCGCCATTTATTAATGCCGTAACCTTAAAAGCCAAAGGATTTATTGATTCAGATGTGATCAGTCTTAATAAAGCTTTGAGCAGTGCGTTTGAAATTAAATTCGCTTGCAATATGTGGACGTTGGGAGAAGATTGTCTCAAGCGTCTTGGTTTTAAATCATCGGAATATAATGATCCGAATTTTAACATGCTCGCGGCGTTGGGTTTTAGTGAAGAAGAAATTGAAGCGGCGAATGAGTATGTGTGTGGCACGATGACGATTGAAGGCGCGCCGCATTTGCGTCTCGAGCATTATCCTATTTTTGATTGCGCTAACAAATGCGGCAAAAAAGGCAAGCGGTTTATTCATTGGCGCGGACATGTGAAAATGATGGGTGCGGCACAGCCGTTTTTATCCGGTGCGATTTCCAAAACCATTAACATGCCGAACGAGGCCACGCTGGAAGATGTTAAACAAGCATATTGGGAATCGTGGAATCAATGTTTGAAAGCCGTGGCTTTGTATCGTGATGGTTGTAAATTGAGCCAGCCACTTTCCACCTCATCTAAAAAATCCGAGGACAAGAAAAAAGATGAAGATGTGAAAATTGTGTCAGAATCCGCCTCAATAATGCGTGCGTCTGTCGCGACCACTGCTTCAGAATTGTCAGCCGCGATTCAACATGTTGGTGAAATTTTAGGCGGGCATGTTCCGGATTCACATGCCATGGAAACCTATGGACGGGACGGAACCGTCACTGATCATCGTGTATATTTGCATGGTGAAAAACGTCGAGTGCCGGCCAAACGCAGTGGGATTACGGTATCAGCCAAAATCGGCAATCAGCAGATTTGGTTGCGAACAGGAGAATATCCGGATGGCCGTCTCGCGGAAATTTTTATTGATATGTATAAAGAAGGCGCGGGTTTTAGAAGTATGTTGAATATGTTCGCGATTTCCGTTTCCATGGGCTTGCAATATGGCGTGCCATTGGAAAAATTTGTGGAAAATTTTGTTTTTACGCGTTTTGAACCGGCCGGTATGACCGATCATCCGAATGTAAAAATTTGTACGTCAGTGATTGATTTTGTTTTTCGTATTTTGGGCATGGAATATTTGGGTCGCACGGATTTTGTGCAAGTTCCACCAAAAGGAATTCAAAAAAATCGGTTTGAACAAATGGTAAATACGCAAACCGGAGCAGGAGTATCCGAACAAACACGATTGACTGATATGATGATGCACGCTACACCTGTTGTCTCGTTGGGATCAACAGAAGTAGCAGAGCCAAAAGTGGAAATAACTGTTTCCGAAGATCAGACCGAATTATCACTCGGATCCGGAAGTCCGGACGCAATGGACGTGGCGTTGGGGGAAATGATGGGAGATGCGCCTGCCTGTCCAACGTGCGGGCATATTACGGTACGCAATGGCGCGTGTTATAAATGTTTGAATTGCGGGGATTCGTTGGGGTGTAGTTAAATCGAATAATTAGTAGCATCTTGATGTAAATAAAAAAGACAGACATGAGAAATGATATCTGTCTTTTTTATTTACTAAGTGTTATCCACATACATACACTCATACATTTGCTAAAACAAACGGGGGGGGGGGTATAATAACTTTCGCTGTAGTAGTTTGTAATTAAAAAAATTTCTTGTTTTAATTTAAAAATTAAGTTTCGGTTATATTAAATTTCCCCTCTTTATGAATTCAAGTAAGTTTTTAAGAATATTAAAAAAAATGTTTTTATGGACTGTCTTAATTAGTTTACTTACTTTGCATACCAGTTCGGTGGTGCTCGCGGTATCTGTTTCAGAAGACGCGTTTAGTACTGCAGAAGTGACCGAGCTACAAATTTTGGACTATGTGATAGGGGGGGGTACGGGCGACAATGATCATCATGTGCTTGCTCTTGAAAATGGAGAAACTTCTAAATTACTCTATCTTACTTCACCGGATGGTGATAGTAATTTTACCAGTACCACATTAAAATCAAGTATAACAAGTTTCGGCAAGGCAAATTTATTATTGGATAGCGGTGGAGATCCACATGTTGTTTGGACTGAAGGTCAGGGTGGAGGTGCTACTTTAACATATTATAAAGAAAGCAGTAGTGCTACTTGGTACAGCACGATTACCGTAACATCTACGACTTCGACCGCTGATTTACCTGGGTTTGCGTTATTCGAGACAGCGGGTGGCACGGATTATTCCGGTAAAGAAGGAGTGGATAATCCGATTATATTTCTTTGTGATTCTGCTCGTGGAACTGACTTAGTGTATTATACGGTAGCCGACAGCTCCGGAACAGGAAATTCTCTTGATTTTATTGACAGTCCGTATACAGTAATTGGAAGCAATGGTTCTAATTGCGCTGATGTTGCAGTGGCAGTAGATACAAACGATAGTTTACTATTGCTTGGTCTCGGTCAAGAATCTGGTGATACCGGCACCATATTCACGTGCGATCAACATAGTGGATGGGCTTGTCAGGATGATCTTGTCACTGGTGTATATTCATATGATGCACAGGGTTATGGTCGAAATTGGAAAGATTCCCTTGATTTGGTAAATGGCGGAGGTGGTAACTTTTTCGGTTTGTTTCTTTCCGGAAACAGCGGAGACACAAGCACAGCTGTAAAAATAATGAAATCGAGCAACGGAAATTGGGGAAGCCCAGTTACGATTGCTTCCGGCGCAGACATTGGTGAAACCAACGCGCATATTGGGGTTGACGATACTTTGTCAAGATTATGGGTTACTTATTTTGATGAAAATAATGACAATTTGTATATTGCCTATTCGGATGATAGTGGGACAACATGGACAACCGCGTCTTCCGACTCAACGCTCAAAATTGATACAAGCATGAGTATTGATAACACAGCGCCAGAGTCTTACGCCAATATCGCTTTTGATTCTGCAGCCACTAATGTACTCTATGTCGCGGCCAGTGAACATCTGGGATCCAATGATTATTATGCGGCTCGATACAAGATCACAGATTTACCGGCACAGTCCGGTGGCAGTTCTGTACCGGAATTTAGTACTTATGTATACATAATTACTTTCTTAATTGGATTTGCGCTTATTCAACACAAGTTTAATTCTCCTAATTTCCCTGGTCAATCACCGTTTGCCGGAGCATAAGTCTTATAAAGAATACTTCAAATTTGTATACTACATATTCAATAATCTGCAATTAAAAAACTCCGGCGGATAGTCGGAGTTTTTTAATCTCAATAATATCAGATATTTTTTTGATAGCATTGTGGAAGTGGTGTTTTGAATGGAGAACACCGAACTGTCAAAGATTTTCACCCGTTTCTTTTTCACTTTTTTCTCCTTTTGGCCAGCGGCCAATTTGATTACAGGTTAAAGCAAAAAATTGGCAGTGTCAAGAAAATCCCCAGTAATATTTTTTGTTTATACACATTTTATTAACATTGTCACACCATTATTTTCATGCTATGGTAATAATAATGTATAAATAAAATTTATGAAAAAGGAGGGAAGCAATTTTGCGTTTATTGATAACCAAAATATTTATCAGGGAGTTAGGGAGCTTGGTTGGTATTTAGACTGGCGTAAATTTCGTCGTTATCTTTTAGAGAAGTACGAAGTAGAAAAAGCGTATTTGTTTTTAGGCTATTTGCCTGAAAATGATAAATTGTACAATTAGTAAGCCACCTATACTCACTGGACAAATTAAAAATAGTTTTAAGCCCACATGTTGGAAAATGTTCGCATCTTTTAAAACAGGCGGCTCGTGAACGGATTGAATATTTGAATAAGATGCAGAATAAGATAAGATACATAAAATAAAAAAGCACCGCTTAAGGACAAAACCGTTAAGAAGTACTTTTTCTTAGGAATATATTACAAGTATAAAATAAAATTTATTAACTGTCAAATTAACCTTCTATTATTTCCCCCGATTCCGTTGTTGTTCATTAAACCAATCAATAATACGATCCAATTCTTCCACACTAAACGCGGGCCACTTGGTGTCAGTGAAAAAAAGTTCGGCATAGGCCGCTTGCCAGAGCAAAAAATTTGAGAGACGATGGTGTCCGCCGGTGCGAATTACCAAATCAACATCAGGAATTCCCACAGTGTCCAATTGATCATTAAAATTAGTTTCGGAAATTTCTGCAGTTGATTCTGAAGCGAGTTTGCGGACTGCACGGATAATTTCATCACGTCCACCATAATTAATCGCTAAAGACAGTGTCATTGTGGAATTATTTTTTGTTTTTTCCACAACCTCCAGCAATTTATTTTTTGTTTTTTCCGGCAATGGAGTCAAGTCACCAATGATTCGCAATCGCGCATTATTTTCCAAAAAATCACCAATATAATCAACCAATTTTTCAAATAATGAATACAAGTGATTGAGTTCATCCTGACTGCGTTCGCGCACATTTTCAGTGGAAAGAGCGTATAATGTAAGGTAAGAGATACCGCGTTCTCGAACCGCTTTCGCAATGGTACGCAACGTTTTGGCGCCCTCAGTATGACCGAGCATTTTTGGCAAGTTACGTTCCGTGGCCCAACGCCGGTTACCGTCCATGATTATGGCGATGTGATTTGGGTGACTTTGGTCTAACATATTGAGGTTAATGGTAACGGATAATTCTAAAAAAAGCAAGATCAAACATATTGTGTTTAAAAAATATTTTTGCTACTATGAATTTATATGAAAATTTATACTAAAACTGGAGATGCGGGAAAAACGTCGCTCTTGGGCGGCAAACGTGTGGCAAAAAATTGTCTGGAAATGGAAGCGATTGGTGAAGTGGATGAATTGAATGGCGCGCTTGGAATTTTGAGCGCTCAATTAACTGACACAGAATTACAAAAAAAAGTCCGGCAGGTACAACATGTTTTATTTAATGTTGGTGCGAATTTGGCAGCGGCGCAAACTGATTTAATTAAAGTTCCGGAAGTAATCGAGGCACAGATTGAAGAATTGGAACATTGGATTGATGCGATGGAAGCAGATTTGTCATCTCTCACCCAATTTATTTTACCCGGAGGTACTCCAGCCGCCGCGCAGAGTTTTTTGGCCAGAGCAATCTGTCGTCGAGCTGAACGAGTGGTAGTGGAACTTTCGGCAAAAGTCAGGCTTGATAAAAATTTACAAAAATATTTAAATCGTTTGAGTGATGCATTATTTGTTTTTGGGAGATTTTTAAATAAACAGGCTGGCCAATCAGAGATTTTTTGGGAGAAGTAAAATTATTTAAACCATTCTTTAAATTTTTTTGGCCAGCCTTGGATGAAAATCAATGCCAGCGGTGCTCCCCAATTTGCCCAGCGTTCAATAAAATCCCAAATAGGCTCGCCGACAATTGGACGAATCAAAGCTGTCCAAAATCCCCATAGTGCCGCCCATAATAGTATGGCGCGGATTGGTTTTACTAAAATAATAAAACCAGTGATAATGTCCGCGAGTCCGATTAAAAACAATAATTGTGTTGCTAGTTCCGGATTGGTAATGCCAAAATGAGAAAACCAATTGATCCACTGTGGTTTGCCCTGTAAGGCAAAGACTCCGTGGCCAATAAATTCGCCGGCAATCGCGATTCGTAAAATCCATGAAGCTATTTTGGTATTGTTCATATTGAAAAATAAAAATTATGTTTTCAGTATAAATCAAAAATCAGATGAATTCCAGATACTTGAAAAACCTCCGGCCATTTGTTAGTATATCCGTGCTGTATCGTCAGGTACCTATTAGGTAGACGTTCTGTAGAGTACTTTACATGCGTTTACTTTTTTGTTATTATAAAAAGATATGAGAACAAAAAGGTGGACAAAAACAGATTTAGAAAAGGCTGTCGCCAATGCCAAAAGTGTCCGGCAGGTTTTAAAATTTCTTGGGCTTCGCGAAGCTGGTGGAAATTATCAGCAGATTAAAAAATATATTGCTGAATTTAAATTTTCCACTGCTCATTTCTCTGGGCAAGCCTGGAACAAAGGGCTACGCGGGTTGACTAAAAAAGTAATTCCGCTTGAATTTATTTTAATAAAAAATAGTTTGTATCAAAGTTACAAATTAAAAAAAAGATTATTTGCCGAGAGAATAAAAAATAAGAATTGTGAACTTTGTGATTGGTGTGAACAGGCTTCTGACGGTCGAATTCCACTCGAGCTTGATCATATCAACGGGAATCGCTATGATAATAGAATTGAAAACTTAAGAGTTCTCTGTCCCAATTGTCATAGTTTACAATCAACACACAGAGGATTAAATCGTAAGAAAAAGGGCTAGTGGCGAAATGGTATACGCACGACACTTAAAATGTCGCGTTCGCAAGGACATGTGGGTTCGACTCCCACCTAGCCCACAATTTTATTTAGAAGAAAGTTTATCCCTCCTGTAACTCATTTTCGTAATAATGATTGTAAATTGACATAATCGCCAAATAGAGCGATGCCAAAACCGGGCCAATCACAAAACCGGAAATCCCAAACAAAAGAATTCCGCCCAACGTGGAAAATAAAACCAGTAGCGGATGCATTTGCGTATCTTTCCCAATCAGTGGCGGACGAAGCAGGTTATCAATAGTACTAATGACAAACATACCAAATAATAAAATCGTCAATCCTTGCCAAATATTTCCCATTGCCAGCATAATCAATGAAATTGGCAACCAAACAATAAAGGATCCAACTGCCGGAATAATACAAATGGCAGTCATCAGGATTGTCCAAATTAACGCTCCAGGCACGCCCGTAATCCAAAATATAATTCCGCCCAAAGTTCCCTGTACCGTGGCGACAATTAACGTGCTTTTAAGCGTAGCGCGCGCCGTGGAAGTGAATCGATCGTACAACATTCGTTCGTATTGGTCGCCCAGCGGAGATAAATGCATTAAGCGTTTTAGGATCCGTTCGCCATCGCGGAAAAAAAAGAAAAGAGTATAAAACATCAAAAATAGTTTGAATAAAAATCCAACTGAATTTTGTGTAATACTCTTTACATTATCAATTACAAAACCACTGACTTTTTGCCCGAATTCAGAGGCGTAGTTAGTCCAATTGGCAATTATGTTGGCAGTGTATGGCTGGAGTGGAGAATGTGTGATCCAATTGGTTACATCCGTGCTTGTCAGATTTAGTTTACCATATAAATCACCGGCCTGATTCACGATTAAGGTAATGATTAACGTCAGTGGCACAAAGATCGTCAAAATCACCACGCCAACCATAATGCCGGCATTGAGTGAAGGCATTTTTAAATAATTATTAAGCCATTCATAGTGCGGATAGAACATGACGGCAATCACGGCTGCCCAAAAAATGGGATAGAAAAATGGCTGGAACAAATAAAGCATGGCGATTGAAAGAAGAAAAATCATGCCGAAAAAAAACATGGAACGCATTTTACTAAAACTTACTTTGTCAGTTTTTTGCATATATTTTTACTTAATAAATATAATTTATCATTATTTTTTTATCTTTAATTGTAATTTATTTTTTTCGGTGCGCGGAAAAAATGTGACGGATAACATCGTCAATATTGACTTCATTAATGAGTATATCATCAACGGGCATTGTCGTCAGGATCTCGGCCGCGACTTTTTTGGCTTCGTCTTTTTTTACTGCCAACACCACGTGCCGTGCCGTGAATTCTTTTATTGAGCCATATTTGGCAAATCCATTTTGGTCTTGATCCTCGGTAAAAGTCACTTCCAGAATTTTGTGATCCACGTGTTCATCCAGCAGAGCCCGCAAACCGCCATCATAAATCAATTCACCAAAATTAATAATCACCACGCGCTCGCACAACGCTGCCACATCGTCCATATAATGCGAGGTCAAAATAATGGTGATTTTTTTCTCGCGATTATAGCGTTTCAAAAATTCCCGAATGTTATTTTGCGATACCACATCCAAACCAATCGTCGGTTCATCCAAAAATAAAATTTTAGGCGAATGAAGAAGTGCGGCCGTAAGTTCGCATTTCATTCGTTGACCAAGCGATAATTTGCGCACTTGAATATCCAGAATATCTTTAATATCCAACAGTTCGGTTAATTCCGCCAGCGTATTTTTAAATTGTTCGTCCGGAATTTCGTAAATGGCTTTATTCAAAAGAAAACTTTCCATGGCCGGCAAGTCCCACCACAGTTGGTTTTTTTGCCCCATGACTAAAGCAAATTGTTTTTGGAAAGCGCTTTGGCGTTTGGCTGGAATATATCCCAATACCGTGGCTTCACCACTCGTGGGATACAAAATTCCCGACAACATTTTGAGCGTAGTGGTTTTGCCCGCGCCGTTTGGCCCTAAAAATCCCACCAATTCGCCTTCGGCAATCTCCAATGAGATGTTTTTGACTGCTTCGGTAAACAATTTTTCGCGGTGAAATAGGCTTTTGACCGAATTCCATAATCCCGACTGCTTTTTGTAGTATTCGTAGGTTTTGCTTAGATTTTTGACGGAAATGACGTTCATATGGATTATACTAACATGTTAATAAGGCAAATTCAATTAACTGGACGCGCTCGTATAACGTCGCAAACCAAAATTCCAAAATTGTCCGGCCAAAAAACTCAAGAAAATAGTATAAGTAATCGTCAGACCGATAAAACCAAAATCCAATTTGCCCAAACCAACGCCAACCGGGATAAAATTTTGATAAGCGATTGGTATAATTGTGTAAGTTAGGACGCGCAGAGTTTTGGGTAACACGGTCAGTGGATATTTGGCGGTTTGTCCAAAGTTAAACCACGCTTCATTGATATTATCAATGCGCAACCACCAAAAACTTAAGGTATTCATTATTAACCCATGCGCTAATTGAATTATAATTCCAAGTATTATTAAAAAAAATAAAATGAATCCATTCCCGATTGAAATCGTCAGATTGTAGTGAAACAATAACCAACCTAGTAAAAAAGTTTGCGTTATGATTCTACCGGTTGCCCGCAAGGAGATTTGTTTTGTCACCAGCATAAAAATAGTATTGGCTGGCGTAACCAAATAACTGTCCAGTTTTCCATCCGTAATAATATTGGGAATTTGATAGATATTGTCGCGAAAGAAAAATAAGAAAATTTGCTGACTCAAAATGAAAATGTTCATCAGAAAAAAAACTTCCGGCCTGGTCCAGCCCGCTATGACATTGGTGTATCGAAACAAGACATCAACCAAAATATACAACATGCCGAGCCAAATAATATGCGTAATCCAATGCGTAATCGTGTCCGCCCGATAATGCGCGTCCCGGGAAAACGCGTTTTTGAGGAGGATGGAATAAATTTTTAGATATTTTTTCATATTACATGCCAAAACCTTCGTGTCGGCGTAAACCGCGGTACCAGACCAACATAATTAAAAGGCTTAAGCCCAGAATCCACACAAAAGCCGGCGCGAATACCGGCCACCACTGATCGACTCCAATATTGCCAATAAAAATTTGCGCCGGGACATAGGCCACATATTTAAAAGGCAAATAATCAGCCAATTGTTGAATTGACATCGTAAAAAAAGTGAGTGGCGCCAAACGGCCGGAAAAAATCGCGTTAATAATTTCCTCGGTGGTTTGTAGCGCGTTAATATCTTCCCACCAAAATGTATTAAGGCCAATTAAATATTGAAATAAATGAGAAATAATAAACGTGATGCCCAAGCTGAACACAAACATCAGCCATTGGGCGAATGAAGTGGGAAAAATAAAAAAATCACGCGCAAAAATATAGAGAAGGAAAATGCTCAATCCGGAAATGCTGGCTGAAATGTATTTGTAGGAAATTTCCGCCATGCCAATAACTAAAAAATAGGGCAGAGGAACAACCAAGCGTCGACTGACCATGCCATCAATAATTTCAGTTCGGATATGACGACTGCAATGAGAAATAAAACCCGTGGAAACAACTGCCAAAACAACGTAATAGGTGACGAGTCCGCGCAATGAATAACCATTTGGCAATGTTGTCTGGGCAAAAATCGCCATCCATAAAAATGGAAACAAAAAGAATTGCGATGAATCGGTAAACATCCAAATCAAAATCCGCGCGCGGTATGTCAAATACCGCGCTAAAAACATTGAAAATAATTGATAATATTTTTTCATATTAACTGGATGCGCTGGAATAATTTTTAATTCCCATTTGCCAAAAAAATCGGGCGATGCAAAAACTAATTATGGCGGCGATAATAGAACCAACTGCCAACTCAAATGGTAGTTTTCCCAGCAAGGCTTTTGTCGGCACAGTCGCCACAAAAATCAACGGCAAAATAAAAGTATACACTGTTTTTAAAATTCCCCGATAAATATCCGTGGGATATGACGCCAATTCTTGAAATCTAAACGCGATATTATTCGTGGCCCAGCCTTGAATGGATTTAAAACTAATAGTTTTAAGACTTAAAAATACTCCGTAGAGCACGGCTTGACCACAGAAAAACGTAAGAAAAAATAAGGGCAAGTGGATAAGCTGGATGACTGCATTATTTTGACTAAGGCCAAAAAACATAACTACTATTCCCACTATTCCACGAGCGACATCTTCCACATCGATGCGTTGAATGCTGGCGTAGAATTGCGCGCTCACCGGTCGCACCAAATAAAAATCAAATTCACCTCGATTAATCACGCGGTCAAAATCATTTATGCCTCCGCGAAACAAGAGCCATGACGCAGTGTTTGCCAACAGGTGCACTCCATTCAAAACAAGGACATCGCCAAAATTCCAGCCAGCCAAGGTATTAATTTTTGTAAATACAATTCCAATGGCGGCAAACATAGTTAATGATTCCATGCCCGTTATAATAAAACCAAAAATAAAATTGCCGCGATAGGAGAGCGCTTTCATTAAGTTGAGTTTGACAAGCAGGCAGTATAGTCGCCAGTATTTTTTCATAGTTCAATAAAAATTCACTACAAGTAGTTCGGCAAGCTCACCACAAGTAAGCTTAGTATAAATATTAAATTATTGTCCAACCGCTTCAAATTTTTTAATTCCCCATCGCCACACTATTGCCGTAATTATACTTAAAAATATCAGCCAAATAAAGGCAATGGCGCCCACCGACAGCGCGTCATCGATTCGCCCCAACCAAAACTGAATCGGCGTAAACATCAAAAATTGAAAGGGTAAAAAATTGCTCAGTTGCTGTAACCAGGCGGGAAAAACATCAATTGGAATAATGGCGCCATTCAAAAAATTACTGATAACAATCACTCCATAAATAATATTACTGCCACGTTCAAACCAAAAAGAGGACAGAGCCGAAAGAAAATAAATTAAATAATAAAAGAATAATCCAATTATCATAAATATCAAAAATAAAATGAGCGAAGAAATTGGCGGCACATAACGTATTAAATTTCCCGCCAAAATAATTAGAACCAAGATTGGCATGACAAGTGCGATGTTTATCGTGGCTTTGCCAATACTATCAGCGAGCATTGTTAGCGGATAACTGATTGGTTTAAGTAAATAAGGTGCAATCCGGCCGTCTTTAATGTCTTCAACCACTTGAAATCCCATGCTTACACCATCGGCAATGGTGAGGCGCAAAAAAGCAATTAAAATATAGTAGGTCAAAATTTGGGGAAGAGTGTACGAGCCCAAATGTTCACCATTTTGATAAACTGAAATCCACACAAATGCCAGACCACTCAAACTTACCAAATGGCCAACAGCAAATAAGACCACATTAATGCGGTACTGGAGGAAAGTAGAGAGGGCGGCTTGATAAGCGACCAGGTATTTTTTTAAATTAGGCATTTTATTTTTTTAGAAAAATCGTTCGGGTATTTAACCTTAAAAAACGAACATTGACAAGATGATTTTTTAGGGTATGTTACATTGCCGCGCTATCGTGTACTTAGAACTACTACCAGACGCAGGATGATGCGGAAGATAAATAAGAAAAATGTTCAGTCGTATCTTGGCCTCCTGCGCCATTGCAAAGGCTATAAAATAAAACAGAGGATAAATTTATTGTTTCCGGATATTTAGACGAGCCAATGTTTTAAACAAAATTAATTTTCAACTCTTTTTTGAACGCGGATGCCATTTTAAGCAATATCGCCATTGAGAAATTTTGCTTTCCAGTTTCCATCCGCGCTATATTGCTTTGCGTTGTCCCTATTTTTTTTGCTAGATCATTTTGGGACATTTTTTTCTGTTTGCGGAGCTCAACCATTTGGTACGCAACTTCAAATTGTTTACCAAACCCATCAAATTTTTTTTTGAAATCAGGGTCTTTAAGTTCTCTTTTGAGATCTTTTTCAAAGTCAGTTAATTTTTTGGTCATATATTTTGGGATTATTAACTACATCCTTGTATTCTTGCACGGCTCGCTGTATTTCTGTTGTGGGTGTTTGGGCACTTGTTTTAAGAAAACCGTGTAAAAGTATTATTTTTTTATTAACAAAACAGAAATAAAAAATACGATGGCGCGAGCGGGCAAAATCAACTCGCAGTTCTCTGATTTTCCCCTCAATATGGCGTGAATACGGTTCGTCGAGATAACCATCGTGAGTCCTTAATTCCTCGATATATTTGAAAATCTTCGCTTTGACTTTTTGAGGAAGACTAAAAATGAAATCACGAGCCGGTTTTTGGAAAGTCCTACTATTGGTATAATATTGAACACGATAATCCATATATAATATATCTTATGTGATATATAGTGTCAAGATCCCTCCTATACATCATTGTTACTAAATTTTAATATCGATAATCATCATTTTTAAACGGTCCATTTTCCGAAATATTTAAATAATCAGCTTGCGTTTTCGTGAGTTTGCTCAACTTTACGCCGATTTTGGCCAAGTGCAAACGCGCGACTTCTTCATCCAGTTTTTTGGGCAAACGATAGACTTGCGGCTGATACGTATCTTTATTTTTCCACAAATCCAACTGCGCCAAGACCTGATTGCTGAATGAATTACTCATGACAAAACTGGGATGGCCCGTGGCACAGCCCAAATTCACCAGGCGCCCCTCGGCCAACATAAATAATTCTTTTTTGTGCCCGCCGCGCGAGGCAGGGAAAATATATTTATCCACCTGCGGTTTGATGTTCACGCGTTTCACACCGGCCGCAGAATTTAATTTTTCCACTTGAATTTCATTATCAAAGTGACCAATGTTGCAGACAATGGCTTGGTTTTTCATTTTTTTCATGTGGTCAAGTGTAATGACATCCAGGTTACCCGTGCAGGTCACATAAATATCCGCCCGGCCAAGCGTGTCTTCGATCGTCGCTACTTCAAAACCTTCCATTGCGGCTTGGAGTGCGCAAATCGGGTCAATTTCCGTGACAATTACTCGGGAGCCTTGGCCTTGCAATGCCTGAGCACAACCTTTGCCCACATCGCCATAACCACACACCACTGCGACTTTACCCGCGAGCATTACATCCATAGCACGATTGAGGCCATCAATAATGGAATGGCGGCAACCATACACATTATCAAATTTACTTTTGGTAACTGAATCATTAACATTGACCGCGGGAAATAATAATTTTTTGGCTCTGACCATTTGCTGCAAGCGGTGCACCCCAGTAGTAGTTTCTTCTGACACGCCACGCACATTATTGGCGACTTTTTGCCAACGGGTTGGTTTTTTTTTATATTCCGCGGCTAATAATTTCATGAGTTCCTGAAAATCAGGGCCCTCGGCAGAATAATTTTTTTGTAGTAATTTTGGATTCAATTCCACTTCCACGCCTTTGTGAATCAATAACGTCGCATCGCCGCCATCATCAACAATTAAATCCGGGCCTTTACCATTGCCAAAATTAATCGCTTTTTCTGTGCACCACCAATATTCAGTCAACGTTTCACCTTTCCAGGCAAATACTGGAATTCCCACCGCCGCAATCGCCGCCGCCGCATGATCTTGTGTCGAAAAAATATTACAGCTGGCCCAGCGCACATTCGCGCCGAGTGCTTTTAGAGTTTCAATAAGCACGGCAGTCTGGATGGTCATGTGGAGGGAGCCGGTAATATTTACATCTTTGAATGGTTTTTTGGCCGCGTATTTGGCGCGAATCGCCATCAGCCCGGGCATTTCTTGTTCGGCAATGTCAATTTCTTTGCGGCCCCAGTCCGCGAGTGTAATGTCGGCGACTTTGTAATCGGTGAATTTCATAAAAATAAAAAAAATTAAGTTTATGAATTTGATTTTACTCTATTTAAAAAACTAAATCAATGGCTTGACAACTTCCTATATTAGGTCTATTATTAGGTATATACTACTAATTTTAGACCTATTATGTATATAAATCGATCAGTGGAAAAACAAATTTTTGACTACATTAAGCAAAAAAATGTGCTTATTGTATTTGGGCCAAGACAAACCGGAAAAACAACTCTTTTAAAACAACTTTTTCCGGCCGGAAACGATGTCGTTCATTTTGCGTGCGACGAGCATCGCATTCAAGATCAATTATCTCCTGACTCTCTGGTCTTACGTCAGCTCATTGGTGAACACAAAACAGTTATCTTTGATGAAATGCATTTTTTGGTCAATGCTGGGCAAATTCTTAAAATAATTTCTGACCACTTGCCAAGTATCCAAGCCATTGCTACAGGCTCGGCCGCGTTTGAATTACGCAATCAGGTAGCCGAACCTATGACCGGACGATTTTTTCAAATTTTTGTATTACCACTTTCGTATCCTGAAATTTCTGCTACGGTACCGCCGGTTGATATGCGTTCGCGTGTCAATGATTGTTTATTATATGGGTCATATCCCGCAGTTTTTACATCAGCCACGCTCGCAGAAAAAGAACAACTTTTAACCAATATCGCGGATAATTATTTGTACAAAGATATTCTGGCGTTTGACCGTGTGCGGAACAGTCAAAAAATTCGCGACCTACTGGTGTTGCTTGCCCTGCAGATCGGGAGCGAAGTCTCTTATCTTGAGCTCGCCACCAAATTGGGCATGAGTGCTAAGACAGTTGAACAATACATTGACTTGTTGGAGCAAACTTTTGTGGTGTTTCGTTTGCGGGCATGGAATCGCAATCATCGGAGTGAAATCAGCCGTAAAGTTAAAATTTTTTTCTACGATTGCGGTATTCGCAATGCGATTTTGAATAATTTTAGCCCTTTGCATCTGCGTACCGATGCGGGAGGATTGGTGGAAAATTATGTTATAGCGGAAATGGTTAAGAAGGAAAAAAATAAACAGCAAAAACACAATCTGTATTTTTGGCGCACGCATGCCGGATCTGAAATTGACTTGGTACTCGAGCGTGATGGGCGATTGCAGGCCATTGAAATAAAATCAAATCAACGACGACGTGCTGGCGTGCCCAAATTATTTAAGGATACTTATCCGAACAGTAATTTTACCGTGGTTGCATTTGACAATCTACAATCTCTTAATGCACTACTGTGTGATTGAGCGCTGACATGGTCAAATTCTCTCGAAACGTATCTTCGTATCTTTTTTTAAATTGGTCAAGCGTAAAAAAATGATTTTGCGTGCCATAATGTTCAATCGCATAGGTGCTGGCAACGGCTCCCATTCGGCCGCAGGTTTTCAAGTCCGCGCCTTTTACATAAGCTGAAAAAAATCCGGCGCGATACGCATCACCGGCTCCGGTCGGGTCTTCCACTGATAGTGCCGGACAAATGGGAATTTCCCAGCGCGCGTCTTTGGTAATAATAGTGGAACCCTCGACTCCGCGCGTTAATATAATTGTTTTAATATGATTTAACATTTCCAGCATATCCCAACCGGTTTTGGTTTCAGTTAATTTCATTTCATAATCATTGGCCACATAAAAATCCGCTTGGCCAATAAGCATTGCGAGTTCGCGGCCAGCAAACGCGGTTAATTGGTGACTCGGATCAAACACAAACGGAATGCCCGCTTCAAAACATTCTTTGGCATGCGCGATCATGGCATCTTTTTTGGTGGGCGTAATCATGGCCAGGGAAATCGGTTCGGCCACATCGGCTATATGCAAGTCTGTTGCTTGATCACCAGCGCCGCTGTAATACGCGATTATTTGATTATCATCTTTGTCCGTGGTGATATGCGCGGAGGAAGTTAATTTGTCCGCGGACATGGGCATATATTTGGTGTTGATGCCGAATTTTTTGCAATGATCGTAATATTCACTACCATCTTGGCCAATCGGCGCTAAAATTATTGGTTCAGCACCAAGGAGTTTCAGCGTGTAAGCAATATTTCCGGCCACGCCGCCCAAATTTTTGGTCATTTCGTCCACAACAAAACAAACATTCAAAATATGGATTTGGTCGGGCAAAATGTGATTTTTAAAACTATCCGGAAAATCCATGATGTAGTCGTAGGCCATGGAACCGGAAATTAGAATTGACATATTAAAACAAAATTTAAATTATATCGGTTAAGATTTTTTTAATCAGTAATCAAACTCCGTTTTCTAAGCCTTAATCAAATTTAATCCGTACTCCACTCTTAAGCAAAATTCGACGATATCCTTTTGTTCAACTGATAGTCTGACGGATTATGCATTCTCAACGAGTCATCATACTCAGCTTTCAGCAAAAGTATATTCGTCTCCATTTTGCTTATTAGTTTAGTCGATTGTTTCGCTGTTGCATTAGGGTAATTTCAGTAATAGGTAATTTTGTTTTCAGTAATGTGCATGAGCTTTCTTACCACTTACTTGGTTAGAGTAGATGAGATGTCAATAAGGATAGAGACTAGGAGAGTATGAG
>MFPT01000017.1 GCA_001782805.1 Candidatus Magasanikbacteria bacterium RIFCSPHIGHO2_01_FULL_41_23 | reverse complement strand
TGGATTCATTTTTGGCGAATTCCCCTTTGGATTCTGGGCGAAATTCAGGCGGAAACCATTGGGACGCGCTTCGCGCGTCCCGCATGTTGGCTTCAAAAAAGCCGTTGAGTTTGTTGTTGGTGTCCCTAGCAGGAATCGAACCTGCATCTCAACCTTAGAAGGGTCGTGTTTTATCCATTAAACTATGGGGACTTAATAAATACCTCAAGGGATTTAAAATAAAATTTCACTGCAAACCTTTTTCTGGACACTCGTAAACTCGTGCCAAAAAAGCTTTATCCGTTCCAATTTTATTTTAAAGGAGGTATTTTGTCAATTTCCGCGTTTTTTGCCATGAAATTTTTTGTGAATGTTTAATAATTCGCGATCAGTGATGTGCGTGTAAATTTGCGTGGTGGTAATAGAGGAATGTCCAAGCATTGCCTGGACACTGCGAATATCAGCGCCATTTTGGAGTAAATCAGTGGCATATGAATGGCGAAGAGTGTGCGGTGTGACCGGTTTGGTAATGCCGGCGGCTTTGGCGTATTTTTGGACAATGCGTTGGACGGAACGCGGAGTTAATGGCTCTTCCATTAATTCCATTTTTTTATCCTTCTGTGTCATCTGCATTCCGCGGCCAGTGCGCTTGTCATGCGAAACAAAAAGATATGGATTCAGATCAGTGCGTATCGTCAAGTATTTTTTTAGCCAATATTTAGCTTGTTCGGACAAAAAAACCACGCGGGATTTGCGGCCTTTTCCCAGCACGGTAAATTCTTCTTTTTGCAAGTTGACTGAATCACGTTTCAAATTGGTCATTTCTGAAACACGCAGGCCAGTGGAAAATAACATTTCCAAAAGAGCTTTGTCGCGGTATTTGATTTTGGTGGCGTTATTTTTTTTGGGATCTTCTTCTATTTCTCGTGTTTTTTGTTGCAGTGGCGCTTCCAAAATGCGATTTAAATCATTGGCATCTAAAAAAATTACTTCTCGATCCGGCATTTTCATAAGTTCAATTTTGGCTGCAGGCAGAGTGGTAATATCGCGCTTGGATAAGTATTTTAAAAATGAACGAATAGCAATCAAATGATAATTTTGGGTATTTTTTTTGAGCGGATCGCCGTGCACGTCAATTAAACGATTAAGCCATAAGCGATAATCGCGAATTTTTTCCGCAGTCACGTCTTCGGGTTTTTTGTCGCCGAGCCACTCAATAAAACGACCTAAATAAAATTCGTAGTTGCGAATGGTTAGTAGACTGCGATTTTTTTCAATTTCCAAGTGTTCCAAAAATTCACGCAAAAGTTTTGAAAGATTACTCATACGTTTATATTGTACGACACGGGCGAGAGAAAGGCAAATGGTGGAATGACTTCAAATATAAATCTCATTTTTATGGTATACTATAAACATATGTCAACCTACACCAAAAAATTTCTCGAACGACTTTACTTTAACCTTCCACCATTAGTTCCGACAGTTGTCCAAACAGCTATGGAAAAAACCATGGAAGAAATAGCGTCTGAGCCGGCCAGTATTCAATATCTGGAAGATTTAATTATTGCTTTCAGCAAAAAGGTTTGGCCGTACAACCAAGCTTTTGAAGAGTTGACAGCCAAATACAACAAACAAATGGGAGAAAAATTGCTTTTGCAAAAGGCGTCTTATGGTTTGCGAAGAGCCGTTGTTCATTATCACCAAACTGGCGGTAGTTGGGATGCGCTATATACCGGCGCAGTCGCCATTTTGTTTACTTTGGAAGAACGAGTAGAACTGCACCAAATTTTAGTTGACATTAATTGTGATGTACGGGCATTTGCGCGGCAAGCCGCGTTAACCGTGGATCGTGCTCGTTATGAAGAACGCATAGATTATTATGCCGAGCGTTTGCAGACGATTGAAAATGAATTGGGACGTTTGCGCGTTTTGGCTAATTCGGAAATGAGTGAATTTTTGGCTCGTGAAATAAATCAACAAGTTCGCGCTTTTGAATTGGGAATTGCGGCCATTGGTCCAAAAGTGGATTATAGCGCGGTCTGCAATGCGCATGAACATTTTGTGGGTCGGATACAGGAATTTAAAACACGCGTTTTTTGATTTTGTTCGCAGTCAATAAACCAGTCTGCGCCCCAAAATGTCCGACAACACTGGCAGAATTAATCGCGCCCCATTTAAGAGCTTGCTCGAGCGAGTTATTTTTTATTAATGCCCCCAAAACACCAGTTGCGAAAGCATCGCCGGCTCCGGTTTTGGAAACGACTTTGGCCGGTAATGCCGGTTCAAAGAAAAATTTTTGACCATCAGTCGCATACGCTCCGCGTTCACCATCGGTAATAACGACAATTTTTGGACCCAAAGCTTGTAATTTTTGCAGTAGTTTTTTAATGTCATTGTTTTTGCCCACAATTCGTTCGGCTTCTTCGCGATTAACAATTAAAAAATAAATTTGTGGCAGGATTTTTTTAAAATATTCCAATCCGGCGCGGAGTTGGTATGATCCGGGATTGCAGGCTAGTTTTGTCTGCGGATTTTTTTTACAGTATTTAATAATTTCGTCTTGGATAGTTTCAAATGTTTGTCCAAGTGAACTGTAATAGATCCAATCACACGACGCAATCAGTCGAGGTTTGTGATACATATGCGGCGGATGATAGGCCAAAATCGTTCGTTCGCCCCGATACGTCAAAATAACTGAATAACGGCTGCTAGTTTTTTTAATTTTTTTAATAAAATCACCACTTACTTTGGCTTTAAGTAGAGTCTCCTGAATAGTGGAGCCGTTACTATCATCACCTAATTCAGTGGCGATCGCCACTTTCAAGCCAAGTTTTGCGAGTCCAATCGCCACATTGGCCGCATTCCCGCCAATTGATTGTGCTGATTCGTTGATAGGAATTTTTTCCGCGTAATTAAAACACAACTGACAATTTTTTTTGTTAATATCACAGGTTACCGTGGCCTCGTGGATATTTAAAAACGTGTCCAGAGTGGCATCGCCGACCGTAATTACGGAAAAATGTTTGGACATAATATTTGATAACAATAAATCTAACCCAGTTTTTTATACCGTTCCAAATCCTCCGGACTGTGTTTGTGCAGTCCAAAATAAATTTCTAAAAATTCAATGAGCGAGCCAATGGCAATGCCGGCCATGGCCAGAGTAAAAATCAAGTTACGAATGTATAACGCGTAAACGATTAAACAACACGCGCCCAAAAGCAAAACCAAATCTTGCCGACGCTCCACTTCCAAGAAAATGCCATAAGTTAAAAAAACAATCCCGGCGCCGGCAACTACGTAGACAAGAGTTTCCGGCAATGAAGAAACTGGCAAGTAGGGGAGAATTTTTTCAAGTAGCATATTAAAAATTAGGTTAATTAAAATTTTTGAGTATTAGTATTTGGCTGGCGGTGACTCAACTTTCTGATTGGCTGGGTATATACAAAAATTAATTTTTTTATTTTTAAAAAAGATTGGTGGTTAAGGCTCGTCAAATGCCAGCCAAATACTAATACTCAAAAATTTTAGCTAATTTAAGTATATCACTGATTTCTTTTAAGTAAAAACAAGTGATTGTTAGGATTCCAGCCAGGCACGATTTTCTGAATTATTACCGAATAGTCGGCTAATGGCGAGGCGCTAACGACATATTCGGCGCTATTATTGGTCATTAAAAATTTTATCCACCACGGCGAATTATTTGACCCTCGTTTAAGGCCTATTTTTTGCGCTTCCCAGTATCCCAGCCAGCCAGTCCATTCATAGCCGCCATCAACACCGGTATATTGCGGCATAGTTTGACTTAGATTGATAGCTGTTTGGTTTAATTCCGCGCGGCTTTGGTTCCAATTAAGATAAAAGTATGTTTGCGAAATGCTGAATATTGCCAACGCGCCAATTATAAAAAATAAAAGCCAATTTAATTTGATATTTTTTAATTGATCAGCCAGTATAATTATTATGATTAAAAGAAGTGGTAAAAAATACCGATCAAAACTGGATAAAAATAAAATTGGCAAGAGAAATAAAACGCACAGTAGACAAAGCCATCTATTGACTCGGCTGATTTTTATTTGCCATAGGATAAAAACGAGCAATCCAGCTCCCAAACCGGAAAATAAAGAAATTATCAACCAGATTGATTTTGAAAATAACGCAATAAAATTTCCCTGTAAGACATCGGCCATTGGTCCAAGTCCAAAATGGTTAATCATGTTTGGCACATAAGGGAACAATTCATGACGCGAGAAAAATAAAATTATAGGTATCAATAAGCCAAGTACTGCGGCCAGCAGATATTTTTTATCACGCCAATTATTTTTTAATACTGAAATCGTGAGCGGTAAAGTAAAGAGCCCCAGATATAGAATGGTGTACCAAAACCACAGAAACGCATGTTCAGCAAGCGCTCGTTTTCCGAGAATACTGTGGAGTGTGCTGCCGTTGGGCAAAAATTGATTTTGGTAAAGAAACCAGTAGATAATCATGCCAATGAGAGCAGGGATACTCAAAACTATGATATTTTTTATGTTTCGGAGTTGGGAATCAAACAGTGCATACAGGCCAAAAGCGACTAATATAAAAATATTGGTTTGACGCGTATAAAATCCAATTACGGTCGCGAGTGAGCCTAATAAAAGAAAACGCCAGTCATTTTTTTCTTGTCCTGCAGTGAAGCAGACAATTGCCAGCAAAAGCAATAACAGCGCGGGAACGTCGGTCATGAATGTAAATGACAAATTGTAAACGATTGGATTTAGCCAAATAACGAGTGCGGCTAATAATGACAACGCGGGATTATTGGTTTTTTTACGGATGAATAAAAAAATTCCTATCGTGAGCAAAAAAGTTAAGAAGATAGTGGAAATTCGCAGTAATGAAAAAGAAAAACCGAATAATTTAACCAAAATTGTCCCATAAACAATGGGGAAAAAAAGTAAGGGGCCGGTGTATTGATTCATGCGGAATGTGCCTGTGTCTATCCAGTGTTTGATTATTTCGGTATGCACCCAATCATCGTTTAAAGGGAATTCGCCGAATGGTGAAATTAAAAGGAATTGGACTAAAAAAATACCAAGTAAAATTAGTATATATTTGTGTTTTGAGTTGAGAGTAGTGTTTTTAATACATTAGGGAAATTAAAATAAAAATTCACTGCGTATCTTTTTCTGAGATCCGCCCGACCGGGACGGACTCAAAAAAGCTACATCCGTTCCATTTTTATTTTAATGAACGCACTTTATTTTTCCCAGCGATTGATATATTCAATGGCCGCGAGCGCGGCAGTGGCGCCTTGGCCAGCAGCAATGGAAATTTGTTTATAGGGAATATTAGTGACATCGCCGGCCGCGAAAATTCCCGGCACGTTGGTTTCGCATTTTTGTGAAACGAGAATTTCTTTGACGGTGTTTTTTGTTATATTGGAGACAAAATCAGTGTTGGGAATCATGCCAATGTGAACCATTACGCCATCAACGACAATTTCTTGCGCTGATCCATTGGCATTAAGATAGCCAAGTCCGGTGACAAAATCCGCGCCACTAATTTTTTGCGCACTTGCGCTGTATATAATTTCAACATTAGGCAATTGTTTCAATTTATCAATTAAAATATTTTCGCCTTTGGGAAAACCGCCATTAGTTTCTTTGGTGTCGGCGAATTTACTTAACACATAAACTTTTTTAGCAATACCCGCCATCATTAAGGCCGATTCCAAAGCCGAATTTCCCGAACCAACAGTGGCCGTGATTTTATTTTTGTATAATGGGCCATCGCACACGGTGCAATATGTTACGCCTTTGCCACGCAACGTGTCCTCGCCTGGGATACCGAGTGTACGAGGATGAATTCCACTGCCAATAATTACTGCTTTGGCAGTAAAATTTTCGATTTTGTCATTGTCATCGGCTGTTGCGACTATATGATAGTTGTCCTCCTGTGTAATACCGGTAACAGCCAATCCATTTTTGATATTAGTTTGGTATGACAAAGCGTGCTTATGAAAATCCTGGGCTAATTGTATCCCAGTCGTATGAATTTGTCCTGGCCAATTATCAACATCTCCCGATAAAGCGACTTCGCCACCAATATCTTTGGTAATGATGATAAAATTAAGATTGCGTCGCGCTGCGTAGACTGCGGCGGTGCATCCGGCGGCTGAGGCGCCGATGATTATTAGGTCGAACATATTTTAATAATTTTTTGGATTGTCTTTATATTTTCAATCGGAGTTTTTTCATTGCCAAAAATCGCACTTCCCGGACAAACAGCGTCAATACCGGTTTTGATAATTTCCGGTAAAGTCTTTTCATTCACGCCGCCATCCCATTCAATCCACATTTTTGGATGCAGGATTTTAAATTCTGTCACTTTTTGCAAAACTTCGGGCAAAAATTCTCCGCCTTGTTTGCCGGGATGCACTCCCATAAACATAACGGCTTGAACTCTTGCGAGGAATGGCTCAACATTTGCATTTGGTGTTTTTGGATTCAAAACCAATCCGGCTTGCCAGCCATGACTATGAATTATTTTTATAACTTCGTCAATATCCGCGCCACAATCAACATGGACAAAAACTCGCTTTACTTGCGGAATGGTTGACCAATCGCTTAGATATTCACCGGGATTTTTGACCATCAAATGCAATTCGCAGTCGATGGTCAGATATTTGTCAGCCAATTCCGAAGTGGCGGCAGTAACATTTGGAACAAATTTACCATCGGCAATATCAATCTGAACTATGTTGACGGCGGTACCAATTCCCATTAGATTTTTTTTGAATTGTTCTTCGGTGGTAGCCAAAATTGACGGAATAATTTCCATAATTACTTTTTTACTTCTTGGCTTCGTAATCCGCTTCTTTTTGTAATCGTCGAATATGTCGTTCAGCTCCGCTGAAATCAGTGGCTAGCCAGCGTTTGACCATGGCCATGGCGTGTTCGTCAGTGCTTAAATGACTGGCCAGGCACATAATATTTGTATTGTCATCAAGCATCATAGATTCTGCGACTGCCAGATTGTAACAGAGTCCGGCCCGTGCGCCGCGTACTTTGTTGGCGGCGATAGTGACTCCAATTCCATTTTTGCAGATTGCAATCCCACGCGCGTTTTTGGCCACTACTCGATTGGCCAGCGGAAATACATAATCAGGATAATCGTCATCGTCCATATGTTTGTCCGGACCCATATCAGTGACTGGTCGCTTTAATTCATTTTCCAAATATCGAATTAGGCGTTTTTTTAATTGGAAACCGCCGTGATCCGAAGTAATGTATAGAGGGCCATTGTACATATTCTATTATTTATAGATAAAGGGATTATAACACGGGGATTTTTAGTGGACAATATCATTGACACATGGAGTATTTTTTGATGTAATTAGACATGTGGTGAGTTGCCACAAAGCAGATCTAAAAGGAGAACCATTGGAAATTCACGTTGAAACTGAAATTCAGAAGATCCGTGCTCTTAGAGAGTGCGTTAAACATCTCACTGATGAAACCAAAGATGCCCTGCATCCGCGCGGCGCGTCTCGCTATCCGGTTTATTTCTTGAAACTCTCTGATATCGGTATGTTCATCCAATCAATGAATTTGGGCAAAGAAGCTGAATTCATTGATCCGGATTGTGATTGCCGATTCTGCCAAACCCAGCCGCTCATCACCCTCAAATAGCCGACTATCCTCCCTGTCGGCATCTCCCCGTTGCCGCTGTTGGTGATTTTTATTTTTTATGCCTTATAACGCCAATCAACACGAACAAGAAATTTTGCAGTTTTGGAGTGAGGACAAAACATTTGAAAAATCCATTGCCCAGCGTCCGGAAAATAAGCCGTACGTATTTTATGATGGTCCGCCGTTTGCCACGGGTTTGCCGCATTATGGGCATATTTTGAGTTCAGTGATAAAAGATGTTATCCCGCGCTATTGGACCATGAAAGGGTATCGAGTGCGTCGGCGTTGGGGCTGGGATTGTCATGGATTACCGATCGAAAGTCTCATCGAAAAAGAGTTACAAATTTCCGGTAAAAAACAAATTGAAGCCATGGGTGTGGGCATATTTAATGAAGCCTGTAAGTCCAAGGTTTTGTTGTACACCAAAGAATGGAAAAAAATGGTTGATCGCGAAGGCCGTTGGGTGGAGTTTGACAATGCCTACAAAACTATGGATGCCACGTATATGGAATCCGTGTGGTGGTCGCTCAAAACGATTTGGGATAAGGGTTTAATTTACGAAGGTCGCAAAGTACTCATGTATTGTCCGCGCTGTGAAACGCCGGTTTCCAAAGCCGAGATTGCTATGGATAATAGTTACAAAGACGTTACTGAAGAAACTGTTACGGTTAAATTTAAAATTAAAAATAATGATCAAGCCAAAACATTGGGATTGTCGGAAAATACTTTTGTTCTCGCTTGGACAACAACGCCATGGACATTGCCGGGGAATGTGGCGTTGGCAGTGGGGAATGATATTGAATATGCTTTGGTAAAATGTAATGACGAATATTCTGTCGTAGCCAAAAATCTAATTGAAAAATTATTTGGCGGAAAAAATTTTTCAATTGAAAAAGAAATTAAAGGCACAGAATTGATTGGTCTTGAATACGAACCATTGTTTGATATGCCCGCAATGCTCGCGACGAATAAAAAAGCTTATTATATTACGGCTGGGGATTTTGTGACAACCGAAGAAGGTACCGGTGTTGTGCATACGGCCGTGATTTATGGTGAAGACGACTTTAATCTGGGCTTAAAACTTGATTTGCCTATGGTGCCCATGTTGGACAGTATGGGAATTTTTACTGATGTGGCGTCCGAATTTTTGCGTGGAATTTATTTTAAAAAAGCGGAAAAAGAAATTAAAAATAATCTTGATAATCGTGGGCTTTTATTTAATCGTCAACAATATACACATTCGTATCCACATTGCTGGCGTTGCGACACGCAGTTATTTTACAATGCGATTTCCGCGTGGTTTATTAACATTCAAACAATCAAAGCACGTTTACTGGAATTAAATGAAAAAATAAATTGGCATCCGGATCACCTAAAGCACGGTCGATTTTTGAATATTTTGGAAACTGCGCCGGATTGGAATATCTCGCGCAATCGATATTGGGCTACGCCGTTGCCATTTTGGAAATGCGTTGTCAATGAAACTCATGTTTCCTGTATTGGCAGTTTGGCGGAATTGAAAGAACGCGCGCTTAATTTTTCCGCGGTTTTTAAAACAGAAAATGTCGCTGAACTTGATTTGCACAAACAATACGCGGATCAAATTATTCTTCGTTGCGATCAATGTGTCCATTCGACAGGCTCAGGACAAGACAGTGAAATGAAACGTATTCCCGAAGTAATTGATTGTTGGGTGGAATCCGCTTCCATGCCGTTTGCCGAATTTCATTATCCGTTTGAGAATAAAGATGTTTTTGAGGCGCGTTTTCCGGGACAATTTATCGGCGAGTATATTGCCCAAACACGTGCGTGGTTTTATTATATGCATACGATGGCAGTTCTCTTGTTTGACAATGTGAGTTTTGAGAATGTGGCTTGTACTGGAACAATTTTGAATGAAAAAGGGGAAAAATTATCCAAATCAAAACAGAATTATACTGATCCGTGGATTATTATTGAACAATACGGCATGGATGCCTTGCGGTTTTATCTGATGACGAGCGTAGTTATGGACGCGGATAATTTATATTTTAATGATCGGGAAGTGCGGGATGTGTATAATCGAGTGGTGAATATACTGTGGAATGTGACTGAGTTTTTGGAGCCATACCAAGCTGAACAAAACATCGATATAAAAGCCGTGGATTCAAAATATATTTTGGATCAGTGGATTTTGGCAAAATTATATGTACTAATCCGCGACACGACTCAAGAGATGGATGCGTATAATACGGTCAAAGCCGGTCGAGCGATTCGTGATTTTATTGATGAACTTTCTACGTGGTATTTGCGTCGTTCACGCGATCGGTTTAAATCCGATAATACCGAAGATAGACAGGCGGCAATCGCAACTTTGAATTATGTGTTGCTGACACTTGCTAAAATTATGGCGCCGTTTACGCCATTTATTGCCGAAGAAATTTATTTAAAATTGATTCCTCGACTCGTTCCGATAAAGTCGGAACTTCCTCAAGGTAAACCTCTTGATGAGCATAGTAGTGTTCATTTGGAAATGTGGCCGAAAGTTGATGAGAGTTTGATTGATGAAAAAGTTTTGGCAGAAATGGACGTGGCACGAAAAGTGGTCGAGCTTGGTTTGTCATTGCGCGCCGAAGCCGGAATTAAAGTCCGGCAAGTGTTGGGAAATTTTGTCATGAGTGTTAACTTATCTGATGATCTGCGAACGATTATTGCCGAGGAATTGAATGTTAAGAATGTCAGGATTAGTACGGCAGCAACGAATTATTTAACCAAGATTGATGGCAGTATTAGCGTTGCGCTTGATACGATTATTACTCAAGAGTTGCAAACAGAAGGTTTGGCGCGCGAGATTGTCCGTACTATTAATCAAATGCGCAAAGAACAGGGTTTGTCGATTCACGATAAAGTGGCTGTCCATTTTGCCACTGCAGACAGTATTTTGCTTTCCGTCATAAATAATTTTGGCATGGAAATTTGCCGCAGTGTTTTGGCAAGAGAATTAAAAGCCGATGTATTAGAGGAACCAGATATTGCGGTTGACGGACATTTCATAAAAATTAATTTGGTTTTAATTTGATATGTTCAAACTTTCTTTTTCCGTTACTCCGGCGGATTGTGTTATTTTGCCCATGTTTGAAGAAGCAGATTTGGAGCCTGCCGTAAAATCATTGGATGCGGAACACAATGGTATTATTCAGACTGCATTTGAAACTGAAGATTTTTCTGGTAAAAAAATGCAGATATCTCTTTTATACACTCACAATAAACAATCACCACGGCTTTTGTTGACTGGTTTAGGACCAAAAAAAGAATTGACCGTGCGTCGGTTTAAACAAGTAATTGGTGCGGCGATAATTGCAGCTCAAAGCAAGAAGGCGCAAAAAATTTCCGTTCTGATTCCTAAGGAAGTTATAACCGCGTTTGATCCGACTCGTGCCATTAGCCAAGCAACTGTGGCCGCAACAGTGGCCGCGTATTCATTTGATGAATACAAACAAAAGGATACTCGTGTTAGCGAAGTAACATCAATTACTTTTTTCGGCGCGTTTGAATCCGACGCCAAAAAAATATTGGAGCGCGCTGTGGCAGAAGGAAAAATAATTGGTGAAGCAATTAATTATACGCGTCATTTGGGTAATGTGCCACCAACCATTATGACTCCGGCATATTTGGCGCAATCAGCGATTGATTTGGCTCAAAAGCATCCAAATATAAAAGTAAAAGTTTTATCGCGGCCGGAAATGAAAAAATTAGGCATGGGTTGTTTATTAGGAGTTGCTCAGGGCTCGGCCAAAGAACCGAAATTTATTATTTTGGAATATTTTGGTTTACCCCAAGCAGACTCGAAGAATAATAAAAAAACTAAACCCATAGTTTTGGCCGGCAAAGGAATTACCTATGATTCCGGTGGTCTTTCTATTAAACCCAGCAATTATATGAATGATATGAAGTTTGATATGTTGGGCGCGGCTTCGGTTTTGGGTGTGATTCTGGCGTTGGCGGAATTAAAAATAAAAAAGAATGTAGTTGGTTTATTGCCCAGTTGTGAAAATATGCCGGATGGAGACGCCTATCGTCCCGATGATATTTTAGTGGCCATGGATGGCACTTCGGTTCATATCACGAATACTGATGCGGAAGGTCGGTTAATTTTGGCGGATGCGCTGTGTTATGCGGCTAAATATGAGCCCAAAGAAGTGATTGATTTGGCTACTTTGACCGGTCATTGTCGCGTGGCATTGGGCATGGATCGATCGGGTTTGTTTACCACAGAAGAAAAAATGGCCGAAAAATTGTTGGTTGCTTCCGGTGAAGTCGGAGAACAGTTGTGGCGTTTGCCTTTGGGTGAAGAATTTACGGAAGGAAATAAGAGTGAAGTGGCGGATATTGATAATTCCGGAGTGGGGGATAATCGTTTGGCCGGAGCATCGGTCGCGGCCGCATTTTTACAATATTTTGTAAAATACCCGTGGGCACACATTGATATGTCATGTTGTTATTATACGCCCAAAGGTCGGCCATGGATTCGGGCTGGAGCAAATGGGTTTGGGGTGGAGACGTTGGTGGAATATATTCGGAATTAGTTATGATCGCGTCAATTTCCGGAAAAATAATTGGCACAACAAAAAACGGATTGATTGTGGAAACAGAGTCGGGTTTAGGGTATGAAGTTCAGGTAACACCGACTGATAAAATGAGTGGTTCGACTTCGCTCACCACAAGTAGCACGGTAGTACGATTTTTTACCTATTTAAAAATCAGTGAACAAGCGCATGATTTGTATGGATTTTCTACAATGGAAGCGAGGGAATTTTTTAATTTGCTTTTGACAGTCAGTGGAATTGGTCCCAAAACCGCGCTGAATATTTTGTCTTTAGGCTCAATTGATGTGATTCAAGCCGCGATTGCGCGCGGAGACGTAACTTATTTAACGGCTGTGCAAGGCATGGGCAAGAAAACCGCGGAGCGCGTGGTGGTGGAATTAAAATCAAAATTAAAAAGCCAGAGTTTGGCGATCGATAGTTCGGTTAGTAGCGGAGTTTTGGGGGATGTTGTCGATGGTCTTATAACCATGGGATATTCTTCACAAGAAGCGCGCGAAGTCGTGCAAAGTTTGCAAAGTGAAGGAAAAACAAGTGAAGTGTTATTGCGTGAGGCATTGCAGATGTTGGCGAGATAAATGAATGTAAACCTTGGCGGAGAGGGAGAGATTCGAACTCTCGATCCCGATTGTATCGGGATGCCACTTTTCGAAAGTGGTGCCTTCAACCACTCGAGCCACCTCTCCAGTATGCCGTGTCATTAACCAAAAAATTTGGTATAATCTGTCCAGAGATTATACCATATGAACAACAAAATCAAGTCTATTCTCGCCGTCGCGTTGTTTGCTACCTATCCGACACTGTCAAAGTTTGTACTTGAGCGCAACAGTCCGGCCGTCGTGTCATTTTTAACGGAAATTTTGACTGGTGCTTTACTTTTATTTTCCTTTGGTTTCTTGCCGGAAATAAAAAAATTTCTTCATTTGCGCGAACGCAAAGCCCTCTGGATTTTAATTTCCATGGGACTTTTGGCCGGAACAATCGGGCCAGTGGCCATGCAAATGGGTTTCGCGCATTCGAGCGTGCTAAACGGCGTGCTGTTAATATCATTACAATCACCGTTTGTCATCATTTTGTCCCATTTTTTTCTGAAAGAAAAAATTCGCACCAATCATATTGTGGGTATAGTAGCCATTATGATCGGACTGATCGCGTACAACACGAATTTATTTTCCGTCACGCCACATTTTTCGGTTTACGATGGTTATTTTTTGCTCGCGGCCGTCGCTTATTCCGTCGCCAACATAATTTATAAGAAAAAAATTAGCCATGTACCACATGAATTGGCTTTATTGGTTCGTAATTTGTTCGGCGGCTTGATAATTTTTGGCGCCATTACATTGTTTTCGGTGGAATCAAGTGTGCGCGTTTCATTTGACGCGCAATCGCTCATTGCTATTGGATTAATTGTCCTCATTCCCATTTTAGCCGCGCAATCGTTGTGGTATTCGGCGTTGGAAAAAATCAAATCCACTGAAGCCGCTTTTTTTGACGCGCTATATCCAATGTTTGCCGTTTCGATCGCTTTTTTTGCGCGTGGAGAATCAATGACATCTGAACAAATCGTGGGTGGCGCCATTATGATGTTCGGTATTTTGTTTTCCCAAATTCACTGGCATGGACATCCGACTGCGTGGCATGAAATCCGATTGCAACATTTTAAACAACACTAGCTGTGTCGTGACGTTTCTTAGTGTGATGACGGACAATCCAAATGATAATGACGAGCACAAACAAGACGGTGCCGATTTTGTCGCCATAACTTATAATTCCCGCGGCGCGTTCCCAATTATTTTTTAAGGTAAACCCCAGATAAATTAAAAACGTGTTCCAGATGATTGATCCTAAAGCAGAATAGAAAAAGAATGGTGCTAGAGGCATGCGCGACAGACCGGCCGGAAGCGCCACATAACTGCGGACAATCGGGACAAATTTACTTAAAAAAATCGCTTTACGGCCGTGATTAACAAAAAATTTTTCGGCCTTGACAATATCTTCGGGCTTAACCAAAACCCAATGGCCCCATCGGGCAATGAGCGGCCGACCACCGTATCGTCCCAAGGCATATAAGGCATACGCGCCAATTAAACTGCCAATCGTAGTGGCCACGAGTACGCCAAACCAAGAAAAACGGCCGTCGCTAATTAAAAAACCGGCAAACGGTACAATTAATTCGCTGGGGATAGGTGCAATGATTGCTTCGAGCGCCATTAAAATTCCTAAGCCCAAATAGCCGACGCGTTCAATAAAATTCGTAATGAAAATAGAGAGAGAGGCGAGCATAAGAATTATATTTATATAAGATTTTTTTTGTTATCTGAGAATTCATTATAAGCCAAAGCGATCATAAACCAAAATACTAATGCCAAATCATTTTTAATATACGGTGAATCAACCAAACCCATCGTTATAATTACTGTCATGGCAATTAAAATATATCGACTTTGTTCCGCGCGTAAACCAGTCACAAAAAACCATCCCAAAATACCTACAAAACCTACTAATCCAACCAATCCCGTATTCACCCATATGGTCAAAAAAATATTATGTGGGTGATGAAAAACTTCAATGGTTTTGTCACGGCGAAACGGCACGATTTCCGTTGAATACGCGGCCATACCAGTGCCACGTAGGGGATGAATTTTTAAATATGAAATTGTTTCTGACCAAATATCGCGACGCAGTTGTCCGGAACGATCACGCGCTAAAATTTCTTGCTTTATGGAGTTGGAATTAGGAGTAAAAATAATTCCCAAAATAATAACCACCACACCCACGGCTGATGCCAATCTCGTTTTTTTGTTTAATAAAAGATACAGACCCAAGCCACCCAACAGTCCAATGATCGCGCCGGTTGATTTGGCAAAAACAATTGCAAATGGGGCAGCTACAATATACGCGCCGGCGAACGCCACAATTATTATTTTATTTTTTTTATACGCGGAAATTAAAAGATGAATTGCCAGTGGTATCAGCGGTGCCAAAAATAACGCAACGCCATTGGGAAAGCCATACCACGCCGTAACCCGATAGGTATCGCGATTAGCCCAAAAACTATGTGGTACAAGCCAGCCGGTAAAGTGTTGGTAAATGGCGAGAAGTGCGGTGACGAGGCCACATAAAATTAATCCGAGCAGAATTTTATTTTTTTGTTCTTTGTTTTTTATAGTGGTTATGACCAAATAAGATATTAAAATCGGTTCCAAATAAAACGCGCGCCATTCTCCGAGTGCCGCACGAACATCAATCGCCAAAAAAACATTTATCGTCGCGCCAATTAAAAATAAACTGATGGCCACGGCCAGCGCCGGCCATTTTTTGATGCAATTAATTTTTTCCGCGATCGCTCCCCGCCAGCCAATCGCTTTAATTTTTTGAATCAGCCACACCGCACATAAAATCCAAATCATTATCTCCAAAAAAGTAGTCGGAAGCGGCCCGAGCTGAAACCGGATCAAATAAGTGGGCAGCAGCGCAAAAAAAATCGCCAGACCGACCGGTAAATTACGCCAGGCAATAACAGCAAATACCACCAGGCTAAGAATTATTAACAGAGTGCCCATAGTTGTATAAAAAAATTTAACTCCGCCGCATCAATTCCCCCAAGACTGCCCGCGGCACAGCCTTTGTCGCGATTAGCACTCCGACATATATAACCACTGCAATTGGAATGAGAATAAAAATATTGAGTTGAGGAAAGACAAAAATTGGGGCAAGCATCACCGCGCCCGCGCCAATAATTTTGGCAAAACGACCGAGAGATAATCGGCAGTCAATGCGTTCGCTGATTACCCAAGCGAGAAGAATACCGGCGTACAATTCCGAAAAAATCGTCAATAAGGCCGCACCATACCAACCAAAACGTGGAATAGCATACCAATACCCGACAAACGTAATAATCGCGTCGGAAATGTAAATCCACATTGTGGCTTTTTGCTGACCAATCGCGACCGCAGTGTGACCGAAGACTGCCCCCACATACACGCCAAAAACTGCTAAGGACAAAAACCGCAACATTATGCCTGCCGAAGCGAATTCCGGTCCGGCAACAGTCAACATAATGCGGTCAGCCAACGCAAATGTCCCTAAAGTAATCGGAATCGCGATCATCATCATGGCGTCAAAACTATTTTGATAACGTTCTTTAAATTCCATGATATTCTTGCGCGCAAAACTGGCGGCCAAAAGCGGTAATAAAATTCCCATCATCAACATGGCAATTTGCGCCAAAATATCAATCACGCGATAGGCCGCGCCGTACAATCCCACTTCAGTTTGGGTACGGAATAATGACAATAGAATCGTATCACCCTTTAAATACACCACATTAAAAACAATGGAAATCGCGATTGGCCACATGGTTTTGGCAATTGATTTCCAGATTGCTTTATCATAGGTCATTGTTGGTTTTGTGCGTCGCGCAGTTGCCAACCACAAACTGGCAGTATACGCGATACTGGACAGTGAAATCAGAATCATTAATGTTAAAAAATTCGCATGATGATAATAACCCAAACCAAGTCCCACCACTAAAATAATTCGTCCGATTAATTCACCGATCACCGGGATATGCATGGCGAGCGTTTGTTGGTAATAGCCGGTAAATATTTGATTCATGGCAATGGCCAAAAATGAAATTGACAATAACGCGATCGCGATTTTAATTTCAATCGGATAGGGGAATAAGAACGCGACAAATGGCGTGAGTCCAAAAAAAATAAAAGCAGTTGCGAATCTGAATCCGAGTAAATTTTGCAATAATTTAGTTTCATCATGTTGGCCACTGGCCAACAATTGTGCGGTCACAGGAATCAAACCAAAATCAATTAAAATACCGGCAAATTGTAAAAATGTAATCGCCGTGGTGTACCAGCCGAATTTTTCCGCGCCCAGATATCTGGTCAAAATTCCAATTGCCACCAAACCCAACAACGTGGAAACAATTTTTCCCGCAATTTGCACGGCGCCGTTAAACGCAATTTTTTTGAAAAGTGACATAGTGTCTCTATTTAACCCTATTTTGGGTTTTTTTTCAATCTTTTTAAAAACATTCTTTTGTTGTATACTTACCATTATCTATGCTCCTAAAAAACCATAAAAAATTATCCATTTTTTTTCTATTTTTCGTTTCTTCTTTTTTTTCATCACCATCAATGGTTTTGGCCGTGCCAATCGTCAAATCATCTATTCCAATTGTAATAGTTAAAGATTCAAATTACTCCGCTAAATTTATCAGTCAAAATGATACTGATCCGATTGAAATTTCCGTGGGAGAGAGCAAAACAGTTACTTTCACATTTAAAAATACCGGAAAAACAACGTGGGATAGTAGCGGCCAGCGTTTTATTTCCGCCTACACTATGGAACCGCGCAATCGCTCTTCCGTTTTTGCGAACAAAGATTGGATCAGCAGTAAACAAACCACTCGCGTAGTGGGAAAAGTTAAACCGGGAGCAATCGGAATTTTAAATATTACCTTCAATGCTCCGACCAAAGTCGGGGAATATACCGAAAAGTTTTATTTAGCATCAGAAAATAATACTTGGATTAAGGGCGGTTATTTTTTTGTCAAAATAAAAGTGACGGAAAAAAATAATACTACAAATGAAATAAAAAATAATCCGCTCATGGAAAATCCATTGACCGTATCTGAAACTGTCAACCGTATTTTTCTTAATCCCAAACAAATAATCGCTATTGGCGGCGAGCCGATTACGATTAGATTGGGATATCAAAATATTGGTAAAGCAAGTTGGAACAATTACACAATTGAATCGCGTGGGCCGGCCAATATCGCTGATGGAACATGGCAAACACGCACGCAAGTTTTAAAAAAAGATATTGCGGTCAGTCCAAATGATTTTTTACGCGACACTTTTGTTTTACGCGCACCAACCAAAATCGGTATTTATCAAATTTCACTTACCGTAATTTTTAATGGCAACCAAACAGCCACAATATCTATTCCAATTACAGTTACGAACGACGCACCACCTAACTACCAAGAATTTTTTCCCAGCGATGTTACACCGCCTCCGTCCACTGTCTATGATTTTTTGAATGAAGATCCTCGTCTGCCAATTGAGCCGCGCATTCGTGTGGGAGTATGGAAAGATCCAACCAAAAACACCGTACGTTTTATTTCGGCTGATGATGATTATCAAATTTATGGCGGCGCGGAGTGGTTGGGTGTATTGGCCAGAAGTACGCCGGCAACGCTCACGTTTAATAATGGAATTTATACGATAAATTCTGATTTATTTTCTACTTCATCTAATCAATATCTTCGTTTAGTGCCAAGTTCAACTGAACACGCGATTTTTACCTTAACTAATTTTGATCGTCCATATTCCGGACGGCCAGGTCGCAACTTTAATCGTTATCGCGGAGTTTTGGAATTACGTCAAGCGCAAGATCAAAATAATTCCTTGTATGCTATCAATGAATTAACTTTTGAGGATTATATGTCCGGGATTGGAGAAAATTCCAATACCGCGCCGATTGAATACTTGAAAGCGCAAACAGTGGCGCAACGGACGTATGCGTATTACACGCAACAAAATACCAACAAACATGACTCGCGTAATTTTGACGTGGTGGCGCATACGGGCGATCAGCTATATTTGGGTGTGGAAAATGAATCGGCTATGCCGCGCTTTTTGGACGCGGTTACGGCCACGCGCGGATTGATGGTAACGTATAATAACGATGTCGTAGTTACGCCCTATTTTGGCAATACTGACGGCCGCACGCGCAGTTGGGCCGAAGTTTGGGGCGGGAATAAACCTTGGCTTGTGTCTGTGCCAGCCACTTACGATGCGCGTGATGGCAAAAAATTGTTTGGTCATGGTGTAGGAATGAGCCAGCGTGACGCGGCTTATCGCGCCGAGGAAGAAGGGCTTGATTGGGTACAATTAATCAAGTATTATTATAGTGGAGTGGAATTGCATAAGATTTATTAATTCATTTTAATTTTATGAACGCGCAATTACAAAACGCTTTACGCGAATTAAAGGCTTTAAAAGCCAGAGGAGTTCCGAGCGGAACTGTTGTGGAAAAAGCAAAGAATAAAACTTCATGGAATGGAGATTTGGCTGATGGCGGGACATGGAAATTAATTAAGCATGGAGAAGATAGTTATACGACTAATACGCGACAAAATTAATTGAGAAATAAAAATCCCTAACGTTTAGTTTCGTCGGGGATTTTTTGTTGAATTTTTGTCGTAGAGTTTAGCTCCTTCCCAGCAGAGTTCAAAGATGGATCGCTGTGTATCGGCGATTTCTTTATTTTTAATAATCACGCCCATCTGGTCTTTGTGCGAAATAATAAAAATCTTATCTTCGTAAATATTAATTTCATTGGTCATGGGAAATTTTTCTTTGGGCACAATTAATAATTCACGGCGTTCTGTCTGGCCATGAGTTTTGAATCGCGTGGCTAAATCACTGTCTGTGCAGATGGCGTAGTTAAAAATATTTTTTTCATTTTTTTTGCGAATGTAGGTGGGGTAATAATCTTTGAGTGAACTCCAAATCGTATCAATATTTGCCCATGTATAGATGGTTTTATTCGGCACCACAAGTGTGTCTTCCATAATGGCGACAAGACCATCGTGGCCTTCGTAATATTCAACACGGGGTTTGTTGGTGGAGTCGCTTGAAAAAAGCGCTTTAAGCTCAGGGAGTACGGCCTCGGCTTTTTTGGCGCGTTCAAGTATGGTAGAAATAATGACCGATGGATCAAGAGCGACAAAATACATCAGTTTTTTTTTGGTGTATGAAGCCATGTAACCCTTTTTATGTAAAGCTTTTAGGAGCACGTACGCTGATGGGCGTTTAATTTTTGCCTTATAAGCGATTTCTGAAGCTGGAGCTTCACCAAGTTCCAAGGCAGAAAGATAAATTTTCGCCTCGTTCGTTTCAAAGCCGATATTTTTTAGAATCTGAGAAATTTCAGACATATTTTATACTCTGTTGTAATTTACAACAACAGTATATCAACAATTGCAAGACCTGTCAATAATCTATTTTTTTGCCTTATTTTAAACTAAATACACAATTTTTTAATTTTATTTTTCATTTTTTATAAAACGGCAGTGTTGTAATAATTGACACTAATGTATTTTTTAAGTATAGTGCATTGTTCAGTCAAGAAGATTGAATCTCACCATGTTGGTGAGTCGCTCTTTAGAACCAGGATGGATCTGCCTAACATAAAGGAGACCTAGATGCTTAACAGCGTCCTTGTCAGCACTACCTTCAATCACGTTACCACCGTCATAACGATGGTAACCACTTACATCATGGAGGAGATGCATCCGAAGTCTTACCAGAACCTCTTCCTCTACGCGAGTGATGAGATTTCCGTGAGGGCCTCTAATAGGCTCGCGGGTGCAGGGATCAAGTACGTCGGAGACCTCGCGTCCTTGACGGAAAAGCAGATTCTCAACAAAAAGATGAGGATCGGTCGACGTGTAGTGACGGAGTGTCGGGATCTGCTTGCGGAACTCGGCCTCTCATTCGGATCGCTCCCTCTCGAAGTCTGGCAGCAGATCCGTCCCAAGTAGTAGCCTCCCAGCGGCGCTTCAAATAGCTGGGAATCAACTCTGCGCAAAATTATTTTTGCATAGTGAGAACAAAAAACCAGGCTTTTGGCTTGGTTTTTTGTTTGTTGTAATTTTAATACTATATCTCCGGATGTGCTTTTAAATAAGTGTCGCGTAAAATAATCCCGAGGACACTGAGAACAGGTTCAATGTTTGAGCCCTCTTGATAAACGATTTTTTTGATTGGATTAAAAATCGGGTGTGATACTGATTCCTCCAATACTTTTTTGGCCATCTCTTGAACATCGTAGCCCGTGATGGGATTATTTTTTTCCAAAAGCACCAAGAAAAATTCTTTGTTGGTTTCAATAAAGTTGTATCCATCAAAGCGTTTAGCCAATGATTCTCCGACTTCAGTGAGTTTTAACGGAGACCCCGGGCTTAAAACTGGTGGTTGGTTTAATGAGAACCCATTCTTTGTAAGAACAGTTTGGATTTCAGTAACCGCTGATTCTAATCGGCCAGTTCTATGTTTAATTTGGTTTACGTCTGCTTTAACTTCTTTAAGGTAGCTTTCAATGTGATCAATTTTCGTTTCAACCCGAGATAGGCGATCTATGATCACCACTTTAAATTCGCCGAGGGCAATGTCGCCCATTTTTTTAAGTACGGCAGTTAACATATTATTTCTCTTAATAATTTTATTTGTAAATAAATCAAGCGTTGTTTACAATTCAATTGGATAAAAGTATTCAGTAAGTTGTTCAAGCGGAGTCTTACCATTCAGTCCTTGGTGGAGTCTTACCATTCAGTCCTTGGTGG
>MFPT01000016.1 GCA_001782805.1 Candidatus Magasanikbacteria bacterium RIFCSPHIGHO2_01_FULL_41_23 | reverse complement strand
TACTACGGCAATCAAACCTAATATGCCCAAGAGGACATTGATAAGATTGGCCGCAGTTTCACGCAGGTCTTGGTTACCGAGTTTGCCAACAACTTTGTTTCCAACTGGATTGAGACCAAATGTATCACTCGTACAAACATTCGGAACGCTTATTTTATCACAAGTTCTGCCCTCTCCACAGTCAAGTGTAGTAGTACATGGACTTTTTTCACAAAAAAGACTGCCATCACCAATATCAGTACAAGTTTTCCCAGTACTGCAGTCTGCATCAATTTCACAAGTTTTAGCCAATGTTGTTGTCGGTGTAATTAAAAATCCTAAAAAAATTGCTGCCATCAACAATAAACCAATTTTTTTCGTATTCATAGACATAGATTCTTTTATTAAATAAAAGTGGGAATTAATCCCGTGAAAGTGATAGTTCAATTTTTGGTGAACTGCCATTTTCACAGGACTGGAAAAGAAAGAACAAAGGGGCGACCCCGACTTTACGTCGGGGTGACCCCCAAAAAACCTAACCTTGATCGGGAATATCCGCATTTCCACCGGTAGCACTGGACAATTGATTAATGACAAAGAGTGAAATAGCCCAAGCCGACATAATGATAGCGAGGCCAATAATGCCTGAGAAAATCATTTTGCGAGCTTCGGTAACTTTTTCATCATTACCTCCGGCTGTCATCCATTTAAATCCTCCGGCTAAGACGATTACTACGGCAATCAAACCTAATATGCCCAAGAGGACATTGATAAGATTGGCCGCAGTTTCACGCAGGTCTTGGTTACCGAGTTTGCCTTTAACTTGGTTACCGACCGGGTTAAGACCGAAGGTGTCAGTTTCACATTTACCACCTTTAGCCGCTAATTCTGTCTTTGAACCTTTGCAGGTTTCTCCTGAGTCACAATCTAATGCGGTTCCGCAAGCGGCATCAACTACTGCCTTTGCAGGAGTTGGTAATACCACAAAACCAAATAAAGTTGCCATGGTCAAGAGAATTCCGACTGTTTTTTTGGATTGAGAGATAGAATATATCATGGTATCACCTCCCTTCTAATTAGGGTTAATAAAGATTTTGTTGATTTTATTCTGTTTTGGGCTGCTCTTTAGAAATTGATTGACAGATATCTATTGTATATCCAGATAATTCTGCTTTGCATTCGCTCTTAAGCGTGGGTTCACAACCACCTCCTTCTTGGAGACACCATACACCTTCTTTCGCAACATCTTTTCCCTTACATCCTTGCAGTGTTGCAAATATTTCTCCAGCGCATTCTGTTTTTTTGACTGCCAAACACAAATTTTTAACAGTATCACGACACCACACTTGTCCAGGTTTTTTTTCATAACTCGCAGTTTTACTTATGCCTGCACCAATCCCCTGAAAAATTAAATCTATTATAGCATAGCTGGAAAAAATAATACATATACCAATCACTGCCCATTGCATAGCATCTGTTCCTTTTTTAACATTTTCCGCATTGCCGGCCGCGATTACCCACATAAATCCACCATAAATAAAAACCAGCAATGCGAGTGATCCCAAAATTCCCAAAGCCTGTTTTAATATTCCACCGACAATTAATGTTAGATCGGTAATGCCGGCCGGATTAGATGGATCAGCCGGATTTATAATTGGATTTACCAATTTTACACTCTCAGGATCAGTGACTTGTACTTCTGCCGTTGGCTCAGCAAAAACAAAACTGGGAATAAAAATTAAACTAATTAAGAAACCAATCATTTTAATTTTTGCTATTTTTTTCATATATTATTTATTTGACTGCCTGAAATTCAGAGCCAACGCCCAAGGCGTTTAAAATAAAGCTCACGATTAAATACGCGCTAAATACAATCATTATCCCAATCACAGCCGCGACCATAACATCTTTGCCTTGCTGAACTTTGCTGGATTCACCAAAAGAAAAAACCATTAGAAAACCGCCATAGACAAACGCGACCAAGGCAACCATGCCAATTAAACCAAACACTACCTTGCCTTGATTTATAAAAATCTGTACCAAATCATTGGTATCGCGACATTGACCGGAAAAAGCACATTTGGGAATTACTCCTCCACCTTCCACATAACCTTCTGGCGCCGGATATTTCTTTTTTATCCATTGGCATACTGTATTACACTCTGCCGTCCCACTTTCTCCACCGGCCGGAGCTTTGGCTTCAGCGCTGACTTCTTTAAATAAAAAAATTGAAAACAAAAAACTAAAAATTGTGAGCGTTGCTATAAAAAACAATTTTGTTTTTTTCATAATGCAAAATTATTGCAATGTCTGCGCCGCCACTTGAGCGGCTCGAACTACTGCGTTTGCGTCTCGTTCAAGTATCTTATCCGGTGTTAATGCCAAATCAGCCGGACTTAAAATAGTCGCGATCATATTTTCAAAACCTTTTTCCGCCGCGCCAATATCTTTGCCTTTATACCAATTTTTGGCTACCAAAAGCTGGCTGGCAAAATTGGCTAAAACCGGATCATTTTGTTCGGCTTTTAAATGAATACGTAAAGGCGATGGTAGTTTGACCGCGTCAGAATATTTCTTCAAATTATCGGCCGTGCTTAAATACCGAATAAAATCCCACGCTTCATTTTGTTTTTTTGATTTTTTCACTACGGATTGCAACCAATAATTAGCTACATTGGCCTGAGTGCTGGGATTCAATTGCAATAATGGCATTGTTTCAAAATTCAAATCCGGCGCGCGTGTTTTTATACGGCCATAATCATACGCAAAACCAAAATAAAAAGCAGTTTTGCCTCGTACAAATGCATCAAACGCATTGCTTTCTGTTTCATTCCACGAATAGACTTCTTTGGTTGGCCGCGCAAAATCAGTGTAAAAATACAGCGCTTGCAAAGCCGGATGTTTTGGTCCCGCTTTTTCCAACCCGCCGGCAAAACCAATCGCGCCACTTGGCCCGGCCATAGTTACTCCGTTTTGCATCATCAAAGCCGAAACAATATCAAACGCATTATCAATATTTTTTCCTGTTCCCAACGAAGTTCCGGATTGAATTATTTTGCCATCTTTGTCCAGTTTGGTAACTCGTTTCACTGCTTCCACAAATTCATCCCATGTTTTGGGAGCTTCTGCTATGCCGGCTTTGTCCAATAAATCTTTGTTATAATAAATCCCGAGTGTATCAATGGATAATGGCAAACCAAAAATCTGATTTTTTATTACTGAATCTTCAGTGACCACAGCCAAATAATCACGTTTAATAACATCAGCAGTGGGCATATTAAACGTATCAAACTGAACTTCCGTATCTTTGGTAATGGAATTTTTCAAAACCAACTTACCCATTTTTACACTGGGCGGCATGGGAGCCAAACGAGCTTGATAATTGCGCAACCAACGCGTGTGCATGGAAACAATATCCGGCTGAACATCATCGGCCAAAGCATTGATAAACAAACGATCAAATTCATCATACCGGACTTGGCGGATATTGATGGTAACATGGGGATGAATGGTGTTATACGCAGTAGCCATTTTTTTCAATTGAGCGACATCATCAAAAACTGTCCAATAATTTAATTTTACCGGACGAATAGCCGCTTGTTGATCGGCTGACAATCCTTTGCAACCAAAACCGGCCGCTATAATCGCGACTGATAATAAAATTATTTTTTTGAAAACAGGCATACGTTATCCAAAGGCTTCAAATACCATTTTAACAATGGCATAACTGGCAAAAATTATAACGAGACCCAATGAATTCCAAATAAAAATTTGTTTTGCTTTCCCCGCCCGCTCACTATTTCCCATATCAGTCATGTACAGTATACCACTGTACACAAACATCACCAAGGAAATACTCCCCAAAATTCCCATTAACGTTTTTATTACGCGCGCAATTAAAATACTGACATCAGATGTGCCGATTTTATTGAGTTCTTCTACAGAGGGAATCGTGAATGGAATGCCTTTGTATTCCGACACGGGTTTAAGAGCATCTCCCGATGCATCTTTACTTTCTTTAAATTTATCCATCTTATTTTTAACCCACCATTCACATTTCGGTCGATGTTCTTTTGCTGGAGCATCCAAACATTTCTGTTCGCTCTGTGTTAAGGTTGGCACAAATTCCAAGTTCGGATCTTTGACCGTGTTACAATAACAACCTTCTTTTCCTTCCGCAGTCGCATGTTCAATAATTTCATCGTTTTCAATCCAGACACATTGTTGCCAACTTCCGGCTACAATGGCTTTAATATTCAAGCAAGTATCTTTTTGTTGACCCTCAATAACCGTATCTTTACTCCATCCTTTATCCAGATTATTAATATCAGCTGTGTCCTTACCACAATAACAGCCATTTTTAGCGTCATTACTTTTTTTTTCTGTGGTTGAAATTATTGCTCCATTCTCTTTCCAATGACAAAACTGTAAATTTAATTCAGACGGACTGCTAAAAATCCAAGAATCGCAGGCTTTTTGGTCAAAAATATTATAATAAAATTCTTGATTAAAGATAAACTTTTTACCTGCTCCATTAAAGTCAATTGGATCAGTAACTCCTTTATCAGTAAATTCCTCACACCAACAACCATTATTCGCAGTTCCCGGAATCAAACCAGTTCGTGCACCCTCTCCTTTTTTTTCGTCATCCTCATACCACGCACACTTATAAAATTCATTGGATCGACTAAACGGTAAATCAACACAAACAACACTGTTGTTATTCGTGGCTGTCTTTGTATAATTTGTTTCTTTCACATAGTCATCGGTTTTACCGGCTGTCGCACTTTCATTGCTCACACAATAACAGCCATTTCGTACAGTTTCCTCCCATTTACAGCCATGGTACTTTTCATTATAACCTGCGCTTTGTCCATTCTTACATTTATCAGGATCAAGAATACTTTTACAAATTGTTTCTGCCGTATCTTTGGCCAATAGACATTGACCCTTGTACGGAGCATCATCATTTTGTTTAAAATAACACGATGACCAATTTTTTATACACTCTTCAGTTTGGTTATTACACATTTTTTCCGACATTCTTTCCCAACCGCAAAAATATCGTTTGACAGTACTCTTGCTCTCGCAATCGCCAGCATAACAATTTTGGTAGATCAAGTTATAGCCTGGATCGCCATCTAGTTCAAAACAACCTGAATCCAGCTTAGCCGATGCCCCTGAATTTAGCTTATCTGATTCCAGACCTATATTTTGTTCACATTTGTCAAAATTCCCAAAGCATTGAGCATCCCAATTAGTACCATCCCAACTACAAAAACCCGCATCTGTCGCTTTGGAAATTGCAATGGCACGAGCATCTTTAATTTTATTATTTTGGCAATAACTGCTTATATTTGCTTCAAGTGATGGATCAAATATACAACTGCCAGATGTATGAACAGTCTGCGGAATAAATAAAAATAAAAAAATCGCGACTGACAAAATTGACACGATCTTCCTTATAGATATTTTTTTTACCATAGTTTAAGTAAAAATGTCCTAGATAAAAGCCTCAAATACCAATTTCAAAATCGCATAACTGGCAAAAATTACAGCAATGCCAAGCGTTGCCCACAAAACAACAGTGCGCGCTTTTTCACTTTTGGCTTCTTCTCCAGCCGCAGTCATCCACAAAAAACCACCATATACAAACATTACCAAAGCAAGACTTCCCAAAATTCCCATCGCGCCATTGATTAGTCTACCAATTAAAATACTAGCATCGGTTGTATTGATTTGATTAAATACAGCGTTGGTTTCAGTTTCCAGTTTTTGTTTTTGTGCTGTTATTGTTGTTTCCTCTGGATCGGATTTATTTTTTTCCGCGGCACTTTTAGCATCAGTTGAGGCAATCTGCAATCCCCAAACAATTGTCGGCGTAATTAAGAAAGACAAAAATATGATTCCAATTAAGAACCACGATTGCTTTTTGGGCAATCCAAAACTCATATATACACTTTATTTAATAAAATTTCTTATCTCCTCTCGTATTCCTTTATCTTTCATCGCAAAATGAATCGCGGTTTTAAGAAGCGCAATTTTATCCCCCGTATCAAAATATTTGCCTTCATATTCATAGGCAAAAAACGGTTTGCGCTTTGCCAAAAGATTGGCCGCATCCGCCACCCAAATTTCATTATCTTTCCCTTTTCCTTGTTCGGCCAAAATAGGCCAAATATCTTTGGTAAAAATATAACGCATTCCACCCACAATTAAGCCTTCGGGCGAAGTTTCTTCTATCGGCGGTTTTTCCCGAAATTTTTCCACTCGATATGTTCGTTTTGTCGTTGTTGGACGACCATAAACATTTCCATATTTAGTCATCAGTTCTTTGTCCGCGATTTTCTGCACACCGATCACTGACGAACCTTCTTTCGCAAAAACTTTAATCAATTGTTTTACCACGGGAATCTTGGAATCAATAATACTGTCTCCATCGGAAAAAGCGAATGATTCATCTCCCACAAACTCACGTGCGCACAAAAGTGCATGACCATTGCCCAATGGTTTGCTTTGTCTCGTATAAAAAAAACGAACACGTTCCGATAAATCAACCAAAGATTTTATTTTTTCATACTTACCTTTTTCCTGTAAAAAATTTTCCGCATCGCGATCACGATCAAAGTGATCTTCCAACGGACGTTTTTGCGAACTGGTCACAAAAATTATTTCCTTAATTCCACTGGCTGCCATTTCTTCCACAATGTATTGGACAACTGGTTTATCCAAAACCGGCAGCATTTCCTTGGGCATGGCCTTGGTCGCTGGTAAAAAACGAGTTCCCATTCCGGCCACGACTATTACCCCTTTACGAATTTTGTTATTTTTTGGCATATTTCTCACAAATTAAAGTGTGTGTTTTTAAATTTATATTTTACTAACTAGTAAACAAAATTCTTTTTTATCTTTACTAACCCGTAAGCAAAATTCGACGATATCCTTTTGTTCAACTGATAGTCTAACGGATTATGCATTCTCAGTAAGTCAATATACTCAGCTTTCAGCAAAAGTATATTCGTCTCCATTTTGCTTATTAGATAGTCGGATGTTTCGCTGTTGTATTAGTGAGGTTGGCAATTATCCCATAACGCGCACGTTTGGACGCGAGGCTGATGTAGTACTGTAAATAATCAAAGCCGAGCGGACAATGTAGTGAGCGAGCCATTCACTGAGTATATACTGCGAGCGAGCGGCGCGGTTGGGATGATTGACAACCGAACAGATGGCAGTGAATTTTTATTTTAATTTCTTTAAATCCTTAAATCAGTATACCAAAAAACACAACACAAAAGCTAGTCAGCCAGTTTCCGCCACTACAAGCAATTTATCAATTAAAGCATTCGCCTCTATTCGCAACACCGCTTCTTCCTGCCTCGGATTCTTTTCTTTTAAAACACGAATCTGTTCAATTATCAACTCGTCCTTCATCTGCAATAATTCACTTCTGTATTCGGCGATTTTTTTCTGCAAATCCTGCACTCGTTTTTTATCCTGCTCAATTGACGCACTGTCTCCGGTTAATTCAGGCAATTCCAATGCTTCGCGCAATTCACGAATTGCTTTTAAAACCGCTTGCATGTGCAAAACTATATTCTGCATCTGATTTTTATTGGTTTTAACTTCTCGCACCAAATAATCCGCTCGCTCCATTGCAGCGGCAACCGCTAATTCCGGATCAATTTCGTTTTCTTTAAATTCAGGAGATTTTTCTTTTACTTCCGGTTTTCGACGACCTTCTGTTTCCAGATTTTCCATAGATTAAGTCAATGCATTACTATTTTTTACAGTATAACAAACTAATAAATAAAAAACATCTCCCTGAGAAGGAGATGTTTTTTATTTTACCTGATTTTACTGAGCCACAAAAGCCAAAAGTCCGGCAATACGAGCCTGTTTAATGGCTCCGGCCACACTGCGCTGATGCTTGGCGCACAAACCACTGCGACGCTGCGGAGCGATTTTCATATATGATGAAACAAAACGACGCAATGTCTGAATATCTTTATAATCAACAAACTTCTTGTTATTGATACAAAAGTAACAACGCTTTTGTCTTTTTTGAATTTTTTTAGTCTCAATTGCCATAAGGTTTAAAATGGAATATCTTCAACTTTAATTTCTTCTTCAACCACCGATTGGTTGTTTGTTGGTGCTGGCGGATAATTTTCCCCACCACTTGTTCCCGTACTGCCTTGTGTTGTACCGCGAGGCCCGTCAAGCATTATCATGTTTTCGGAAATAATTTCCGTACGATAACGTTTTATCCCATCTTGGCCGGTCCAATCACGAGTTTCAATCCGTCCTTCTATATATATTCGACGACCTTTCGTAAGATATTGACCCGCGATTTCCGCGAGTTTGCCCCACATAACACAATTATGAAATTCTCCTTTTTCTTGTTTCACGCCCGCACCATCTGTCCAAGAACGATTAGTGGCCACCGATATTGTTGTCACTGATTGTCCTGATGTTGTTGTGCGAACTTCCGGATCACGAATGACTCGGCCAATAATTGTCGCGCGATTTAAATCCATATTTTTTATAATTACAGTTCATGTCTTAAGTGCTAATCTTAATGTGTTAATAAATCAAGCGTTGTTTACAATTCAATTGGATAAAAGTATTCAGTAAGTTGTTCAAGCGGAGTCTTACCATTCAGTCCTTGG
>MFPT01000015.1 GCA_001782805.1 Candidatus Magasanikbacteria bacterium RIFCSPHIGHO2_01_FULL_41_23 | reverse complement strand
CATATTGGGAACCATCATACCGCAGGGCTCATTACCAGAGCATTCACTGACGCAGTACAAAGAACAGGAAAAACACCAATCTGGTTTCATTCCGATCAAGGATCTGAATATGTCTCGGGAACATATTCAGATGTGCTCAAAAGCCACGGCATCATTGCTTCCCACAGTACCAAGTCAAGCCCGTGGCAGAATGGATTCCAGGAATCCTTCTACTCAAACTTTAAACTGGAACTTGGTACTGTTGATCGGTTCTATTCCATTGGTCAACTGATTGAAGCAATCTACCGGCAGATTAACTACTACAACAACCGCAGAATCCACACTGTTCTCAAAATGTCGCCCGTGCAATTCCGAAAACTCAATGAATACAAAACAGCACCCGCTTACGCGGGAGCTGTCAGATAAATTAATCCTACTTATTTTTATTTATTAACCATAATGGATGGTTTAGAAAGAGTGTCTTAAAAACGGGGTACTTGCCATGTCAAATTTTTTCTAATAAAATAACCCCAATTAACTGGGATTACCAAATTAAGTCTAGCATAAACGACATTAAGAAAACCTTAAGTTTTCTATAGTTATCCACAAAACTGTGTACAAAAATAAGAAATTTAATATCCTATCCAAATTTAGTTCAAGCAAGTTTCTCGGCAATCATGGTTTCAATTTTTTCCTGAATTGTTTGACGCTGGGCATCATCACGGGCACCAGACAATTCTTTGGCATATTGCAAAAGATGAATTTGCACTGAAGCCATGGCTTCAGATGTTAGTACACCACCATATTCAGCCTGAATTTTGGGGATAAATTCGTGAATGATTTGTCGGTAACTCTCAGACCAAGCTTTCCCCCCACCCTCATGGCTGGCTTTATTCAAAAAAGGTTTAATACGATGATTGAGTTTGGCCATTTGGCGAATTTTATTTTTAGGAGTAGTTATTTCTGTTTTGATTTTGTCGATATTGATAATAATATCTTTTACCTGCTCAGTCTTGGGCTGAGTTTCCATAAACACCCCCCAAAAATCAAGCTCTACGAGTCGATTTTTTTCTTCATCAGCTGATAACAATTCTTTCTGAACATGAGATTCACTGGACAGTGAAACTTCTGTCCTTAACCGCGGTTTTTTTTCATTGGCTGAAGACGGAACATGAGATTCGTTAGGCAATGAAACTTCTATATCCAACAATCGAGCAATACTTTTAAATTTACCTTCAACTATTTGCAAACCTTTTATTGCGGATGATAAATTTCTAAACCGACGATTGGCAATATCATTATTATCCATAAGAATAACTGCTGATTCATAATCGTCAGCCATGTCCGGACGCATACTTGTATATTTTGTATATCGCACTAAAGCATCTTTAAGATGCTCAACCCTCTCCCGCAGTGGTTTATATTCGGTCTCATAACGCGTACGAATATCACGCATTTCCTGTCCAACTTTTTCGACAATATTCCTTTGTCTTTTATCATACTCTTCCTCTAAATGATGCTGTGCCTGTGAAATAGGCTGTCTTAGCGAACCACGAGATCTAACAGGCGTTACAGGCGTCACACGATCTTTAAATCCCTTTATTTCATCCTCGGTAAATGGATTATCCGGATCAGTGGATGAAAAATCTTCAATCTCCTCAAAAACTTTATGAGCTCTTTTGGTCTTTAATTCTGACTCCAGCTCACGTTTAAGAGGATAAGCTGATTCCGCTTGTTGTCTGATTGCCTCGGCCTCTGTGGGAGAGTATTTTAATTTGAAATCCCACGTGCGAACATTTCCAAATATGCCACCACCCCTATTAACGGCAAAAGACTCAATCCAAGGATACGCGTATAATGATTGACCGTCTGTAGCTGTCGCGTAAACTTTCGGAACATAACCAAGTCCAGCTGGAGTTGGTAATGGTTCCCTCCAATCAATTTTTTCTTTAAGATAAATTGTTGGTTCCTTACGCTCCCATTCTTCAAATACTCGACGCAATTTATCGACTTCGGCACGAGCTGTTTTTTCTCGGCGTTTATTTTCACGTTTGATAATTACATTGGGACGCTCATTAACAGCACCTTGAGTTTTTGCATCAGCTTTTTCTTTGCTACGGAAATATTGAATACGATAACTTTCTGAATATACATCATAAAAAATTCCCGGATACACAAAAACCGGTTGTTGGTGAAAATCACGTGCGAATTCAACCGGTTTATGACCAAGTTGTTCGAGAGTGGGTAATTCTATAATTTCATCGGAAATATCTACATTGATCCATTCTTCAACAATTTTTAATGAACCACAAAGCTTATTTAAACGATGCAAATCAAATTTTTCTTGCAAAAATGCTATGTCCTGACTTGCGTGCCTACAGCCATCACTAAGACCAAAAATCGATATTGTCAAATGTAACGGCACACTAGGTGAACCGATCACAGGAATATCCGCTTGGGTTATAGCGAATAATTCACGATCATTTAGGTCTACGGACGCAACAAGGGGAGGAAGAGGATCATCAATTTCTTGATTATAAGAGATAGTCCGAGAAACATTTTTAATAATTATTTTTGTGGGATAATCACGATCAATTTCCGCCAACAATTCCGGGGAACAAATATCAGCCGGTTGCACTTTGAGTTGTTCACGAAGATTTCGAGCATCATCAAGAGTGACAGCCTTAGCTAACTTTTTGGCATACCAAGCAACTAGATCAAATTTTGGTACACGGCCAGCGGAACGTAGACGTAATTTTTTAGAGTATTCGACCATCTTGTAGTTATCTTCATAAACTGAAAACAAAAATTCATAATCTTCACCATTTCCACCATATTCATCAAATCCATGTTCAACCAAAGCACGGGCTAGAGCTTCGGCTAATTCAGGACTCGGAGTTGTTAATTTTTCCATTCCAATACCAAGCTCATAATCATGCATTCCTTGAGCACCCACTGGATAAAAATGTAATTCTTTTCCAACAAAACCACCACCCATATAACTCGCCGGATCGGCTTTTGTCGAAAGCAAATGCGGGGTCACTTGCCGAAGTTGTTCAAAAGTAATCGGGTGAACAATGTCAATCCACAGTCCTTTGTCTTCGGTTACTTTACCAACACACAAATTAGGTGGATTATTAAAAGCAACAGAACGAGAACCCGGATGAATCGGTTTAATTTTTTTTCCTTTAGAAATTTTTTCTACATCAGTAATCGGAACATAACCATTAACATCATTGCTATTCAAAAAAACCATATCCGGATGAGCCGCCAGAATAGCTTGGCCAATCGCGCCGTCATCAACTTTTTCCATTTTGTTAATAAAATCGTCATCCACTTTAAGACCAAGACACTCAGCATAATCATCCAAACGACTCGCCAAATGAATTAAAGCTTGAGCACTGAATGAATTGTCACGACACCAATCATAAAAAACTTTTTGTTTGGAAGAAGGAGCATTTTCAATAACCGCGTATACCTTAGCCTTGTAGGCAGCACAAAAAACTTTTAAACGCATCAACCAATCAGAATTCCCTCGATTCCATTTTGCATTGCGGGCACTATGTGCGTCTGGATTAGAAAGTGGTAAAAACACTTTTGACTCACGTTCAAAAGCCGCCAGAACTAAGGCCGCCTCTTGACAATCATGGCGCTGAGCCTCAATAATCATTCGACCGATACGTGGTTCAAAATATTTAAGTTCGCCAATTTTCTTCCCGATATCGGTTACGGCACCAGTCTGGTCAAGGGCACCCAACATTTGCAATTCGGCAATGCCGTTCTCCACACGACCAGCTTTTGGTGGATCAATGAATGGAAAATCAGTTGGTTCAATACCCATGTTCTTTAGTTGCAAAATCAAATGCGCAAGATTCTCACGATGAATATTGGCTTCAGGACGCTCAGGTAATTGAGTGAATTCTTCTTCGGTAAGCAAACGATAACATTCCCCCGCACGGGTACGACCAGCCCGACCTTGACGTTGTTTAGCTTGGGTTTGTGAAATGGATCCCGTGCCTTTACGCACTATACCAGCTTCAGAATCAAAACGGACATCACGCTCGCGACAAGAATCAACCACAAAACCAACGCCTGGCACAGTAACCGAGGTCTCCGCGATATTAGTAGAGAGAATAATGCGGCGAATGCTGGTCTTTTTATTACCTGACAACACCTCACGACGCTGCTCTGGTGGGATATTTCCATGCAGAGGGAGAATTTCTATGCTAGGGAGATTGCTGAGCTGCTTCTTCACCGCATTTATTTCACCGCTACCTGGTAAAAAAACCAAGATGTCACCTTCGCCTTTGTTGTCAATAATAAAATGAATTCTCTCAACTGCCGCACTGATGTAATCTGACTCAGATTTTTCTGCGAAAAACGTTTCCACCTGATGAGGATGACCTTCAATTTTAAGACGATCCTCGTCAGTTAAACCGTAGAATGCTTGTAATTTTTCAGTGTCTGGCGTGGCACTCATAAAGATAACTGGCGGAGCCACACCCTCATTTTGCATTTGTTTAATTAGACCATAAATTAAATGATACTCAATAGAATTCTCATGTGCCTCATCAATAACCAGTGCACCAACATGGTCTTTCGTGAGGGTTCCATCCTTCAACCAACGCAAAAAAATTCCCGGGGTGATTACCTTTACGCTACTATCCATTCTTACTTGCTTCGTATCTGCAGTAGAAAAACCAATCTCACGACCCAGTTCTTCATCAGCCACAGCGGCCATAGCAGTACCAATACCACTGGCGGCGTCACGCCGTGGTTCAAGCACAACGACATGATCGGGCAAACCCCGTTCCCGAATAACATCACGAGCTGCAAGCGGACCATAGATTGATTTACCAGCTCCGGTTGGCGCTTCAAAAATAAGAATACCTCCACGATCAAGTGAAGTAACCATGGCTGTTTTAATTTCCGTAAATCTATTGCGAGCGGCTAAATCCTGAGCTTCAATGCTGGCGCGTAAACGATCTTGTGGTTGCAAACGGGCAAACTCTTGCTCCTGTTTTTCGCTTGCGTCAGCCGCTGCAACTACATCTTCAGTATGTCCATATTCAGATTGATCACCTCTGTTATCATCAGCGTAACCAGAAGCAGACGAAGACTGGCTACCTTTTGTTATACTTGGATTAAAACCTTTCTCACCATTAGTCATAGAAGTGACTATAGTATAAACTACTTTCACTAAAATTTACTAGTGGTGAGGTGATGGTTGAAATATTTTCTAAAAAATACTATCGATCTCTGAATCCCCCATTGCGTCTCGGTGGACCACCAAACGGCCGTCCTCCACTCGGTCGTGGGTTTGAACTTGGCCCGGCACCTGCCGGAGGCGGAACCCAACCCTCGGGTTTTTCAGTTAATTCCTTGATCGTTAAATTTACGCGACCAAGACCATCGATTTCTTTTACTTTTACTTTGACAATTTCCCCCATTTTAAGCACATCTGAAGGGCGACCAACACGGTTCCACGAAATTTCACTGACATGCACCAAGCCGTCTTTGTTTGGTAGAATTTGTACAAAGGCACCAAAATCTTCCAAGCGCACAACTGGTCCTTCATATAATTCACCAGCCTGAACTTCTTTGACAATATCTTCCACCATTTTAATGGCTTTGGCCATGCCGTCTTTGTCATTGGAAGTAATCATCACGCGGCCATCTTGTTCAATGTCAATTTGCACGCCAGTTTCCGCGATAATTTTGTTAATAATTTTGCCGCCCGGGCCAATCACGTCACGAATTTTTTCCGGATCAATTTGAATAGTGACAATGCGGGGCGCGTATTCTGATAAATCAGGACGGGGCTCAGCAATCACCGCTTTCATGGTGTCCAAAATTACCAACCGAGCGTCGCGGGCCTGTTTGATGGTTTGTTCAATAATTTCCCAACTCAAACCTTGCGTTTTGGTATCCATTTGAATGGCCGTAATGCCATCGCGCGTACCGGCAATTTTAAAGTCCATACCACCATGACCATCTTCAATGTCTTGTAAATCAGTCAAGACTTTCCACTTGCTTGCTTGACCTGAGCCTGTCGAAGGTTCACTTGAAGCCAAGCCCATGGCAATTCCCGCGACCGGTTTTTTGATGGGCACACCTGCGGCCATCAAGGACAATGTTGAGCCACACGTTGAAGCCATTGAACTTGATCCGTTTGATCCAAAAACTTCTGATACTACGCGAATCGCGTATGGAAAATCAATTTCAGGTGGAAGAACAGGCTCAAGCGCGCGTTCCGCCAAAGCGCCGTGACCAATTGCTCGACGACCAGGACCACGAATTGGACCAGCTTCGCCATACGCAAAAGGCGTATCATTATAATGATGCATGTAACGCTTCTTGCCTTCTTCTTCCATCGTGTCCAAAGTTTGCACATCTCCCGGAGCGCCAAGCGTAACAATGGATAATACTTGTGTATCGCCGCGCATAAACATGCCGGAGCCGTGAACGCGTGGCAATAAATCCACGGCAATCTGCAATTCACGAATTTCCGTCAGTTTACGACCATCTAAACGCTGTTCTTTATCTAAAATACGTTTTGAAATAACATCACCCACCAGATATTTTAATTCCGCGAACACTTGTGCTTGCACCGGATCTTCAATTCCTTCAGCCGTTAATTTTTCTTTAACCGCATTTTTAATCGTCTCCAACATGGCGACGCGTTCGGCTCGCGAAATTTTTACACTGTTAAAAATCAAAGTATCGGCCACTTCGTCAATAAATTTCTTAACGATATTTTTCGCTTTCGCGATTGGCGTTTCTTCAACAGAAGAATCAATTACTTCTTTTGGCGTGCCGGCTTCGGCTTGAATCTTTTGCAACCAATCCACGACTGGCTGGATTTGTTCCATTCCCCATTTAATGGCTTTTAACATTATTTCTTCCGGCACTTCATACGCACTAGCTTCAGTCATGACTAATTTTTCTTTTGTTCCGGCAACGACCAAATCAAGCGTACCATTTTCCGCCAGCTGTTGTTGCGTAATATTTAAAATAAATTCACCATTTTTGTCCAAACCAACGCGAGCCGCGGCAATTGGACCATTCCACGGAAGTGATGACAAAGTAAGCACTGCGCACGATGCCACTAATCCAATAATCGCCGCGTCATTCTCCCCATCAATCGCCAGTGGAGTAATGACAACTTGAACATCATTACGCATGCGATCATCAAACAAGGGACGAATTGAACGATCCACCAAACGACCCATCACAATGGATTCATCACTTGGTCGGCCTTCGCGTTTAATAAACCGCGAACCTTTTATTTTTCCGGCCGCGTATAATTTTTCTTCAAAATCCACCATCAGTGGAAAATAATCCAAACCAGGACGAATGTTCTGGCTTTTGACGACCGTTGCCATGATAACGGTTTCGCCATAACTAACCGTAACCGAACGAGTGGACTGAAGAGCAAAACGACCGGTTTCTACGGTAAGCGTGCGACCGCCCCAATTGAGTGACCACGATTTGATATCCAACATAAATTGTAGTGATGCTCACCCCGACAAAGTCGGGGTAGATCCCTAAGGACCTAGATGTCTTGCGACGAACAATGAATAAATTACTTAGTTAATAAAAATTTTTCGCGGTTTAAACTTAAATCCAAAAAATCATCCGTGGCTTCTATCAAACGACTGGATGTGGTTTCCCGAAAACTAACGACTTCCACTTGTTTGCCACTGCTTTTTTGCAAGTATTCAACTAACGGAATGTAATCGCCATCGCCTGAAACCAAAACCACTGCATCCAGACTTGGCGCCAAACGAATAGCATCAACGGCCAAACCGACATCCCAATCCGCTTTTTTGAGACCGCTCGCAAAAATTTGCAAATCTTTTTCCCGCGTTTCAATTCCCAAATTATATAAGGCTTCAAAAAACGGCTGTTCTTCTTGAGTTTCCGTACGCACTACATAAGCAATGGCGCGAATTAATTTGCGTCCGGCTACAGCCTCGCGCACAATTGCGCCAAAATTTACTTTTTTGCCATGCAAATTTTTGGCAGAATAATACAAATTTTGAACATCAATAAACACCCCAACGCGCTGGTCAGGGTGTTTAAGCGGATTATGAGTATTAAGGAGTGGCGACTTCTTCATGTTCATGTCCTTCTTCCAGCAAAACTTCGTCTGGTTCAGACGCTTCATCAATTTGTTTAGCGCCTTTTAATTTAAGTTTTTTAATTAAATCTTCGTACGATACGGCATTTTCGCGTTGCAAATAACGCAACAAACGACGACGTTCACCGACTTTACGCAAAAGTCCGCGACGAGAAGAATGATCTTTGTGATGAGCTTTTAAATGTCCGGCCAGCTCATCAATTTCTGCGGAGAGAATGGCGATTTGCACTTCACTGGAACCAGTGTCACCTTTGTGCACTTGGTATTTCTTGATAATATTGAGTTTCTTTTGTTTTGCTAACATACATGCCACGGATTATCGGGCGAAAGCGAGCATGTGACAGGCTCTTTCGTCCGTTTTTGGAATTGATCCAAAGTTAAATAAAGTAACGGCACTATAACAGGGATAAGTTTATTTGTCAATAATCCGCGTTGCACCGGTCAACGCAACAGCAAGCGCATCAGCCGCATCATCTTGAATAGCTTTTTTATCCAGATGTAAAAGTACTCGTACCATTTTTTGGATCTGACTTTTTTCCGCGCGGCCATAACCGGTTATTGTTTGTTTAATTTCCAGTGGCGTAAATTCGTGCGTAACAATTCCGGCTTGCGCCAATGTCAAAAGTATTACTCCGCGTGCTTGCCCCACTTGAATCGCGGTTGTTACATTTTTATAAAAAAATAATTCTTCCACGGCCGCGAAAGCTGGTTTATGTTGAGTGATAATTTTAGTCAAAGTGTTATGAATTTCCAAAAGTCTCTCAATAAACAATTTTTTGGGATCAGTTTGAATACAGCCATAATATACTGCGACCCATTCGCGGCCGCGTTCCTCAATAATACCAACTCCGACTCGGCCAAAACCTGGATCAATCCCCAATATCCGTCGCGGAGTTTTTTGCATATTAGTCTAGATTAAAGTGTCTACAGTATATCTTATGTGGAAAAAACAAAAAACCCTCAGTTAGTTGAATTGAGGGTTTTTGATTTATTTTGATTTTACCCAGAGCGATCCCGACATAGTCGGGAGAATCGAATAATTATCCTTTAAATCCTGTTCCCGCTGGAATCAAACGACCGATAATCACATTTTCTTTTAGACCTTCCAAACTATCAACCTTGCCTGTAATCGCGGCATTCACCAACACACGCGAAGTCTCTTGGAAAGAAGCCGATGACAAGAAGCTTTGAGTAGTGAGCGCCACTTTACTGATGCCCAATAAAAGTTCACGACCAAGCGACGGTTTTTTATTATGAGCCACAGCATCGGCATTGGCAATTAAAAGTTGAGATTTTTCCACTACTTCGCCCGGCAAAAGATCCGTGTCTCCGGCTTCTTCAATATACACGCGGCTAAACATTTGTTTAATCATGATTTCAATGTGCTTGTCATTTAGGCGTTGACCTTGTGCCGCGTAAATTTCTTGGATTTCCGTCAAAATATATCGCTGAACCGCGTCACGGCCTTTTAATTCATAAAGCTCATTTAAATCAATACTGCCTTCGGTCAATTGATCGCCACGCTCAACATGATCGCCGGATTTAACCCAAACTTTAAAACCAATTTGGACAATATATTCTTTGGTGCTCGTGCCTTCATGAACAATGGTCAAATTTTCACCTTTATACGAGACTTTACCATCAGCCTTGGCCAATACTTCTTCGCCAGTTGCACCACGTACCAAAATAATTTCATCTTTTTTAACACTCGCGCCGTCTTTAACTTTCACTTCATCGGCACTGGCAATACTAAAGACTGATTCATCCTGACGATCACCAATAACTTTAATAATTTTTTGTCCGCGACGGCCTTCAAAAATTTTACGGCCGGTTGGACCGGTAATTACTTTGCCGTCAGCGTCTTCAATATCCACGATACCGCTAATTTCTGACAATAAAGCCTTACGTTTGGGCATACGCGCTTCAAATAATTCTTCAACTCGCGGCAAACCTTGCGTAATATCTCCTCCGGCCACACCACCCAAATGAAACGTACGCATGGTCAGTTGAGTACCCGGTTCACCGATTGATTGCGCAGCCACAATTCCCGCGGCCACACCGGTTTTTACCACATGGTTATATCCCAGATCATAGCCATAGCATTTAATACAAACACCTTTGGGTAATTTGCACTGCATAACTGAGCGCACATGAATCTCAGTTACATTTTTACTTTCTATCAGTCGGGCCAATTCAGGAGTAATAACTTCGCCCGCTGATACAATGACTTCTTTGCCGGATTTAACATCAGCCAAAACAAATCGACCCCAGACACGTTCTGATAATTTTTCTCCCATTTGTTCGGATTCAACTTTATTAAAAATTTCGCCCGTAGTGTCGCCGCAATCTTCAATTTTTACAATCACATCTTGAGCCACATCTACTAAACGACGAGTCAAATAACCCGCGTTAGCCGTACGCAGAGCAGTATCAGATAAACCTTTGCGTGTTCCGTGTGATGAAATAAAAAATTCCAACACGTCAAATCCTTCTTTAAAATTTCCTTTTACCGGAAGTTCAATAATTTCACCGCTGGGAGAAGCGACCAAGCCTTTCATCGCAATCACTTGGCCAAGTTGTGCCCAAGAACCACGCGCGCCGGAATCAATCATGGCGAAAACCGCTCCATTCTTATCCAAAATTTCTTTGGTATGCGATAACATGCGATCTTTAATTTCCGTCCAAATTTCCATAACTTTGCTATGACGCTCGGCTTCGGTTAACAAACCTTCTTGATATTGTTCTTCCACTGTTTCCGTTCGAGTCGCACCTTCGGCCAATAAAGCTGGCTTTTGCACAATTTCCGGAAATTGATCCTTACCAAGTGAATAACCGGATTTGGTCACATATTTGAAACCTAAACTTTTGATATCATCAAGCATGAGCGCAGTCTGCTCTTGACCATAAATTTCCAACAATTGTTGAATGATGCTTGATAAATGTTTCTTGGTAATGGTTTCATTAAAATAAGCCAATTTGTCCGGCAAAATTTCATTAAAAAAAATACGACCGATTGAAGTTTCGATCATACGATCAGTTCCTTCGGGAAATTTGGATAAATCCGTAAAGCGAATTTTCACCCGCTCTTTTAAGCTGATCTTGCGGGTTTTATACGCGTATTTGGCTTCAGTCACATCAGCAAAAAATTTCTTAACCTCAACCGTATCAGTGTCATCGTATTTGGTGAGATAATAACAACCAAGCGCAATGTCTTGTTGCGGAGTAATAACCGGAGTGCCAGTCGCCGGTTTAAGCAAATTTTTCTCAGAAGCCATTAAATTTTCCGCTTCCCATTTAGCTTGTTCAGACAATGGTAAATGAACGGCCATTTGATCACCATCAAAATCAGCGTTAAACGCAGCACAAACCAATGGATGCAAACGAATCGCTTTGCCTTCGACCAAACGTGGTTTAAAAGCTTGAATACCCAAACGATGCAAAGTTGGAGCGCGATTCAAAAGAACGCGCGTGGTTTTGGTCAAATTTTCCAAAATATCCCAGACTTCGGGAGCATTACTTTCAATAAAACGAGAAGCACTCCGTACATTATGAGCCAATTCGCGTTTAATAATTTCCGACATAACAAATGGCTTGAAGAGTTCAAGTGCCATAATTTTGGGCAGACCACATTCATCAATATGCAATTTTGGTCCCACCACAATTACCGAACGACCGGAATAATCAACGCGTTTACCTAATAAATTTTGCCGAAAACGTCCTTGTTTACCTTTCAAAATATCGGCAAGCGAGCGCAGCTGGCGCTTTTGACCAGTAGAAGCGCGTACGGTTTTGGTGGCACGAGCATTGTTATCAATCAAAGCATCCACGGCTTCTTGTAACATGCGTTTTTCATTACGACAAATAACTTCGGGAGCGTTCAGTTCAATCAAACGACGCAAACGATTGTTGCGATTGATAACGCGACGATACAAATCATTTAAATCTGACGTGGCAAAACGACCGCCATCAAGCGCGACCATTGGCCGCAAATCCGGAGGCACTACAGGAATGGCCACCATAATCATCCATTCGGGACGAATATTATTTTTAATCAAACTGCTGAAAAGTTTAACTCGGCGAATAAGACGGCCGCGTTTGGCGCCTTTGCTTTTTTCAATTTCTTTTTCCAAAATACTGGCGGTTTCGCTTAAATTCAAACGCTCCAACAAACCATGAATCGCGCCCGCGCCAATCCCCGCCTCAAATAAATGGCCGTAGCGAATGGACAATTCCTGATAGCGCGCTTCGGATAAAACCGACAGCATGGTAATTTCTTTTAATTCAGTTTCCGCCGAATTAAAATCTTCATCCAGCGCCGCGAATTTTTCATCGCGCTCACGCGTCATTTTTTCCGCCGCATGTCCGGACTCCATTTCAATTTTTTGGGCATAGTCAGTTTCAATTTGTTTGTGTTTGGTTTTATATTCTTTTTTGAGCGCTTCTTCGGTGACTTTCTTTTCCGCTTCATCAATACTGGTGACAATAAATGAAGCAAAATAAATTACTTTTTCCAAAGCTTGAATGGAAAGATCCAATACCAAACCAAGACGCGAAGGAATAGTGCGCAGAAACCAAATATGCGATACCGGAGTCGCGAGTTCAATGTGACCCATACGTTCGCGTCGAACCAATGAATGTGTTACTTCCACGCCACACTTATCACACACAATTCCTTTGTAACGAATCTTTTTGTACTTGCCGCAATAACATTCCCAATCTTTGGTCGGACCAAAAACTTCTTCGGCAAACAAACCACCTTTTTCCGGTTTTTGCGTACGATAATTAATGGTTTCCGGTTTATAGACTTCGCCATGCGACCAGCCGCGAATAACTTGAGGCGACGCGACTTTGAGACGAAGCGAATCAAAGTTGGGAGAGGAGGGAGATGGAGAATTTTGTGGTTGCATATTATTTGGTAGAATGAATGAAGAATTTTAGACCTCTTCTTCCGAAGTTTTGGAGCCAGCGTTTGATTCTTTAACAGGATTATTTTCATGCAATTCAACATCAAGCGCCAAACCTTTCAATTCACGAACCAAAACATTAAATGATTCCGGCAAATTAATTTTGGTGATTTGCTCGCCTTTAATAATTGCTTCGTAGGCTTTGGCGCGGCCAGGAACATCATCGGATTTAATGGTCAAAATTTCTTGCAAAGTGTGCGCAGCACCATAGGCTTCCAAAGCCCACACTTCCATTTCACCAAAACGCTGTCCGCCAAACTGCGCTTTTCCGCCCAGTGGTTGCTGAGTAATTAAACTGTATGGACCAATCGAGCGTTGATGAATTTTATCTTCCACCATGTGATTCAGTTTAAGCATATAATTGTAACCAACGGTAGTTCTGTGATCATAAGCTTCCCCGGTACGACCATCATACAATTGAGACTGGCCATCGAGCGGAAGACCAGCTTTTTTTAATTCATCGGTAATTTGGACTTCGGTAATACCATTCAAAACCGGAGTGGCAACTTTATATCCGTGCGCGTTCGCGGCCAAACCAAGATGATTTTCCAGTAACTGTCCCAAATTCATACGCGAAATAACACCAAGCGGGGAAAGGATCACATCAACCGGCGTACCATCGGCCAAGAACGGCATATCTTCTACGGGAACAACACGAGAAATAACACCTTTGTTACCATGACGTCCGGCCATTTTATCACCCACTTGCACTTTGCGCATATCAGCTACCGTAACCTGGACTTGTTTAATAACACCGGGCTGTAATTTGTCGCCCGCATCAGCGGAGAAAACTTTGACATCAATTACTTTGCCGTGCTCGCCGTGTTCCAAATATAATGATGAATCACGAACATCACGCGCTTTTTCTCCAAAAATAGCACGAAGCAAGCGTTCTTCCGGTGTAAGTTCAGTTTCACCTTTGGGAGTAATTTTACCCACTAAAATATCGCCGGAATGAACTTCCGCGCCAATCCGAACAATCCCTTCAGAATCAAGATTTTTAAATTTTTCTTCACTGACATTGGGAATATCACTCGTTACAACTTCCGGACCAAGTTTAGTCTCGCGTACATCAGTCGTATAATGTTCTATTTGAATAGAAGTGTACCGATCATGCTCAACCAAACGTTCGGAAATAATAATCGCATCCTCGTAATTAAATCCATCCCAAACCATATAAGCCACCAAAACATTTTGACCGAGCGCTAGTTCAGCATCTTTAATTGATGGGCCATCGCAGAGCGGATGTCCTTTTTTAATTTTTTGTCCCAAAACAACGGTTGGAGTTTGATTAATACAACTAGAAGCATTGGAGCGAATAAATTTGTGCAATTGATACGTATAAACTTTGCTTTTTTTACTGGTAATTTCTATATGATTACCGGTAACCGCAGTTACCTCGCCATCTTCTTCTGCCGTAAGCACATATCCACTACTTAAAGCCGCAGCGCGTTCCACTCCCGTACCTACGAGTGGCGGATCAGCTTTTATACAGGGAACTGATTGGCGCTGCATGTTTGTACCCATCAAAGCGCGCGTCGCATCATCATGTTCCAAAAATGGAATTAAACTAGTGGCTACGCTTAAAATCTGGTTTGAAGCCACATCAACATAATCAATCTCAGTAATGTCGGCAATAGCCGGCTGACCATGCACTCGAGCCGGGACTTTGGTGCCGGTCAAATAACCATCAGCATCAGTTGCTACTTTGGCGCTGGCAGTCGTCACCCGTTCTTCGGTAAATGAATTTAAGTATATAATTTCATTGGTAACACGCGGTTTCTTGGGATTACTTTTATCCACTTTACGATACGGAGTTTCCAAAAAACCAAACGCGTTCATGCGTGCGAACATGGCCAAATGACCAACCAAACCAATGTTCGGTCCTTCCGGAGTGGCAATGGGACAAATCCGACCATAGTGAGTCGTGTGCACATCACGCACTTCAAATCCGGCGCGATCACGCGACAAACCGCCTGGACCAAGCGCCGATACACGACGCTTATGCTCCAATTCAGCCAACGGATTTACCTGATCCATAAACTGAGACAATTGTGAACTCATAAAGAATTCACGAACCACGCTAATAACCGGCCGCGCGTTAATTAATTTATTCGGGACAATCGTATCAATTTCCATAGTACTCATCCGATCCTTAATAATGCGTTCCATGCGCGCCAAACCAATGCGAAAACGGTTTTGAACCAATTCACCGACTGCGCGCACGCGCCGATTCCCCAAATGATCAATGTCATCGGGAATTTCTTGTGTCACGTTCAAACGTACTATTTCCTTCAAAACCAAAAGAATTTTTTCCAGAGATAACACGCGATGTTCTTTTTCCGATAATTGATTTTCCGGAAGATTCAAATTAAATTTCGTGTTGAATTTATATACACCAACATTGCCCAAATCATAACGATCAAAATTGAAAAACATGGCGTGAATCAAACTGCGCGCGTTGTCCGCAGTTGCCAAATCACCGGGACGAATGCGGCGATAGACTTCAATCAAGCCTTCTTCTTCGGTCGCGGCTGCATCTTTTTTTAAAGTTTCTTCAATATAATCAATGTTCGGATGATTGTTTACTTCTTTAAACGCCTCGCGAATGCCATCATCATTGGATAAACCAAACGCGCGTAAAATTGACGTAGCCGCGACTTTACGTTTACGATCCACTTTTACCCAAATAACATTATTTTGGTCAGTTTCAATTTCAATCCAAGCACCGCGATTCGGAATAATTTTAGCCCCATAAAAATGGCGGCCACGCAAAGCGTCAGCCGTAAAAAATGCTCCCGGACTACGAATCAACTGGGACACGACCACGCGCTCAATACCATTAATCATAAATGTTCCCCGTTCAGTCATGAGAGGAATATCGCCCAAATAGATTTCCTGTTTATTGGATTTGCCAGTACGCTTGTTCACTAACTTAACATTAACTCGAAGTGGCGCTTCAAACGTAATATTTTTATTACGACATTCATTTTCACTGAATTTAGCCTCATCCAAATAATATTCTTCAAAATATAACTCCAAATCACGGCCGGTAAAGTCGTTCATTGGAGATATTTCATCAAACAATTCGCGGATACCATCTTTTAAAAACCAGGCATACGAAGTTTTCTGCACGTCAATCAAATCGGGCGTAGCCACTGCGTCACGAATGTTCGTAAAAAATTTACGTTCAATAGTCTGGAGCGATTGTCGCTTGTAAAGTGAGGGCATAACAAGTTAAGCGAAAAAAACAAAAAAACGCCTTTTGGGTAAAGGGTATTATTAATTGAGAAAATGGATTGTATGAAGATGAGCGATCATGGAGGGTAAAATCTAGAATTAAAGAGCAAGCCTCAAGACATGACGTTTAATAGCGTGATAATCATACTCGAATTGTAGAAGGGTGTCAAGTCAGAACAAAATGCAAGAATTTTGTCAAGAAAAAATACTTTTTTGGCTTATTTTAGCATTTTTTTATAATATAGTAAAAAAAATCTAACGACAAAAAGTCATTGACTGCAAAGTTATCCACACTTCGACTCGTTCCGATAAATCGGAACTCGCTCAGTGCAAGCACCAGACATTATTTAACACCTAATTCTTCCAAAACTTTTATTCCTTCTTCATTCTGATCCAAATAAAGTTCAGCTTGGTCAAAGGATGTTGGTGGTGTAACCAAAGTAATAGTTGTAGGCTGAACCACGGGAGCTTCATCCTTCTTTGGTGTTGGATCCATTTTGTACCAAAATACGCCCAAAATGATTACTATAATAACAGCGGGCACTAAAAATTGTTTTTTCATAAAAGATTTGCTTTAAATTTTTTCCACTCCATTTTTGCCTCGACGATGATTCGTCTCCAGTCTTGAATACTCTTTGATTTTTCCAATTGGGCTTTTTTATCTTCAATTAAAACATCAAAATTGGCGACGGCTTCAATTGTAGCTTTGCCACTCGTTAATGCGGCTTCGGCTTCAACTTCCAATTCATATAAATTGAATAAAATAAGATGCTCCACTTTTTCTTTTAGCTCTTCTTTGCAATCCTCAGATTCTTTCCAATATTTGGAGTGACTTTTAGACATCAACATAAAACATTTATTTTTTTCATCCGCCCAACTGCTTAAACCAATCACATCACGTGCACATTGCTGACGTCCATCACCAAGCGGTATTTGCCAACAAGTACCAAATGATTGGTAAAGTTGCAAGCATTCTTTTTTATCAGCCCATCCTCCTTCAACTTTACAATACTCAGGAAAATAGAGAATGGAAAATTCTTGCTTCATTTCTGCGGGAGTCAATTGTAAACGACAGCTTACACGTTCTTTGATTGAGTCTAATTGACCGCATTTAAGGCCGACGCAAACTTGATCTTGTTCAAGTTTTGGTTTTGGGGCGTTGGCACAGGCTTTGGCCACTTTGCAAGTACGGATTTGACGACCATTTTCTTTGCACTGGCTCCATTCACCACAATTTAATTCTGATTCAGAACAAACGGTCTTCTTGGTTGTCGGTATTTTTGCGACTGGAGTCTTGATTTCTGGAGACGGTATTGTAATTGGTTGTTTACTGGGTTCTGGCGCAAGAGTCGGAGCAGGTGTTGGAGCCACTGGTGGTTGGCAACTTTGTGTTTCCGCTGGTTTTGGTGTTTCTGTGGTTGGACAATTAAAACTTAAAGTGCAAAACCGAGTCTGTTTGCCTTCAGGGCTACAATTTCCCCAATCTGTGCAAGTCCATATATCTGCCGTGCAACTTGGTGGTGGAGGAGTTTCACTGCCTCCGCCGCCGCCACCTCCACCGGCAGAGAGTGCCAAAAGTGGAATCGAAAAAAAACCCAGACTGACTACGACCAATAAACGACCAAAATAAATTTTTTTCATAGTGGCAAAATTAAAAGTAATTACAGCATAGCACACTTAATTTGGCTGGCAAAACTAATAAGGAGAACTTAATTTGCGCCAAAAAAACTTTTAAACCGAGTCCATAAACTTTCCCCATCTTCAGATGAGGGAGTGTTATTATGTTGTGTTCTCAGTGCGTCTGCTTTTTTAATCCGAGCATTCCATTCATCTTCTTTTTGCTGTGTATATAAACGCGCTTCTGCATTTTGCAGTCCGCTAAAAAATTCATGTGCTCGACTAGCATCCACATTTAAAAAAGCATGATTTCCTCGCGGATCAAAAAAACCTGAAATCATCGTATCTCGTTCAACCCGTCCTGGTTTGGGACAAATCCATTGATCACTGGCTTCTTCTACTGATTGGCCATCACGTCTTCCGGATAAAGAATATTTCAAATCGCCTTCTGACTGCGCCAATGGACAATCTTCATGCTTTCCTCAGAATCAGAGCCACGTTCCAGATAAATAACAATTGGCGGCGATTGATGCCCATCTAGATCAGCCACGTCTTCTTCTGTTTTAGAATCACACAAAACCTTAAATTCACGGATATTATTTTTTATATAGTCATCTTCTCTTATCAGTTTCATCAAAGCTTCAACCGTCGCTAATTTTGCAGAACTATGAGGATTCAAATGTATTTTAAATTCAAGACGCATGGCCTGTAAACGCAGTTCAATTCCTTGTCTCAATAATTCACTAAAATAATTTTCCAGTTGTAACTTCTGAGAGTCAAGAGATTATCATTACTCGCAAGATTTGGTTTTTCCGCTTCCGTCCCTTTGGGTTCTGTATCTTTGGGAATTTCCCCAGTAGTGATAATTTCAGTGGCACTTTCTCCATGCGGAGATTCTATATTTATCATACTGATATTGATTTAAGAAAAAAATGTATGTTCTCCATATACCTAATATGATAAGTAATCGTGTAATGATAGTCAATCAGCACAACTCTTTTACCTTATTCAGAAGAAGTGTATGATATAAATATCGAAACGTCTTAAAATATTACCCTTAATTGTCCTTATATGAATAAAAAACTATTGTTCGGCAGTGTGATCATTTTAATTTTAGGAGTGGCGTGGTGGCTCATTTCGCCTTTGTGGAATAATATAAGATTACAAGAAGAAATACCTATGACAATAATTACTTCATCGAGTAAAGCGATGACTTTTTCAAACGCGGACATAGTACCAACAACGTCGTCCGATCCGGAAATTCCAATAAAAAAAGAGGAAAAAATGCCGACAGATAAACCAAAAATTAGTCGTCGAGCGAGTTTGGTTGCCAAAGCTCATGAAGTATCAGGCGAAGCATTGATAGTAAAAACCGGAAACGAAAATATTCTCCGTTTTGAAAATTTAAAAACCACCAATGGCCCTGATTTGCGCATTTATTTGGCGACTGATTTAAGTGCCAAAGATTACGTGGATCTTGGCCCGATTCGGGCCACTGAAGGAAATGTAAATTACACTATTCCCACTGGAACTGATTTGACCAAATATCGTTACGCGCTTATTTGGTGTCGCGCGTTTAGTGTTCTTTTTAGCTACGGAGAATTATAGGCAAACTACCTTTTCTAAGTCTTAATCAAACTTCACTGATCCTCTTTTTTTCAACCCCTCAACCCTTCGACAAGCTCCCTCAACTTCGCTCGGTACAAGTCAGGGTAAACAGGCTCGGGCATCGAGAAAAAGATCTCACTCCAGTTTGGTTACTAGATAATTGAATGTTTTGGTGTTGTAAGAGAACATCTTTGAATCCGTCATCTATAGTGCAGAACATGAAAAATCCCGAAATGCAATTTACCGTGGCATACCAAAAGTATTCCGATGAAATTTTTCGGTTCTGCTATTACCGCGTTTTTGATCGTGACAAGGCGAAAGATATTGCCCAAGAAACATTCATTAAAACGTGGAAACAGTTGGCTGATGGCGTGGAAAAAAAGTCTCCTTGAACAAATCCCGCGGATGAATTAGTATGCTTGCATGAGCCTTCTTATAGAAAAAATAGTATTTGGCGGCCAAGGATTGGCGCGGAATAATGGTCGCGCAATTTTTGTGTGGAACGCCTTGCCCGGTGAAACCGTTGAAATTGAATATTTGAATCAAAAAAAAGATTATGCCGAGGCTTTTGCCACCAAGATTATTTCCGCGTCATCTGACCGCATTTCCCCCATTGAACCAAATTTTTTATCCTCCAGTCCTTGGCAAATAATTAGCGCCAACGCGGAAACCAAATATAAACAACAAATCGCGACTGAAACATACGGCCGCAATGGCGGACTGATTCTGCAAAATAATCTACCGGAAATCGTTTCGGACGAAGCCAATTTTTTTGGCTATCGCAATAAAATTGAATTTAGTTTCTGTGAAAAAGATGGAATCATTTCACTGGCTTTTTTTGGCCGCGGATCACGATTACGCCATCCTGTGCCAAGTTCACTTTTGGCTGAACCAATTATCAATCAAGTCGCGAATGATATTCTTAATTGGATTAACAAAGTCAAAATCCCGATACGAAGTTTAAAATCTTTGGTTGTCCGCAGTAATAATGCCGGCGAAGCCATTGCCGCTTTATTCATAAAAGATAAAATGATCTTTACCGATTATCCGGAATTATTCCCTCATTGGCTGGGATTCCATCTGTATTATTCCACACATAAAAGTCCGGCCTCAATTCCCACGGAATTATTATATTCCAGCGGCCAAAATTATTTAATCGCGGAAATTCTTGGAACCAAACTCAAATTCGGCTTGTTAAATTTTTTTCAAATTAATATTCCCCTGTTTACTCAGGCAGTCCAAGATATGGCCGCGTTTATCGGTCCCACTGATCCGGTCATTGATTTTTATGCCGGAGTTGGTGCGATTTCTTTGCCGCTCGCGCGCAATCGAACACGAACCACGTTAGTGGAAATAATTCCCGAAGCAATTAAATATGCCCAGGAAAATATAATGTTAAATTCCCTAGTTAATGTGGAAACCCATTGTGTACCGGCGGAAAAAATTACCGAACTGATTGACAGTGAATCAATAATTATTTTGGATCCGCCGCGAACCGGTTTGCATAATGATGTCGTGGCGCGCTTGCTGGCCAAACATCCACCACGGATTATTTATTTGGCCTGTGATTTAAGTACTCAAGCGCGCGATATTGCCAAATTATCCGAAATTTATAAACCGATTTTTATAAAATTATATAATTTTTTCCCGCGCACGCCACATATTGAGGGGTTGGTTGTGTTGGATGCTTATGCGTTATAATATAAAAATTACCTAATAAAAAAATTTTATGGGAGAAGTCACGTCTAGAGATTACACGGATATTCAAACAGATCCAATAGTCGAAACCATTGAGCTTGATGGTATTGGCAGATTTAATTTTTCTGCCAAAGAATTAAAACGCTATACGGAAAACGCAAAATTTGCTGAAGCGATATATGATGATTTATACCATTTTCTTGATCCTGATAAGGAAATAAGCGAAGAATTTTTAACGCAACGTTCGAATGATATTTTACAGTCTCTCTCAAAAAAACAACGCAATGTATTTCAAAAGGTAATCAATAAGGTTATTGAATTGCATAGAAAAACTGCTACAGCAGATAAGCCACAAATCATCGACCGATTTCGTAGAGTACGAGGTAGTGTCGGTTGGTCCACTGACACTATTTTAGACAGTGATTTTTTCATAACACCATTTGGATCGATTGTAGTAAAAGTTCGAGATAAAGAAACATGGAGACAATTCGCCGGGAGTGAATCCACTGAAGGAACTATGGGAAATAACACAATTCATTCCGCCATAGTATTTGGTTTTACAGCTAAAAAAGAACTTAATGATGATGAAAGACTCATTGCCGCTGATGAAGCCATACGAACCACAATGGTTGACGCGAATAGCCCTAGAGTACAAAAAAATATACAGCACGAATTATTTCATGATCTGTACCGTCAAGCAATTGAACAAGCCACTGAATGTACTTATGATGTATTGCCCAAAGAAAACATGGTGGATGATCGTTCCAAAGCAACTGAATTTTTTCTTATGATCAAAAATGAGCTTATCGCGTATGCAATCGCCGGACGATGGCAATTGGACTTCCGTAGATTAATCGATGGGAGAACAAGAGAAAAATTAAGTATAGCATTGACTGAAAATAAAATCTTGGATGACGAGTCTATTCGCGTCTACATACAGGAAAAAATAGAAGAATCTATTGGCAAAGACAAACACGATCCAGAGATAGAAGTAGTGTATAAAAAAATCAAGGATGATATTATGGTTAATATGGCGCTCACGCAACGTGAAATCGTGCGACTTGAACTGCAAGAAAGCGAATCTTTTGATCAAGCGATACAGGTTCTGCTGACTGCCCAAGATTTCAAAGAGGTTTTTTATCGATTGAGTAAAATTGATTCTGGAAAAGAAATTGACGCAATGAGTATTGTTAAGCCAAGTGATAATGCTACAACAGTTAATCACATAAAAATAGACAACACTATGTATCGCGCACTTTACCATAAAATACCGGTAAAGCGCCTAACAGAATTAATGGAGCTGGTTACTCGGTATATCGAAGAATTAAAAACTGCGGGAAGCGATGATCCGGATATACAAGAAAGACTGGCGGACTTTACTAGCACATTAGATTATTTTGAACATAACAAAGAGGGGCTGGTTGTTGGTTGAAAAGAGTAACTATGGTACAAAAAGCACGTGTATTAATTTTTATCTGGGAGAGAATGCGTCGGGAGTCGGATACAGACGAGATATTATTGGTTCCGACATTAAAGTACTAGGTAGTCAGGTGACTAAAAAGGCTTCTGCAAAAGAAGAATTTACAAGGGAAAAAATAGAAAAAATACAAGAATACAAAGCGATTATAGCCATTGGAGACAAATATTTGGTCGCGGCGATTCATGTTGACAATCCGATTGATCGACAAGAATTATACCTCCATGCCAAAGAACAATATCTACGAGCTATAAAATTTAAAATTGAATTTGGTCTGGATCACCCAGAGGACTTCGTCAAAATTGTTGACCAAAAAGGTGACAAATACGTACTTGTCACCCTGGAACAGGCAATCGGGAAAATAGACGAGATGTATGCCCTTGATATGGCGGATGAATTTAGGAGAACTTCTACAACATCCTTCCAATCATGAGTCCTAGTTCTAATCCATTTTCAATGGCAGCACTCGGCGCTTCCGCTGGTTCTAAGTCTGCGTATAGATGAAATTCATTCGTAATTTTGATACTATATACAATTTTTCGACTTAGTGACACCATCAACCAATTTCGCTCCCCGGCCGGATCAACCTTTGTGGCATGTTCTGTTTCAAGATCCATGTAGAGTTTTTCAACTTTCATGAATTTTTCTGTGTCTTCGGGCGAAAATGTTGTGGCAACTACTTCCTGTTTAGAAAAGTTGTATACCATAAGTCCATGAACATTTGCATCTTCCTTCACCGTTTTTGAAAGAAGGTCTAAAATTTTTTCGTTCATATTATATTTTAGTTAATTAGTAAAACTATTTACAACTCGACCTTTACACTTGAATAAATCCCAGTGTGTATGCATTTTATAGCTTATTTCTAGCTCAACGATATCGCTCTTTTTTACTCTCAAATCATCATCCAACGGTACAACTACGGGGGGCATTAAGCTATCGGAAGCATCAAAATTTATATTGTGGTATATCTGTAGAGGCGAGGTTAACTTTAAACTATTTATGGTTCCATCTTTTGTGGCGTGTATTCTAATTTTTTTATCAAAATTTATTTTGTTCTTTTTTGAAAGATTTAACTCCTCAAATAATATTCTTTCAGAAAAAAGCACTGGTTTTTTTATACCTGTGAAAAGAAAAAAATATGTTCTTAAATCAATTACATTTTCAAAATTATACGGTGAGTAAGCCAATTCAACATAATTATAGATAACCTCTGGCAACCGTATACCCCTTTTTTTTATGAGGCTCTCATTAATGTGATTCATAATAACAATCTGCGGCTCGGTGACCTGCCAGGTACTTAAATTTTCGGCAATAACAACATCCACAGGCTCATTATCAATATCGGAAAGCTTGATTTTTAACACATCACTCTCGATCAAAACAATTTTATCTTGCAAACAATTTTTGCGAATATTTTCCCTCGCAAAACGTGCAATTTCTTTATCAATTTCAATCGCATAGACCTTTGTCGCACCTGCCTTTGCTGCTAGGATACTTAATATTGCTGATCCAGCACCACTTTCCAGAACTCTTTTACCCTTACATACTTTTTTTATTGCCATTCGAAAAGGAACAACTCTTTTGGAATCAGAGACCATTTCATAATGATAGGGTAAGCCTAATGCTTCAGAGCTTTTTGGATTGTTATGGGAGATACGTGATGACATGGATTTAGTTTTAAAAAAAATCTTTAGTTTATGTACTTCTACAATGTCGGTATTTTACTCTCTCTCTTGTCAATCATTCGATGAATTATCATCGGGAAATATCCAAAAAGATGACAAAATTCCCACTATATGATTAAATATCAACATAAATAATTTGTTATGAACATGAACAAAAAAAGAATCGTTACTTGGGGGGCATTTATTCTTGGCTTAGTCATTCTCTTATTTGGCCTAGCTAAATTAGGCGCAAAATCCAGTGGCAATATTACTACTGCTAGTAGCACATTGTTGGCTCCAGTCACTGATTCTGATTGGTTCAAAGGTTCGGCAAAAGCGCCGCATACTATTGTTGAATACAGTGATTTTCAATGTCCAGCCTGCGCCAGTTATTATCCGCTTATCAAGCGGCTAACTGATGAGTATCCCAATGAAGTACGAGTTGTGTATCGCCATTTTCCCTTGGAGGAATTACATAAAAATGCCAAGCCAGCCGCCATCGCGGCTGAAGCCGCGGGCAAACAAGGTAAATTTTTTGAAATGCATGACGCGCTGTTTAACACTCAAGATCAATGGGCCAAAGACGGAAATCCTGAGCTGACTTTTGAAGATCTGGCCGGATCTTTGGGTATGAATGGAAAACAATTTAAAGAAGATGTAAATAATCCTGAACTTAAAAAAAGAGTTGAGGAAAACATTTCCCAAGCAGTTCAAAATGGAATCGGCGGAACTCCAACTTTATTCTTGGATGGCAAATTAATTCAAACTCCCAATTCCTATGAAGAACTGGTTCAATTGGTTGTTGGAAAAAAATAATCTTCCTCAGTGGCTGTTAATAACCGGATTTGTTCTGGCGTTAATTGGTTTTGCCGATGCCGGATATTTGTCAATGAAATATTTAAGCGGGGAAAAACCAAAATGTTTTATTACCACTGGCTGTGACGCGGTTACTTCCAGTATTTATTCCAAAATTGGACCGTTTCCCGTAGCGAGCTTGGGCTTTATTTTTTATACTACTTTATTGGTTTTGTTTTTTTTGAGTCTGGAAAGTAAAGAAACAAAATGGGCGAAATATGCGCTCATAATTACGCCGTTGGGATTTTTATTTACGGTTTACTTCTTGTATATCCAAGCTTTTGTTCTGAATGCTTTTTGTATTTATTGTTTATTTTCCGCCGGATCATCAACTGCGCTTTTTGGTTTGGCGATGTTTCATTGGATTAAAAATAAATTCTGGCTTAATTTAACTTAAATCAAATTAACTGAATTTCAGTAGTAGGTAATTTTCTTTTCAGTAAAACTCGCTATTCTCATACTCTCCTAGT
>MFPT01000014.1 GCA_001782805.1 Candidatus Magasanikbacteria bacterium RIFCSPHIGHO2_01_FULL_41_23 | reverse complement strand
TCTTTCGGGGTTGCTGGCGTACTCGCCAGTGCGTGGGGCTTTCTCCGAGCGTACGATTCAATTCAGAGCCACCACGCGCTCCGCGCGTGGCACATTAGCGGTTTTGGAAATGGGTTCGAGCTTGGTACAATAAATACACCAAGACAATCCCCTTCGGCGCGGTTCGACTGTGCTCACCACAAGCCGCTCAGGACAAGTCAGAATAAACCAATGCGTTGACAAAATGAATTTATTTTTCTATAATTGCCCAACAAAAAAAGTCCTTAGCGGGGTGACTATGGTGTAATGGTTAGCACAGAGGTTTGTGGAACCTTTAGCATGGGTTCGATTCCCATTAGTCACCCCAATGAGGAGTTTCCTGCGCGAAAGCGCTTGTATATTTCTATAGATTATCATACACGAATAATTTGACATATGTATCTATGTCGTGTATATTTATTACATAAAGTCTCCTGCGCCTACCTTTCGGGGTAGTGTGCAGGATTTTTGTTTTAGGGTAAATTATCTATTATGATACAGTCAGAACGAGTCCATATTTATATTGACGGTGGAAATTTTTACCATTTAGTCATAAAAAAACTTAGTATTCGAGAGCCTGATTTTTTATTTGAGCAATTTGTTGATTTTTTAGCGCATGGGAGAGTAATAACAGGAAAGCGTTATTACGTTGGGACAGTAAGAGAGCATGAGGGAAATCCAAAAACGAAAGAGGCAATGTCGCGACAAACAAAATTTTTTACTGTATTATCTTCAAAACAATGGAATATTAATACTAGCAAGCTACGTACGCGTTTAGAAAAGATAGTCATAGATGAGCGAGTTAAAAATTATAGTGAGTTGCATAAAAAAGGAATATACCAAATCGAATTTGAACGGACACGGGAAAAAGGAATAGATGTGAAGCTAGCCACTGATTTAATCGTTGGAGCAATTGATAATCAGTATGATACTGCGATTGTAGTAAGTTCTGATGCTGATCTTGTGCCAGCAATAGATTGGATACGCCATCGTCAGAAAAAGAAAGTTGAGTATATTGGCTTTTCTATTCTAGACCAAATCAGGAATGAACCAACAAGACCTCTTCAGACCATGATAAGTAAAACCGATATTCAGAGAATACTCACGGAGTCAGATTTGAAGCCTTTTATTATAAGGGCTAATGCAGAATTTCTGTGAAAAGAATTGCGATCATAACGGCTAGCCTTGGAAATGGTCACAATGCAGCTGCTTTGGCTTTGGCCGAAACTATATCTTCAGAAGATCCAGCCTCTACGGTAAAAATTTTTGATCTTACCAATAATATCTGTTCATTAACCAAATTGCTTTTTTTTTCTTGGTATACCACGGTATTTGGATATTTTCCCCTTCTCTGGAAATTTTTATATCAATCAACCAACACAAAATATGGCACAATTATTTCAACAAAAATTTTTAAAATTATAGCTGACCGATCATCACGCCGATTCAGCACAATTCTGGAAAAATTTTCACCGGACAAAATCATTGCCACTCATTTTTTCGCGCCGTATTTTTTGAACACAACTCAATTGAAAAAAATCCCACTTTCCATGGTTGTAACTGATTATGGTTGGCATCCTTTGTGGTATCATCCCAGCAATACCAATTATTTTGTCGCGTCGTCAGATATTAAAGAGTGGCTCACCAATCATTATCCAATACTTCCAGAAAAAATTATCTTGTCGCCAATTCCGGTCAGCCCACGCCTGTATGAAAAAACAGACATGGCGGCGACAAAAATAAAATATGGTTTGCCTGTTGAACACCCGCTTATTTTAATTTTGAATAGTTGTTCTGGAACTATGAACTCTATTAATTTTATTCCTCATCTGTGGAAAATTCCGAACCTGTCAATTGTCGTTATAACAGGCAAGGATGATTCTTTACAAAAAAAAATAAACGCGTTGCCCTGGCCGCCCCAAAATAACCATGCAATTTTAGGATGGACCAATGACATGCCAAATTTTTTGCAGGCCGCCACAGTAGTTGTCACTAAACCGGGCGGACTTATAACCAGCGAATGTCTGGCAATTGGCAAACCAATGATTTTGGTTTCTCCCATTCCCGGACAAGAAGAAGCCAATCTAGACTATTTGCTAAAAATTAAAGCCGCCGAGTCTGCTGATTCGCCTCAAGAATTAATAAAAAAAATCACTGATTATTTAAAATAAAAATGGAATTCCGACAAGTCGGGATAAACTCCTAAAGCTTTTTTGGCACGACTTTATGAGTGTCCAGAAAAAGATTTGCAGTGAAATTTTATCCGAGTAAAACAAAAACTCGAGAATTTACTCGAGCTCTGTTATCATCACCAGAGCCAAAGCTCCGGATCGGTGGGTTACCCCAAAAGTACTTAAACTATACGACGAGGAAAAATATTTGTCAAATTTATTAGCCAGTACTAAAGTTATTTTTACAAAACCGTTTTTTACAGTAACGGATCCTTATTGTAATAATCATTATCCGGAGTAATATAGACATTAAAATCATCCGCTTTAGGATCTTCTTGAGTTTTGACCCACATTTTATATATAAATAGCGTAATAGCGTAGGAAGAAAGCACTATAATAATACCAATCACCCCATTCAAAATAATACTTTTGGCATGTTCAACTTTTTCACTGTCACCGGCCGAACTGAAAATTAAATAACCGCCATAAAAAGTCCAACAGGTAAATACAGTACCGGTAATTGCCAATAAAACTTTTATTAATTGACCAACGATCAAACGCGGATCAGCCGCGCTCAATCCGGCGCCGCTTTCACCGGCAAACGATTCATTTTGTGCATTTATCTGTTCAAGAAGCGTGGGAGGCGGTGGGACGACAGCTTCAGCCGGAGGCGGAGTAGTAGGAGCAGGATCTTCAGCAAAAACTGTTGTTGGCAAAATCACCAAACTCAACAGGAAACTAAATAAAATCAAAAAAATTTTCATACACTAAAGTTGCTGATCAAAACCGGTTTTGGGACCGGCATTATTTATGGCTTGAATTGTTTGTTTGGTGGCAAAAGTGGCCAAACTATATGAAGCCAATATAATGAGCAATCCCACTATGGCCTTTTGAATTGTTTCTTTGCCCTGTTCAATCTTACTAGTGTCACCATCGGCTTTGATTAAACGATAACCTCCCAAAACAACTAAAATAACAAAATACGTTCCTAAAACCTGAAGTATAACTTTTATGATTTGTCCGGCCAAAATTCGCGGATCAATCGGATTTTTGGCGTCTTCGGCAGTGGTTAATCCTGCTCCAACTGCTCCGGCCTCCAGTTGAGTTTTATATGAAGTTACCGCCGCATCAGTAATTTGCGCCTGAGACAAAGCCGGAATTAAAAGTCCAAAACCAAAAAAACCGGCCAAAAATAGTTTGTAAATAAAATTATGCTTAATCATATTTTTATTCAGCTTTAGGAGCCACTGCCGATGATGGAGTAGTTTTACTGGCAATATTATTCATCACAAAACTGGTAATTCCAAACGAAGCCAAGGCGATAATTAAACCAATGATACTACTTTCAATTATATCTTTGGCTTTTTCCACTTGCGCGTCATCGCCACGCGCGTTCATCCACAAAATTCCCGCGTAAAAAACCAACGCGGTAAAAATAACACCGGTAATCGTCAAAATTCCACGAATTATCGTACCAATGTTTTGCGCTAATGTGGTTTCTGTTGCTTCGGCATAACCGGCGCCAGTAGCTGCTGTTTTTGCTTTATCGACTCCCAAATCAATTGCCTGCGCTGGCACAGATACTAAAAAAAATGAAATAAAACTAATAAATCCGGTCAAAACGAAAATTATTTTTCTTTTTTTCATATTAGATATGTATTGATTAAAATAAAAATGGACTGGATATAACTTTTTTGGGCACGGAGTTTACGACGTGAGCCAGAAAAAGTTATGCAAGGAATTTTTATTTTAATTTCCTTAAAGATTTTATTTAAATTGACTCGTAACAAACACCGTAATCGCGTACGCGCTAACCGTAACTCCCAAACCAATCAACGCCGCCTGAATAATATTTCTTGCTTTTTCAATGTTTGATTCTTCACCACGCGCTGTCATCCACAAAATTCCCGCATAAACCATTAAAATTAAGAAAATCAAGCCAGTCACACTCAAAACCGCTTTTATGACAGTTCCAACTACACTTTCAACATCTCCGCCAGAGACTCCAGCCTTGCTGGCAATGGACTTAAATATTGTCTGATCTTTTATGCCTATGGCAAATGTTGGTACGGCAAATAACAAGCCACTAAATACTAAACCAAGATACAATGCTGATAGAAAATGTTTAATGTATTTTTTCATATATTTTTTAAGATACAGGCCTCACCATCGCTTTCTTTTTTTCCACAATCAACTTCAGACGAAGCGTTACAAAATGCTTCTGTTATACTTGTTACACATTTACTATCTTTCTTTTGACAAAATTTTTCTTTTGTACAATTTTCTTGTGAAATAATTAAGCAGGGATCTGGAGTATTTAACATACATTCTTTAAATTGGGGGGGGGTTGAGAGAGCCTCATTACATTCATCCTTAGTATTAAAGATATTATAAACGTCTGCAGGACAATATGTAGGATTTCCTTCCACGCATTCTTTGTCTATGATACACCACTTCCAATCTTTTTTCGCCTCTGCTATTGCTGCCGCATCCGCCGCTGCTTGTTTGGCGGCCTGTATCTCTGCGTTTAATTCTATCTTATCTGTTATTTTTTTAATACAGGCATTCTCGCTTGACACTCCGGCATTCCCTACCCAACATTTGGCAATTTCCACACAAGCTTCGGTTGTTCCCAATCCTTCACCTTCATAATAATTCCATGTCTTACCATAGTCAGTGACAAAGCTATCTCCCAGTATTTCCTTAGCTTTATTATCACAATCTGTTTCAGAACCCACTGATGGAATAGCAGAACCAAGCGAAAAATAATCTACCGGCAATATACAACATCCTAGCGCCTCGCCACCAATTGTATTTGGACTGGGAGCCTCCGGATCATTTGAAGCTCCACCAACTATTGGTTTGCCAGTATTAATTATCCGTTCAACCACCAGATTGGTTATAGCATACGAAGCAACGATAATCACCATACCAATACTCGCGGCAATGATTGTATCCCGCGCTTTGGTTACGCGCGCGTCATCGCCTTGCGCAGTCATCCAGACCATGCCTGCATAGACCATCAAGCAAAAAAATAACAAACCAACTGCGCCCAAAACTCCTTGTACTACCGATCCTGCTGCTTGGCCAATATCACTTTCATCAATTCCACTTGGACCAACTACATCTACTAAAGCTGAATCCGCGTCAGCTAATGTTTTTTTGGCATCGACAATAATAGGAAGTGTTAAAAATAGTACAGTAACAAGCGCGTAAGTGATAAATAGTTTCTTCATATCGTAAGCAAAATCGGTTTTTCCTAAGTCTTAGACAAACTCCCTTTCCTAAGTCTTAAGCAAACTTCGCGAGATCTTTTTCTCGACCACTCGACCGAGCTCGGGCATCGAGAAAAAAATCATCGCTCCAGTTTGCTTCAAAGATTAATTGAATATTTTGGTGTTGCATTAGGGTAATTTCAGTAATAGGTAATTTTGTTTTCAGTAATGTGCATGAGCTTTCTTACTACTTACTTGGTTAAAGTAGATTTAATATATCAATAAGGATAGAGACTGGGAGGGTAAAAGAATAGCGAGTTTTACTGAAAAGAAAATTAACTACTACTGAAATAAATATTGAATTGAATTATTTTAATTTCCACCAGTTCCTGTACTTTTTATACAACAATATGTAGAACCGGGACACTGTTTAGCAACATAATAATAAGTATTTGGGTCTGTTCCGAGTGTGCCTTTGTTTTGAATATAAACACCATCCACGAGTTTATCTTTTTTACAACTAACCTTTTCATTACAAGAAAGACCTTTGCTACCATAATTAGTTTCACATTCACTTGTTTGTGCTTGTGGAGTTTCCTCCCCCCCCCACCGCCTCCACCACCACTTCCAACACTCTTAAACACAAACGTCGTAATCGCATACGAAGCCAACACAACCACCAAACCAATAATCGCGGCCATAATTGTATCCAGCGCTTTGGTAGCTTCACCCTCATCCCCGCGCGCCAACATCCACTTTATACCGGCGTACAACATTAAACCAAAAAACAAAACTGATACCAAGGACAAAGCCGTACCAACAACATCTCCAATAATCGTCGTAACACTTTTGCCCATTGGAATAGCCGCTGCGCTTGCCGTGGCATCCAAACCATAATTGCCTTCGTCAGCCAAAGCAAACGAGGGAAATGAAAAAAATAACGTGAGACCAATAAAAATTAAACTAAGAAAACGACAACGCATAAAATATAGAATACAGATTATTGTGACAGTCCCGAATTAATTCGGGACTGGGAACAATAAACCGACTACGGTGTTCCGGTTACGGCACTAGTTATATTCTTGACAAGGAACGTGGAAATGGAATAAGAGGCTAAAATAATTACCAAACCAATCACGGCCGCGCTCATAATACCTTTGGCCTTGGTGATTTGTTCCTCATTACCGGCCGCAGTCATCCACAGAAAACCGGCGTAAAAAATCAAAACAGTGGCAATAGTACCAAGGACTCCCAAAACCACATTAATAATTCTGGCCGCGATAATACGCGGATCATTCTGGGTTAAACTTCCTCCTGTTCCTTGTCCAACACAATTAAGACCTAACGGATCATTGACTGTATCAATTACACACTCATCCGCTGCTGCCATAGCCGCGGCTGGAACCAGTGCCAGCATACCAAACGCCGAAATACTTACAAAAAACATTTTTAACCAATTTTTTGCCATAGGAATAAAATTTAAAAAAATAATTATTAAACCTAACCTTGATCGGGAATATCCGCATTTCCACCGGTAGCACTGGACAATT
>MFPT01000013.1 GCA_001782805.1 Candidatus Magasanikbacteria bacterium RIFCSPHIGHO2_01_FULL_41_23 | reverse complement strand
ATGTATTACCATAGTTGGTACAGTTAGAAGTATGATTATTTTACTTCATGACTGTATACAACGCTAGTTTAATTTACACTTAATGTCCTAAACTTTTTCTAAATCTTTTTCTAAAATTTGATCCAACTTTTCTTCAATTTCTTCCATGCTCACGGGCAGAGCCGCTGAAATTGTTTCAGTCTTTGGCTTTATCGGTGCTTCACGGCGCATCTCCCGTACCGGTCCAGGAGTTTCATCCAAACTCACTACATTAGCCAGTGGAGTCAGAGTGAGCTTGGATATATCCAACGTTGAGTTTGTGGAATTATTCACCCGTAAAACCAAACGCAAGATATTATTAATCAATCGAACTTTGCGTTCAATGTCTTGTACCTGATTGGCCTCGGCTGAAAATTGCACAATGTAAAAATAACCATAACGAATGTGTTTTATCGGATAGGCCAAACGACTTTTGCCCATATCATACAAAACAACAGTGGCCACACCCAATCGTCCAATAGTTTCTTTAACTGTTTCCCCAATTGGAACAGCTTCTGCTTCGGTCAATGTGCCCGGCAATACCACCAAAATTTCGTAATTTGGCATAGATACCCAAAAAAATAAAGGATAAGAAAATCGTCGCTACTATAGCAATGAGTTCTTTTCCTGTCAAGTACTCCTATTTCCCTAAATCCTTTGGATTATAAAATTATGCTTTCGGTCGATATTGGTTGCGGGTTTTTTGGCGGCAAAATAAAAACATCTGCTCCAAAGTCATCTTCTCCCACCAATTCGGCTCGGCCGGCCACTACTTCTTCAAACGGCAAACAATTCCAACAGCCATTGTGTGAACAGCTTAGCCGTTCCAACTGTCGAGCTAACTTAATTTGACGAGCAATGGTTACTATTCTTGTTTTTGCCTCTTCCAAACTAGGTAAAGCACGCTCAACCGGCTCGGCGTCATAGCCCAAATACCAATAACTGGCCTTGGTAACTTGGCGAGCCTGACAATAATGCACCAAAAGATAATAAATCGGCAATTGCAAGGAATTTGGATCTTCTTCTTGTTTTCCGGTTTTAAAATCAATTATGTGTACCGAATCAATGTCTGGGAGATATTCCAACCAATCAATTTTACCGCACAATATAATTCCCTCCTCTTCTGATAACCAAAAATACGGCAAATCTTCTTTGATCTTGACCGCGGAGCGCATTATCGACCCGGGATTTTCTTTTACATTCCGAATCATTGCCCGACCCCGTTCTTGATACTGATATTCAGTGTCGCGGTCAAAAAATCCTCCTTTTTTTCCGGTTACTTTTTCCCAAGCTGTTTCATATTTATCCATTATCGGTTCCAAAAATCTGGCGCTTTTTGGCAGAACAGATAATGACTCCAGTACTTCATGAACAACTTGACCCAAAGCCAAAGCCGGCGACATTATTTTTATCTTATGCCGATTTTTGGGATTTCGGTATATGTGCCGCAAATAATATGATCGCGGACAGGCCAAAAAATCACTGATTGAAGTATGCGAAACCCACAAGGCTTTGTACTTATCAACTGACATAGTTTTCTTTCTTTCTTTTTCCTCTCCATTTCTTTTCCTTTTCTTAGTGTAGCACAAAGGACATTAAGGAATCCTTAAATCTTCTTAACTTATCCACACCTTCTTATTTCTTTAAAAACATTTGTCGTTCCAACCGACGCAACGTCAAAATCAGATGTCTATACTTTGGTATTGTTTGGCTGACCAGCCGCCAAAATCTTTTACTATGATTCATTTCTTCCAAATGACACAGTTCGTGTACAATAATATAATCAACCAATTCAATTGGTAAAAAAAGTACCCGATAATTAAAATTCAAATTCTTTTTACTTGAACAACTTCCCCAGCGTGAACGCATATCTTTAATACTAACACGGACAAAAGATTTTTGATAAGCCTCTTTATATATTCGTAAGCGCATCATAACCAATTGCCGCGCTCGCGCTCGACAAGCCAAATAACTCGTTTGTCCGATTTTATTCAACTGAATATCCATAATAATTTTTAATTGTACCATATTTGCACATATTTTATTGACATTTCCACTGATAATTCTTACCATATGCGGAAGCGGCACTCATGCTGCAAAGATTGCGAGGAGCAACGATCATGAGAAGTTCCCATTTTCCCCAAGGACAGCGCCACCTCAGCGTGGCAGAGGCGTACGAGAAGACGGGCAGTGGCTGTCTCCCGCCGCCCCCGACGACGATCGACGAGGATGGTTTCGAGCCGGCTGATTCACTCAGCTGGATCCCTCTCATCATCTTCGTCGGCGCCCTGCTGACGGCATGGCTCGTCCTCGACGCCTTCATCGCCCGAGGCTGAGAGCTGAGATTCACACCCACCAAATCTCCTTTCACACACACCCCACCAACGCCCTCCTCTGACGACGCGAGCAATCGGCCACTGCCGGTTCTGCTCGCGTCGTCTCCCCACATTATTATCGTGCGCTTAAAATATCGATACCGTTTTATTTGCAAATCATATATGCCTGTATTTGCTTTTCAACTTGGCCATCAACCACATATTTCACGCGCTGAAATTTTTTCAGTATTAAATGTGTACACTATTGTATACAAAATATTACCGGATTATGGACAATTTCTTTTTTTAGAAATTAAAGCAGCATTCTCCCCTATCAAATTTATTAAAATTCTTGGTGGAACTATAAAAATAATCGAAAACTTGGAATTACCTGATCTTAAAGAAAATACTATTGCTGATTATTTAAATACTACAATTCCAGCTGGTAAAATCAATTTTTCAATTTCCGGATTAAACGCTGAGCGACTAGCCATTGCCGTTAAAAAAAAATTAAAAGAGCATGATCGTACGGTACGATATATTACTCCCAAAAATACTGCCACGATTCTACACAACGACTTAGTAAAAACCGAATCAGATATTACGATTGTATACAATAGTGTATACATCACTCGTGCAATCCAACCAATTGAAGAATTTTCTGAACGTGATTATGGTCGTCCGCAAAGCGATGCTAAAAGTGGTATGCTTCCACCAAAATTAGCTCGCATTCTAATAAATTTAGCTTATATCAGCGAAACTAAACAAAAACAGGTTACCATTCTCGATCCCTTTTGTGGTTCAGGCACCATTCTTTTGGAAGCACTCGATCTCGGTTACGAGAATATTTTTGGTTCAGATATTTCAACCCAAGCCATTGCTGACACGAAAAAAAATATAGATTGGTTAAAAAAACAAAAAAATATTTTTGTTTCTCCTAAAATTTTCCTGGCTAGTGCCACCGATTTACAAACTACTTTACCACACAAAAGTATCGACGCAATTATCACCGAACCTTACCTTGGCAAACCTCTCCGTGGCCACGAAACAAAACCCTACCTCATGACACAAACTCAAGAATTAAAAGAATTATATACCCAAACCTTTGGCTCATTTCAAAAAATTCTCAAGCCAGACGGAATAGTTATCTTTGTAATTCCTGAATTTAAATTTAAAAATGACTGGATTACTGTCGATTGTCTTTCAATGATAAAAAAAATAGGATTCCAAATTATTCCTTTTTCCAAAAATGAAGAGTCGCTTTTCTATGCGCGTCCCGGTCAGTTGGTGGGCAGACGCATCTGGAAATTGAAAAAATCAACTGCCTGACCCACACCATATCCTACTAATGCAGCAACTGTTGCCAATCCCATCATTTCCAAACCTGCTTTCCACCAACGACGTTTTGAGTACTGTGTTGTATACACTCCTAATAAAAAAAGTCCAAAAATTGTAAGTGGAATTGCTACAAAAAGTCCACTAATAACATTAAAAAACAAAAATGGCACAAGCGGCACAAGCCCTCCTACCACATAAGAAGTTCCCATGATAATTCCTTTTTTAACTGCCGGCTCATGCATACCGGGAATTAGATTAAGCTCACGATAGGCCATTTCCTTAAGCATTAGATCCTTATTTTTCCCGGTTTCATGCGCCATAGTCTGTGCCAATTCACGAGACCAACCATCTTTTACAAACAAATCCACCATCTCAATTTTTTCTTCGTCTGGATATTTTTGAATCTCCTCTCGCTCTTCTTCAATTATACGCTCGTCAATTGCCTGCTCTGATTTATTTGACAAGTAAGACCCAACAGCCATGGAAATTGATTCCACAGAAATAATAACACAGCCGGACAAAATCACAAAAAAATGATTTTGCGTACTGATAGCGATCCCAGTAATCGCTCCTAGTGTGGAAACCATCCCATCTTCCATTCCAAAAACCAGCTCGCGAATAAGCGCGCTACTTAAACCATTTTGATGATGAATATACTCGCTGTTATATCTGTACATACAACAAAAGTATACACTACTTTAAACAAATACCAAACTAATAAAAAAGCCGTACATAAAATATGGACGGCATAAATTTTAAATCAGCACGAGTACGGCCGCAAATAAGATTAGACCAGTTAACAAATAGTAATAAGCAAACGAATACGAAGACTCGAGCGCAGTGCGCCCACCATTTTGGTGTTCCATATTTTTTTATTTTATTTCTGAAAAAATTTTGTTTCCAGAAACCTTATTTATAAATACATTATAACAGAGAAAAATAACTCTGTCAATCCCGACAAGTCAAAATTGTTTACACTATTGTATACAAAAAATCTATTTAACAAAAAAATCGTAAATAATTTTCACAAAAGGATCAATATCTGGTCCGTAAACCAAAGCTCCGCCAAGAGCACCGGTAATTGAAATGAAAATGAACCCGATTATAGACAAAGAAAATAAAACAAAACGACGCATTAAAAAACCACGGACATTATCAACTATATACCAAACTTTTTTAAATCTTGTATTTTCCAAAATAGAACTAATTTTATATTTTAACCATGTGAGTAAGTAAATAACCCCTAAAATTGTATACACTATTGTAGACAAAACAGCAAAGCGGGCATGGGCTTCTAACAATCGAAAATCAAACTCCACTACAACCAAAGATCCGGTAAACAAAGACGCGTAAGCTCCAAATGAACCAAAAATAACCAAAATTGCTTTTACAAAAAACCAATAGGGGAGCGTTTGAAATTTTTTTATGGAAACTACCTCCAAAAAAGTATACAGACTAAGCAAACCAATGGGCATGTGTACAACAAAGGGATGAATATTAAGAGCCATATAATTAAGCTATATGAAAGTAAACTACATCGCCATCAGTCACCAAATAATCTTTGCCTTCTAAACGCATTTTACCTTTCTCTTTAACTCCTGTCCAACCACCAAGCGCAACAAAATCTTGCCAATTTGTAACTTCGGCTTTAATATAACCTTTAATAAAGTCGGTATGAATAACACCTGCGGCTTCTGGCCCTTTTGTACCTTGCGTCACAGTCCAAGCACGTGTTTCCGGTTCGCCTGAGGTTAAAAATGTAACTAAATCAAGCAATTTATAGCCGGTTTTAATAATTTTGTCTAAACCACTTTCTGTAATCCCCAAACTTTTCATATATTCTTTGGCCTCTTCCGGTGACAAATCAGCCAGCTCAGCTTCTAAACGCGCTGATACGTAAATATGTGGCGCACCTTCTTCAACTACTGTCTGAATACTCTCTTTTACCGCCTCATCAACATTAATTACATACATGACTGGTTTTATAGTCAAAAGATGAAGATCGTGTATAATTTCTCTTTCTTCAGAAGTTAGTTCCAATCGCCGAGCCGGTTTTTCTCCTTCCAAATGAATATACAAACGCTCTAAAATAGGCAATTGATCGGCAGTCTCTTTTGCCCCAGCACCTTTATTGGCTTGTCGCACTGTTTTTAAACGTTTTGCCACGGTTTCCAAATCAGCCAAAATTAATTCTAAATTTAATATACTTACATCATTCTTAGGATCTACTTTATTGTGCACATGGATTACATTTTCGTCGGAAAAAGCCCGTACAACCTGAACAATTGCATCTACTTCGCGAATATGAGACAAAAATTTGTTTCCCAAGCCCTCACCTTGGGACGCGCCTTTAACTAAGCCGGCAATATCAACAAATTCAATCACTGTGGGAATTGTTTTGAGTGATTTTGAAACTTCTGATAATTTACGTAAACGATCATCCGGCACTTCAACAATACCAATATTCGGTTCAATGGTACAAAATGGATAATTTTGCGCGTCAGCCTGCTTACTGCGCGTTAACGCATTAAATAAGGTCGATTTCCCGACATTTGGCAGTCCGACAATTCCTATTTTTAAAGACATATTTGTGGACCATAGCGGATTTGAACCGCTGACCTCTTCCATGCCATGGAAGCGCTCTACCAATTGAGCTAATGGCCCCTAAGCAGAAAAATTATAGCAGGACGTAGAAAGTTGGTCAAATCTTGCATCTACCCTGAACCGTCAAATCTCTATTTTAGTTATTGTTTATTATTGTACGACGTATTGTAAAAAATTACAAATTTTAGTAGCTCTTTAATAAAAAATATTAAAGTTGGCTATTAAACCGCCAATTAGAGCACGGTCACCTAATTTTTGTCATCGAGGTCTAAATAATTTAAACAATAAATAAATCGCTTTACAAAATACAAACAACAACTTCATCAGAATATCATTCCTGTTCCACAAGGAACCTGAAAATTATTTTGTGAATTTTAAATATATGAAAATATCCGAGCACCAACTGTTTGAGGCCGTTTTCAATCGGTCGGTTAATTTTCTAAAAATCGTATAACCGCAAACTAGATTGAAGGACGGACGAGTTTTGGTGGAATAATATTTTCATATATTTAAAATTCACAAAATAATTTTTTACCTCGCAATTGAGCTACGAGGAGTTAGTTTATTAAAATGTATACAATAGTGTACACATTTATACAACCAACAGAGCCTTTTCCAAAATCAGATTACCAAAAAAAGCCTAAAACTCTTTTTAAAAAACTAACACGTTGACACTATTAAGATTAGTTTAGACTATCAACTGCTAAACAAAGACCATTAATAAATCTCTCGTGTCAGATATACTTTTGTAAAATAAGGACATTATTTAATCTTACTAGTCTTAAAGACAAAGAAGAAGGAGAAAATTTCAACTTAATAAAATTGTGGACCCACCGAGAATCGGACTCGGGTCTCGGCAATGCGAATGCCGCGTTATACCACTAGACCATGGGCCCTCGTTCAATATGAAACGTAATACAATTAGTCATCAAAAAAATCAAACTACAAATTTTGTTACCAGACGTAGTGCAGCAGATATGTTAGACTTACGCAGTGAATTATACTGTGGCCTTACCACGAATTGAACGTGGATCTAGACGTTAGGAGTGTCTTGTTCTATCCGTTAAACTATAAGGCCATATTTTAGATAAATTTTATGCGTCGTATAACTATGTTAGTGCAAGATATTAATTAAAAAAAATAAATTTACCAAAATAATTATCAAAAGCACTGTACCAATTTTTTATTTCTTTGTCCACTTTAATCATGCTATACTGGCCAACACTTTAACCAAAATCAAATATGGAAAATGTATTCCTCTATATTCTATTTTTTTTATCATCCGGACTAATTATTTTTATTCTAATTTTATTGCGTCGTCTAAAATCACAAGGATTATCGACTGACAATAACAGTCGCGATACATTATTTTTACTCCAACAACAAGTTCAGGAACTTAACAAAGTTGTGGATCAAAAAATGTCTGAGTCATTCAAATTAATGCGTGATACACAAGAGAATGTACACAAGACTCTGCAAGATCAATTTGGTCAAAATACCAATATGATCCAAAATATTACTGGTCAAAGCCATCGTATGATTGCCAACATTACTGAAAAATTAACGAGTTTGGATAAAACCAATCAACAAGTCGTAAATTTCTCTGAACAGCTGGGCAATTTGGAAAAAATTCTTAAACATCAAAAACAACGAGGTAATTTAGGTGAAGCCGGACTCAGATTAGTGTTGGAAAACCTATTACCGCCAACAGCTTTTGAACTGCAATATCAATTCCCGGATGGCGATACTGTGGATGCGGCGATAAAAACCAAAGAAGGTCTCATTTGCGTGGATGCTAAATTTTCTCTGGATAATTATGAACGTTTGATCCATGAGGACGATGAAACACAGCGCCAAGCACTGGAAAACGAGTTTAAAAAAGATTTAAAAAAACGCATTGATGAGACTGCCAAATATATTAAACCAAAGTATGGTACGCTTGAATTCGCTTTCATGTTTATTCCGGCCGAGGCAATTTATTATGATTTACTGGTAAACGAAGTCGGAGCAGTCAAAGTCAATACACGTAGTCTGATTGAGTACGCTTTTGTAGAAAAAAAAGTCATAATTGTATCGCCAACTACGTTTGCCGCTTACTTGCATACAGTAGTGCAGGGACTGCAGGCTCTTAAAATTGAAGAGGGAGCCAAAAGTATTCGTAAAAATGTTGAAGCTCTGCAAAAACATTTGTTGGCTTACGAAGATTATATGAAAAAATTAGCTAATAGTATGGGAACTTCCGTGAATCATTTAAATTCGGCTTATCGTGAATTTGGCAAAATAGACAAAGATATTGTACGAATTTCGGGCGGAGAACAGCAAATTGAAATTCTGCAAATTGAACATCCCAAAACTAATCAAGAGAGAGATAACGATACACCTATGGCAAACACGATAACTAACACTTGACACAAAACCAAAAAACAGTATAATTAAGCCACTCTCACGCTACTTTCTTATTTTAAATATAATTTTCATTCAAAAACCATTATGCCAAACAAACAAAACGCCAAGAAAGCTTTGCGTCAAGCCAGAAAACGCACTATTCAGAATTTATTGATTAAAAAGGCGTATAAAAAAGCAATTAAAGAAACAGTCAGCGCATCAACAGCTGAAGTAAAAGAAAAAATGCGACTCGCCCAAAAAATGCTTGATAAGGCAGCCAAAAAAGGTGTAATAAAGAAAAATACTGCTTCCAGAAAACTCTCTCGTCTGGCAAAAAGACAGAATCTCAGCACAAAAACATAAAATTCGCCTTTTCAAAAAACATTCAACAAAATTGGGTGTTTTTTATTTCATTAATTTCATTTCCAAGACAAACATATCGAGATGTATTCCCAAATTACCTTGGCCTGTTTTGGATTTGATATCAAATTCAGCCAGCTTTAAAAAAAGTCTTTTTAAGATACTAAGATTAAATTTTTTAATTAACGGAATGGTTTTTTTGATTACAAACGGATGAATTTCAAGTTGTTTGGCAAGTATATCCGCCGATATGTTCGGTGTTTGCACCAACATATCGGCGACTTGAATCATAATTCGAAACTGACGTATAAGCATACCTAAAATATACTGTTCGTCCTCACCGCAACGATACTGTTCGCGCATCATAGTCAAAGCTGATTTAATTTGACCGGCCACAATCGCGTCAACCAAGGCAAAAATATTATTATCAGCCTTTTCTTCCACAAACTTACTTAAATCATCACCCATAATTTCACTGACTATTCCCTTATGATAATTAACCATCTGGTCAGCCAGTTGTTGTAATGCATAGGAATCAGCGCCCAAAATTTTAACTGCAACTTCTGGCACACCCAGGGCAATTGTAGCGCCATCAGACTCAATGCATGATCGAAACCAGGTTGCGGCTTCGGACAGTGTAAGCAAAGAAAAACGCTCCTGATATTTTTCTTTTTGCAAAAGTTCCAACAACGCCTTACTGTCTTTATTTTTATATGTTTCGGCTCGTTCCCAAAATACCGCAACCGTTGAGCTGGGCAAACGATTATTTTTAATAATATCGGAAATCTGCTGTCGTGCCTCAACTGATTTCGCGGACAATAGATTTTTTACTATTACCATTCTTTTTTCCGCCAAAAATGGTGTAGCAAACATTTCCGATATAATTGCGCCAGCCGAAGTAACAATCTCCGCATCCAACGTAACCACATTATATCCATTCGGATCGCGGTCAACCTTAAATTTGGTCATTATTTTATTCAAATACTGCCGACTGCGAAATGTATCTAATCCGTAAATAAAAATAATCACAAAAGGAAACTATTGGTAAAAATTAAACACTGTGCTAGTATACTAGCAAATTATCACCCTATGAATCAACTCCACAAAACCGATATTCTCATTTTAGGAGCGGGAATTGGCGGATATGAAGCTTATCGTTCTCTGGCCAAACTGCTCAAACATCATGGACTGAATAAAAAAATAACAGTTATTGATCGCAACAACTACTTTACTTTTACGCCCATGTTGCACGAAGCCGCGACTGGTTCAGTGGAACCTACTCACTGTGCAATTCCTTTGCGCGCTCTTATCAAAACACAGCATGAATTTATTCGTACCGATATACAAAAAATCTGTCCGGAAAAAAAATGCATTGAAACAGACGTTGGTACAATTGAATATGAATATATAATAGTGGCACTCGGCAGTAAAATCAATTTCTTTAACACTCCAGGCGCAGCAGAATACACGTACAACGTGCGTACTCTAACTGCAGCTATGAAATTGCAACAAGCTTTTATAAACCTCTTAGAAAGCCAACAAAAAAACATTCGTCTGGCCATTGTTGGTGGCGCCTATACTGGGATAGAAATTGCCGGTCAATTTAGTCACTTTGCTAAAACTGATATTGCCAAATTGTATCCAACAAAAACCGTGGAAATAAACCTCATACAATCAAATAACGATATTCTTCCCACATCGACCAGTAAAATCAGAAAATATATCCGCGAACATCTGGAAAAAGAAAACGTAATTATAAAATTGAACAGTTTGGTAACTGAAGTTTCTCCAACAGCTGTTATACTAAAGGACAAGACAGAAATTGCCACTGATTTGGTAATTTGGACTGCGGGTTTTGAAAATACGGCCGCAAGTTATTTGCCAGACAGTGCGTGTGAACGAGGGAGAATTCCAGTTAATGAATTTTTATATAATACCACACATCCGACCATGTATGCCATCGGTGACATTATGTGCGCCATGGATCCAAATACAAAACTAATTTATCCACAACTGGGCGAAGCGGCTCACAAAGAAGGCGAATATGTGGCACGGCAGATTGTCACTCAATTGATAGGTAAAAAACTAACAGAGCCATTTCATTTTAAATCATTTGGAACCATTATCCCTCTGGGGAATTGGCAAGCAGTGGCCCAAATTGGTCCAATTACGATCTATGGTCCATTGGCATGGTGGATACGTCGAACCGCTTACATCTTATTTTTCCCCGGTTTCGTCCGTAAACTCAAAATCGTCATTGATTGGACATTGCATAGTTTTGGACATCGGTATATAATTGATCTTGGAGGCAAGCGAGGGGATTATTAATTTTTATTTTTTTCATATGTGTCTATGCGCAAATAAATGCGGCGGAAAATGCAAGGAGATTGGTTTATTTTTACTCCGTCTCGCTTTGGCGATTATTTTCATCTACGCCGGTTATGGCAAACTTACTTCTGTGGGACATGACATGACTGTCAAAATGTTTGGCGGTATGGGCTTTGGCGCTCCGGAATTCTGGGCATATCTCGTCGGCTTGGCCGAACTAGTTGGCGGATTAATGTTACTTCTTGGCACCTACGTTTCGCACGCTGCGGCTGTGCTTGCCATTATCATGATAGTGGCCATGTTTACGGCTCTTCGTGGCGCTCCACTTATGAATTTATTTGGACCAATCGCCATCCTCGGCGGTTGTTTTGCGCTTATGGGAACTGGTGCCGGCAAATGGACTGTAATGAAAGACAGGAGTGCTTGCGGTACTAAAAATGAAGGCGGAGGTTGTTGTAAGGATAAAAAAATGGAATAAGATTTTAACCAAAATAAAAAATCTCCCGCGAAAGGAGATTTTTTATTTTGCCTCACCCCAATTTTTTCCTACTCCAACACTCACTTCAATCGGCACTTTTAGTTTGATAACATTGATCATTTTTTCTTTTATTATTGGGATAAGCACAGACTCCAAATCGTTTGATACTTCAAAAACCAATTCATCGTGCACTTGTAAAATCATTTTTACTTCGCCATTCGGATAATTATCTGCCAAATATTTGGCAATTGTTATCATAGCCATTTTAACTAAATCCGCTTGCGTGCCTTGCACCGGCATATTGACCGCCATTCGTTCACCCGCACTGCGCAATTGATAATTATCGGACTGAATTTCCGAAATATAACGACGACGGCCAAATAATGTTTCCACATAACCTTCTTTCCGCGCAAATGCGATAGTATCATCAATATATTTTTTTACGCCAGAAAACTGTTGAAAATATTTTTCAATAAAATCCTTGGCCTCAAACTGGCTGATGCCGGTTCTGGATGATAAGCCATAAACTCCCATTCCATACAATACACCGAAATTAACTTCCTTGGCCGCGCGACGCATGTCAGGCGTGACTTCATCCAATAACACGTTGTTTACAATCGCAGCCGTGGCTTTGTGCACATCCTCGCCACGCTTAAAAATTTCAATTAATTTGGCATCATTCGCGAGGGAAGCCACAATTCGTAATTCAAACTGCGAATAATCAGCCACAATAAGGACCTTTCCTTTTTCCGCTACAAACGCGTGCCGAATTTTGCGTCCCAGATCGGTTCTGATGGGAATATTTTGCAAATTTGGATCAGAGCTGGACAATCGGCCGGTCGCGGCCACTGCTTGATTAAAGCTCGTGTGAATTCTGTGAGTTTTAGGATTAACCAAAGTTGGCAAAACCTCCAAATAAGTATTTTGTAATTTTGTCAGCTCTCTAAAATCCTCGATATGTTCAATAATTGGATGCGTGCCCCGCATTTTTTCCAGTTCTGAGGCCGCGGTCGAATAACCAGTCTTGCCTTTTTTAATCCCAGGAAGTTTAAGTCCCATTTTTTCATACAAAATATCCCGCAATTGAACTGGTGAAGCAATGTTAAATTCTTCACCAGCCTCACGCCAAATCTTTTTGGTCAATTTGTTAACCTCAATTTGCGCTTCGCCCGATAATTCCTTCAAATAATGAACATCAAGCGCCACGCCATACAATTCCATCTGAGCCAAAACCGGAATCAGAGCCATTTCAATTTCATCAAATACTTTTTCATCTTTATTTTTCTCTAAAGCAATGCGATAAGATTCCGATACTCTCATTATAATTGATAATTCATTCGCCACGCTCGCCAGATCTGACCCAAATAAACTACTTTGGGCACCAGATGGCAATTCTTCGCCAAGCTCACGCAGTGCGATGCTCACCAAATCATGCGCGCGAGTTCCGGAATTTAAAACATATGACGCAATCATTATATCAAACAGCTGACTATGGACTTTTATTCCACTAAAAAAAAGCGTTTTAACCAATTGCTTCAAATCATGGCCAAACAAAACAACATCTTTGTCTAAAAAAAACTCTTGCCAGTCATGACGCTCAATCTCGTTTAATTTTTCCCAATCAACATACAAAAAATCAGAACTATGTGCAAAAATAAAGCCTTGCCATGCGCCGGTCAAAATTGAATTTCCCGCAACAACTTCTTTTATCGTTATTTTTCCTGCTTGTCTAATTTGAGAAATTATTTTTTTACTCTCTCCAGTCCCAATATTCCGTATTTTTAGATTAAATCCTTGGGAAACCGTTGATTTTTTTTTGGTTTTTTTATCTTCTTCGGACAAACGACGCGTCAGTGAAACAAATCCAAAACGCTGGAACAATGGTAAAAGCGCTCCGCGATTAAGTGGTTTAGTCTCACAATCAGCTAAAGAAAATTCTAAGCCAGGCACTTCGCGACAGACGGTGGCAACTTCATAACTCATACGCGCGCTTGCTTCGCCATCAATTAATTTTTTCAAAACTGCGGAAGAAAAGTTTTTAGTAAGTTGATCATTATTCTTTTTTATCATTGAATATATTTCTTCAATCCCGCCAATTTTTTGCAAAAGCAAAGTCGCTGTTTTTTCACCAATTCCCGGCACACCTGGAATATTATCTGAGGCGTCACCACGGAGAGCCTTATAATCCACTACTTGTTCCGGCCCAAAACCATATTTTTCCTTAACCGCAGCCGGATCAAATTCAGTAAATTCGGATAAGCCTTTTTTAAATGAAAAAACTTTTACTCGATCGCGAACCAATTGTAATAAGTCCATATCTCCGGACAAAATCACCAGCTCCAATTTTTTTTCTTTTTGATAAAATCGTTCCACAACCGCGCCAATTATATCATCGGCCTCATATCCTTCGCGCGTGAGCACAGGAATACCAAAAGCCGCTACCAAATTATGAATAAGTGGAATCTGATCATATAATTCCTGATCAGCTTTAATACGCTTAGCTTTATATTCGGTAAATAATGCGTCGCGAAATGTCCCACCTGCCACATCAAACGCCACTGCGCAGTAATCCGGTTTTATATTATCTAGAACTTTCAGAAGCATCATGGCAAAACCATATACTGCGTTTACCATCAAACCTTCTTTGGTAGTGAGTGGAGGAATCGCGTGGTATGCTCTGTGCACGACAGCATTGCCATCAATAATAATGAATTTTTTAACGGTTTTTTCCATACCAAATCATTGTATCACCAAATTCCGGTAAAAAAAACTCCCAAGCCAGAGAGCTGAGAACAAGGATTGACTTTTATAAATTTTTAAGCCATAATTCGAACACTTTTAATTATTCTTATGAGCCATACTCGCAAAAATCTGCCTCAGTCACAAGTTGAATTGCAAATTACCGTTACTCCGGAAAATTACCAAAAACACCTCGTGAAAGCAGCCGAAAAAATCAGTGAAAAAACAAAAATTCAAGGTTTTAGACCTGGCAAAGCGCCTTATGAGATTGTTAAACGCACAGTAGGAGAAATGAACATTCTTCAGGAAGCTTTGGAAACTATTGTTCAAGAGTCATTTTATGTTGCAGTTAAAGAAGAAAATCTGGAAACTATTGGCATGCCAAAAATTGAAATAGACAAAGTTGCTCCTAGTAATGACCTAGTTTATAAAGCCACTGTTGCCCTTTTCCCTGAAATAAAAATCGGCGACCTAAAAAAAATAAATGTTAAACAAGAAGCCAAACCAGTTACTGATATACAAATAGACGATGTTATAGACAATTTACGCAAAATCAGAGCCAAAGAAGTGGCCAAAGATAAGATGACTGAAGAAACCGACATGGTTATGATTGATATGGATATGAAACTGGATAATGTGCCTATGGAAGGCGGTCAAGCCAAGAATTATCGCGTTTATTTGTCTGAAGATCATTATATTCCTGGATTTAACAAAGAATTGTTTGGTTTAAAAAAGGACGACCAAAAAACATTCCCGATTTCTTTTCCCAAAACTCATTATCAAAAACATTTAGCGGGCAAAACCGTTGATGTTAGTATATCAGTTAAAGACGTGTATGAACGTCAATTGCCTGAACTGAACGAAGAATTCGCCAAAGCCTTAGGTCAAGATAGTGTAGAGCGTCTGCATGAGTTATTGCGTGGCAATCTAACCAAAGAAGCTGAACAAAAAGCCGACGAGCAAACTGAAATCGCTATTTTTGATGAATTAATAAAAATTTCCAAATTCGGCGAAATTCCTGAAATTTTGTTGGATGCCGAGCGCAAAAAAATGTATTACGAATTAACGCGCGATTTAGAGCGTAGCGGTATTTCAATTGGAGACTATCTGAAGGATATCAAAAAAACCGAAGATCAGATCTTTAATGATTTCAAAGAACAAGCCGAACGTCGCGCAAAAGCAGCTATTCTTTCGCGCCAAGTTGCTAAGGAAAATAATATTTCCGTGGAAGAAAATGAAATTGACACGGAAATTGCATCACTGGAAAATGCGTACCGCGACAATCCGGAATATTTGGAAAATCTCAAAAAACCCGAAGTGCGTCGTACTCTTGAAACAATTTTACAAAATAAAAAAGTCATTACGTGGTTAAAACAACATTGTCTTGCCTGATCACGGCATTTCAACCCCACCTTTACTCCACGGGTTACAGCGCACAATCCGCCACACGACCAAAGGAATTCCTCGTAGAATTCCCTTTTTTTCTATCACCTGATATCCATATTCACTGCACGTCGGATAAAATCGACAATAACCGTGTGGATAGCGCGTTTTAAACCAACCATGATCAGGCGACAAAGTTTTCTGATACAATTTAATTAGCCATAAAACTAATTTTTTCATACCAAACAATGCGCACGATGCAAAAGATGATTGATATTATCTTCAATATTCTTGTATTCAGCATCTAACGAATTATTTTTAGCGGAAAAAGCAATCATATAGCCACTGTCAATTCTTTTATCTTTAAGTAATAATCGTATCACTTCACGCATCTGTCGTTTCAAACGATTACGATCCACGGCTCGCTTACTAACTTTTTTACTTACCAAAAATCCAATTTTTAAGTCTTCTAAAGTATATTTACGTCGTGAATATTTTTCTGGCTGTATTTTCCAAATTTTTGCAGTGATAAGCGAAGCTCCACAAAAAATTCCCTCTTTAAAGAGAATTTCATAATCCTTCATTTTGGTCAGACGATTTTCACGTGGCAACATTTGTTTTAGCGAGTTTTACGCGTTCGTTTGCCGGTCAATTCATCGCTTACCGTAAGTTTCTTACGACCTTTGGCTCGACGACGAGAGAGAACAGTACGGCCATTCTTGGTTTCCATTCGAGATCTAAAACCGTGAGTCTTGGCACGTTTTCTCTTTTTTGGTTGATAGGTACGTTTCGGCATATTTCAAAACTAATAAGAATAAAATGATTATATATAATTTTTAATTTTATGTCAAACATCAATTTTATTTTCGCTAAATCTACAAGTTATCCACACTATCCACAGGTTATACACATCTTACACACTTTTTATCTAAAATAAGCCATTTTTTAGGATAGAAAACTGTGCTACAATGCAAAGACATATAACTTTTTGTCCATTTTTATGACTAACCACGAAATTTGGCAAGCCGTTTTGGCTGAATTTGAACTAAAAATCACGAAACCAACTTTTAATACATGGCTAAGAAACACCGGCTTGCTAAGATACGAAAATGGCGAAGTGGCAATCTGTATCCCAAGTCTTTTTCATAAAGGCTACATAGAAAAAAAATATCACCAAGATATTATAAAATCGATTGAGCGTATAACCGGAAAACCAATGAAAAAGATTGAATATATTGTTGAAAATGTAAAAAATATCAGTGAACAAGAATGTATAATTCCAACAGTCGCACCTATCACAATGCTGGGCAATAATTTTGGTAATCAACCAAACGCCAGTTACACGCGCCAAGCTGTAGCACAACAATTTGGACTCAACCCAAAATACACTTTTGCGACTTTTGTTGTTGGTAAAGGAAATGAGCTGGCTCATGCCGCGGCCCAAGCAGTTTCCAATCGTCCGGGCGAAGCCTATAATCCGCTATTTATTTATGGTGGAGTAGGTTTGGGAAAAACTCATCTACTCCAAGCCATTGGCCACTCTATGCTTGAGGCCAATCCGGCTATTAAAATTCTCTATGTCAGTTCTGAAAAATTTACCAACGAATTTGTGGCTGGAATCAAAGAAGGTAGAGCCCGAGAATTTAAAGATCGTTATCGGAACGTTGACCTTCTTCTTATAGACGACATCCAGTTCATTGGTGGCAAAGAACAAACTCAGGAGGAATTTTTTCATACTTTTAATGAACTTCACCAACAAGGAAAGCAAGTTGTTCTATCCAGTGACCGACCACCCAAAGCCATTCCGGCTCTGGAAGATCGTTTACGCAGCCGATTCGAGTGGGGTATGATAGCGGACATTTCCACTCCAGATCTTGAAACTAGAGTAGCAATTCTCCAAACCAAAGCTCAAGAAAAAAAATTTGATATCGATGATAAGCTTCTTCAGTTGATTGCCACCAATGTTCCAAACAATATTCGCGAACTTGAGGGCGCTTTAAACAAAGTAATCGCTATCCATCAGCTCAAAAACATGGTTCCAACTGAAAGTTCAATTAAAACTACACTTGAGTCGTACGCTGAACAAAGTATGAAGCGCTCACTTACTCCCAAGGAACTTATCCAAGAAATATCTAATTTTTATGATATAAAATTAGAAGATATAATCGGCAAAAGTCGAGAGAAACGCGTAGCTTTTCCACGCCAAGTCATTATGTATCTTTTACGCGAAGAGCTTAAACTCTCATACCCGGCAATTGGCGAAGAATTGGGTAACCGCGATCACACCACAGCCATGCACGCTCATACTAAAATTGTTGGAGAAGTGGAGGAAAATTTAAAATTAAAAAGAGATGTTGAATTGATTAAACAACGCCTGTACGTAAATCGTCTGAATTAAACAAAAAGTGAATAACTCAGTGGGTAAATGACCAAAAACAGTGTATAAGTATATGGATAAGTCACCAAAATCCTGTTTATATTTTGAAAAGTATCCACAGCAAAATCTACACAGCTCATTTTATATACTTTTCATGCACATCTATTATCAGTGTCTTTTAACAGCTGGCACATCAACTTTTCATCTAAAATAAGGCAAATTAATCTTTTATCCACACTTTCCACAGCACCTACTGTTATTACTAATTAAATATATAAAAAAATACTATGAAATTCACTTGTACCCGAGAAAATTTTCGACAAGCGCTCGAAACAGTAAGTCCGTTGGCGGGTAAACATGCCCACCTACCTATATTGGCTAATATCTTAATTCAAGCCAGCGAAGCAAAGGTAGAAATAATTTCCACCAATTTGGAAGTGGCAATTAAAACTTTAGTTCGGGCAAAAGTAGAAAAAACCGGTTCTTTTACTGTGCCGGCAAAAATGTTGACTGACTTTGTCCACTTATTGGAACAAGAAACAGTTGACTTGGAGGTTGAAGGTATAGAGCTTATTATTACCTCTGGATCAACTCATACTAAAATTAAAGGTATGTTGGCCGATGAATTTCCTGTTTTACCTGAAGTTGAAGAAAAGTATGGATATGTGGTCGATGTAGGATTTTTTAAAGATGGTTTACAAAAGACAGTTATCTCTGTTGCTAAAAATGAAATCAGACCGGAACTTTCAGGTGTATTTTTTAGATTTTCGACTGAACGTTATAATGGTTTACTCTTGGCCGCGACTGATTCGTATCGTTTGTCTGAAACCCATGTCCCACTTCTTCAAAATGGCGAGAAAGAAATTTCTTGTATTGTGCCTGCCCGTGTTGTTTATGAAACCATTCGTTTATTAGGAATTACGGTTGAGAGTGGGGAAAAACAAGTGCGACTGTTTGTGGGTGATAATCAAATCGCTTTGCGATATGGAATGTTTGAAATGAGTGCGCGGCTTATACAAGGTCGTTATCCTGATTATGCGCAGATTATACCGACCAACTTTAAAACAACCGCTCAATTTCCAGTCGATCATTTAATTAATAAAATTAAGGCTGCCAGCCTGTTTACGGTTTCTGGGATTAACGCTGTTTCTTTTGATTTAAATGCTTCGGAAAATACCATCGGTGTTTCATCTGCCAGCACCCAAGCCGGCGAACACTCGTCTGAACTTGAAGCGGAAATTGTTGGTGAAGAAAATTCAATTTTACTTAACCATCGTTATGTTTTAGATGGTCTCCAGCATATTGGTTCAGGAAAATCTGAATTCTGTGTGAATAGTGGTGATGCTCCTTGTCTTTTTCGACCAACCGGAAATGAAAATTTTTTGTACATTGTAATGCCGATTCGGCAATAAAGTTTAAAGAATTTCCATTTTGATTCGTTGCACACCAAAGTTAACGGCAGAAGGACGATCTTTTTTCCAAAAATCAATCCGTGATTTACCATTATACTTGGAATTCATACGATCACGAACTACAAACACTTGTTCACCATATAATTCAGGGAAACGAACTTCAGTACCAAGTCGTAAAAAATTGGCCGCTATCGTATCTTCAACTTGATTTTTGGCAAAATAATCACATAGATTAAAATTTGACATTGCCGGAACACAAGGAGTATTGTCGGTTTGAGCAATCTCGCTTGAATAAGCCGTTGCCACTACAATTTTAGTTTTTTTTGCCGGGCGAGCAATGGTTTCCACGACATCAAAAGAAATGGATTCTGGTTCAAGTTGAAGAGTACTAATCGTGTCCGCCTTTGCAACTATCGGTTTAGCGAGTGATCCCAACAAAGAAAAACTAGTGATAAAAACCAATGTCAAATCAGACAATTTTTTAGAGACGTTATTTTTTTTGGATGACGGCATATACTACGGGCTTTTAATTTAAAAAGATACCTTTTTGGTATCTCCTAACTTGAGGGGGCGAGTATAACCTGTCTTGGTAGTTTTGTCAATGTATGATACACTATTTTTAATAGAAAAATTGTATTTTTTGCCTTGTTTAAGGCAATTTTGATTTATGTCTCAAACAAAGTTTCAGTCAGGAAAAAATAGTAAAGAAATAGAAAAAATGACTCTTTTTTCGGTTTTCTATAAAAAAATCAAGTACCCGCTAATGGTTCTAATTTTCTTTTTTGTGTCCTATGTTATATGGGTAGGAAAAGATCTGCCTGACCCAAATCGGCTGAATGAGCGAGTGTCAGAACAAAGCACCAAGATTTATGATCGAACAGAACAGCACTTATTGTATGAAATTTACACTGACAAGAAACGCACTATAGTAGAATTGGAAAAAATTCCAAAATACTTGATTGACGGGGTAATCGCGACCGAGGACAAAACATTTTACGAGCATCATGGAATTCGACCACTAAGTTTAATCCGCTCTTTTGTGTATGGTTTGGTGGGCAAGGGTCGGATTGGTGGTGGTGCATCAACACTTACTCAGCAATTGGTAAAAAACGCGATTTTAACTAATGAAAGAACTTTAACTCGGAAAATTAAAGAGGTTATTTTGGCTCTATGGTTAGAGCAAAAATATACAAAGGCTGAAATTCTCAAAATTTATTTTAATGAAATTCCTTATGGATCAACTAACTATGGTGTGGAATCAGCCGCTCAAAGTTATTTTGGTAAGCACGTGGCTGATTTGACGTTAGCTGAAGCCGCGACTTTGGCCGGCTTACCACAAAAGCCATCGGTTTATCTGAATAATCTTGATGCACTCAAAAACAGGCGTAATTTTGTTTTACAGCGAATGGTTGATGAAAATTATCTTTCATTGAATGAGGCGGAAAAAGCTAAAAATGAACCTCTTACCATTAAGAAACAGTCTGTAAAAATGGATGCGCCGCATTTTGTTAAATATGTGCAACAACAATTAACTGATGAATATGGGGAAAATATTGTAGGACGGGGCGGCTTGAAAGTTGTCACCACTCTTGATTGGGAAAAACAAAAAAATGCCGAGCGGGCAATTCAAGAAAAAGGCAAACAACTTTTGGAACAGGGTGGTGCCAACAATGCCGCACTTCTTGCTTTGGATCCTAAAAATTCTCAGATTTTGGCCATGGTTGGCTCTCGTGATTTTTATGATGATTCAATTGACGGACAATTTAATGTGACTGTGCAAGCACGACGACAGCCCGGCTCGTCGATCAAACCAATTATTTATGCGGCAGCTTTTGCCAAAGGATATACACCAGGCACAGTTCTGTTTGATGTGGTGACTTTATTTGGTAGTAGCGCCAACCCGTATATTCCCCAGAATTACGATTTTACAGAACATGGTTTGGTCACAATGCGTCAAGCATTGCAAGGATCCTTAAATATTCCCGCTGTAAAGACATTATATTTGGTTGGTTTAAAAAAAGCGATTAGTTTCGCGGAAAAAATGGGGTATTCAACTTTTGGTGAGGGAAATTTTGGTTTGTCATTAGTGCTTGGTGGTGGTGAAGTTAAAATGCTTGAACATGTCAATGCCTATGCGATTTTTGCCAATAACGGTCGAAAAAATACACCAGTTAGTATACTAGATGTGGAAGATTCAAAAGGAAAAAATTTGTACAAGTGGAAACAACCGGAACAAAATCAAATAATCGATCCTGGTTTGGCCGCGACCATGTCCAATGTGTTGAGTGATGACGCGGCGCGGGTATTTGTCTTTGGTTCAGGTAGTACACTCTCTTTGGGTGCTCGACCGGTTGCAGCCAAAAGTGGTACGACTAATAATTATATTGATGCTTGGGTAGTGGGATATACACCCAGTTTGGTGGCGGGAGTTTGGGCTGGTAATAGTGATAATAGTCCTATGAAACAGGGTTTTGGTGGCAGTCGAATTGCCGGCCAAATTTGGAATTATTTTATGCGTGAATCATTAAAAAATACACTAGTGGAAAAATTTCCAACGCCTCCGGTCAATAAAACCGGCAAGGCAGTTTTGAATGGCAGTGTTAATGGCGGGATAAAATTGTTAGTTGACAAATACACCAATAAATTGGCGACAAGCTCAACGCCAGAAAATTTTATTGTCGAACGGACTTATTTAATTCCACACGATATTCTTCATTATGTGGATAAAGATAATCCTGCCGGACCAGCTCCGGAAAATCCAGAGACTGATCCACTGTATTTTTCGTGGGAATCAGCCATACAGGATTGGATGAGACGTAAAAAAATTAAAGAACCAACTTGGGAAGTTAGTTTCGAAGATCCGCCAACCGAATATGATGACGTGCATTCTTTGGAGTCTTTGCCCACACTTGAAATTTTGAGTCCGGCCAAAGATGAAAAACTTAATTCACGTTTGATTAATATAACAGTGAATGCCACTGCCCCACGCGGGGTAAGTAAGGTCACCTATCGTATTGATGGAAAATTTGTGGGTATAAGTCAGTTTGCACCGTTTAGTTTTTTTTATAATGCAAAAACTTTGATTCCTGGCACTCATACCTTGCAAGTAACCGCAGAAGACGATGTTGGAAATCGTGTTCAACAAGAGGGGTTTTTTGTCCTAGATGTGCCTGCTGAACCAGCTGGGGTGTTTTTCGATCGTTTGCCAACAAGTGCGACAATGGCTGATTTTCCACTAACTATTTTTTTACAACCTCATGAAATTGGAGATATCAAGGAGGTAAACGTGGTTGGTGTTTCTCCAAATAATGAAAAAATACTTTTGTTTAAAACAAACGGTGTTATGGATTTATTTGATAATTCATTTGTGTTTGTCTGGAAAATTCCACCCAAAGAAGCGGGAATCTGGAAGTTAAACGCCGAAGTTGAATTAAAAAATGGCGCGAGTCGTATTAGCGATTCGAGTAATTTGGAAATAAAAATTTAAAAAAGGTTTGTTCAAGGTTTGAGGTACGGGCGGGAATCGAACCCGCGCGTGGGGGTTTTGCAGACCCCCGCCTTTCCACTTGGCCACCGTACCATTTCTGTATCCATTCTAACACAAATTAAACTTTATTTTCAAGTTTCACGACGCTTTGGTGTAGTCTTACTTCTTTGACATAAATGCCAAAAAGAGGGATACTAAAGTTTCCTTATGAAGGTAAAATCCGCTCTCTTAGAGGTGGTTTGGTATTTGGCTCGCTTACTCGTATACATTAAACGCGGCTTTCTTTGTTTTCTTAGGTTTACCTCACGACGAGTCTCGATTTTGGATTTTTGGTATAAGAAAACTGTTGGATTTACCATTTTTAAAATTAGTTTTTATTTTCAAAAACGATTTTTCCCTCAATCTAGACCGGGTAATTTGTCAGCGTGGTATAAGTTTGGTGAAAGATGGGTATTGCAAATTTTGGCTTTGGGAGTGGCCTTTTTCTTTATTATCCCTCAGACAAAGTTGTATAAACCAGATTTTGATGAAGTGCCAGGGAAGAAAACAATTTTATATGCTCTAGTTGGGCCGGGTGAGCAAGATTTTGCATTATCTGATGAATTGATTGAAGAAATTGGAGTTAATGATACCCCGTTACAATCAGAGTCATGGCGGCAAGGATCAATAATTGTAGAACCACAAATGAGCAATGATATCACTGAGGATGAATACAGTACTACTATAGGTGGTGCAGTGGTTAAGCCAAGTCTGGCTTCCACTGATTCAATAAATGCGGTTCAAAATACAGAATTGACAAATCAAGAATCAAACAAGGTTAATTTTGTCGAATATCACATAAAAGCGGGCGATGTGTTGGGAGTAGTTGCTAATAAATATGGAATAAAAATTGAGACCGTATTGTCCGCCAACAATCTAACTACACGTTCGATTGTCCGACCTGGTGATATTATAAAAATACCGTCAACCGATGGGATATTATATAGTGTTGCCAAAGGAGATACAATCAGTAGAATAGCCAAACTCTATGGCGTGTCGGTAGATGAGATATTAAAATTTAACGATCTAAATAACAAGAGTTTAAGGATTGGTAAACAAATTTTAATTCCCGGAGCAAAGAAGTTGTCGACACCAATTGTCAAAGTTCCCCCGGCAAACAATAAACAAACACCGAAGATTGTCCAAAAACAGCAACCGGCTAATGTTGATATTTTATCGCCAGTAAACACAGCCGGCTATATTTGGCCAAGCGGAGCGCGTACCATTACGCAGTATTATGGTTTACGTCATACCGGTGTGGATATTGCTGGTTCAGCAGGGTTGCCAAACTATGCTGTTCGCGATGGAGTTGTAGTCAAGTCACAATGTGGTTGGAACGGTGGTTATGGTTGTTATATTATTCTTGATCACGGTAGTGGAGTCCAGACTTTGTATGGCCACAACTCTAAATTATTGGTTTCTGTGGGAGAATATGTGGCTCAAGGACAGGTAATTGCTCTTTTGGGTTCAACTGGTCGTTCAACCGGACCGCATCTTCATTTCGAAATTCGGCTTAATGGTCGTCGAACAAATCCGCTAAAGTTTATTCGACGTTAATTATCGGACTAGTAATTCGACATGCCACGATATTGTAAGGCTTCAGCGACATGGTCAAACATAATATTTTCATTGCTAGACATATCGGCAATAGTACGAGAAAGTTTTATTATCCGATAATAACTTCGAGCCGAAAGATGAAGTTTCGTAACGGCTTGTCTAAGTAAATCAACCGCTTTATCAGGTAATTTGCAATAAAGTTTTATCTCACGATTTTTCATTTCAGCATTGGTTCCAAATCGCAATCCTTGAAAACGCAAGGCTTGTCGTTCACGAGCTTCGATTACTCGATTGCGAATTTTTTCTGACGACTCAATCGGAACTTCGCTGTTTAGTTTTTCGAATTGTACACGAGGCACAGTTATATGAAGATCAATCCGATCCAACAACGGGCCACTGATTCTTTTTTGGTATTTTGTGATCATAAACGGCGCACAGATACATTCTCTCTCAGGATCGCCAACAAAACCACATGGACAAGGATTTTGACTTGCCACCAACATAAAGCGTGCCGGGAACGTAAAAGTTCCCTGTGCTCGCGCGATAGTCACTTCACCATCTTCCAGTGGTTGGCGCAAACTTTCCAAAGTAAAGCGGGGAAATTCAGGAAATTCATCAAGAAATAATACACCTCGATGAGCCAAAGATATTTCTCCTGGTCTTGGGATATTACCGCCTCCAACCAAAGCAACACTGCTCGCACTGTGGTGTGGAGATCGGAACGGTCTTTCTCGTATAATTGGTGTGTTGGTTGGAAGAAGGCCGGCAGCTGAATAAATTTTTGTTACTTCCAGTGCCTCGTTTTGGTTAAGTGGCGGAAGGATTGAAGGCATCGACCGAGCCAAAAGTGTTTTACCAGAACCAGGCGATCCGGACAATAGTATGTTGTGCGCGCCGGAAGCGGCAACTTCCAATCCGCGTTTAACAAATTCTTGCCCCTTTATAAATGACATATCATTGTCATAGTTTAGACTGATTTTAGATTGTTCCGCATAAGATTCATTATTTGGCTGGAGAAATGCCTCACCAGTCACATGATCGATTATTTGGCATAAATTTTTAATCCCGTAGATATTGATTCCTTTTACTAATTGCGCTTCACCAATATTTTCTGCAGGAACAAAAATGCTTGTGTATCCATTGGCCGCGGCATAAAGCGTAATTGACAATACTCCATTGACTCTACGAACCGTGCCATCTAATGCCAACTCTCCAACCATAACTGCATGATCAAAATCGGTCGTTAATATTTCTTTATGAGCCAGATACATTCCCAATGCCATTGGTAAATCATAGAGCGCTCCTTCTTTTCGTAAGTCAGCCGGCGCCAAGTTGATGGTAATTCCCTTACCAAACGGCCAATCAGACAAAGTATTTTTCCAGGCAACTCTGATTCTCTCTTTTGCTTCCTGAATCGCAACATCAGGTAAACCAACTATTTGGAACCCCGGCCAGCTTTTGCTGATATCAATTTCAATTCTAACTGGCTGTGCGTCTATTCCCAATAGAGCTGCCGAGTGAATTTGTATAAACATATCCCTCTTAACTTAAAAAAATAAAAACACCGCCAATGATAAAACCATTTCGGTGCTTCTTTTGTGCACAGTTATTTTTTCATTTTTTTTACTTTTGGTCAAGCTGGCCTGTTTATATCTTCCCGAATGACGAGAACAACACCTAGAATAATGGAAATATCAGCAATATTGATAACTGAATACAGTATTCTAATATAATCAATCGTTGCTGCGATCAAAAATCGGTCGATATAGTTTGATAAAGCACCGAACAGAGTAAGACATATCCCATAGTAAAAAATTACCGAAGTTTTTGGTTCGCGATATTTTTTTTCCAGAAAAAAAGCCAAAGCAAGTAAAATAACTGGAGTCACAAAAATCATCAGCCAATTGGCAATCGGCAGACCAAAGCCTACTCCAGGATTTAGTAATAGTTCCCAACCAAGATATGGCTGAATGATGTAAAAGCTGAATTTTGGTGAATGAAACGCAAGCCATTTAGCCGTCTGATCAGCCAATAAAAAACAAAATCCACTACCCAGTGCTTGGATTAAGTGGATTTTTTGATTATCCATAAAGTAAAGACAGCCGATTAGATCTCGTCTAGTAAGGTTTTTTTGCAGGAAACGCACGAGCTAGAAGTGGGACGAGCCATTATTCGTTTCTCGTCAATTGGTTTATCACAATATTTACAAATCCCATATTTTCCATCTTCAAGGCGTCTAAGTGATGAATCAATATCGCGTAGGGTTTTTTCCAGTTCCATTTCCAGTGGTTTGCTGGACAAAAAATCAGTCACTTCTTGGGCATTATCTTCTAGATTGTCCCCATATTCGGGGAATTGTCCCGACACGTCAGGATTGTTGGTTAATTCACCGGTTATTTTAGCTCTTTCTTTAAGGAGTTGTTCTTTGCACTGTGCTAAAAATTCTTTACTAAATGGAGATTTTTTGCTAGACATACGTAAAATTTAGTTGTTTTAAGACAATTATTAGGAAGTATAAATTAAAGGCCAAAAGTTGGCAAGTTTGTGTATTAGTCAACCCCATTCTGCACTCTTTCGGAAAATTAGTGTTA
>MFPT01000012.1 GCA_001782805.1 Candidatus Magasanikbacteria bacterium RIFCSPHIGHO2_01_FULL_41_23 | reverse complement strand
CGTGTTCGTTTATGTATTACCATAGTTGGTACAGTTAGAAGTATGATTATTTTACTTCATGACTGTATACAACGCTAGTTTAATTTACAAATTATACCATAAAAAAAATAGCATGCCAATCCCCTTTTTTTGCTACTTAATTTTAATGGCTTGAACAAAAAGAAACAGAGGAATTTCTTTGCGCGCAGTTTCCAAAGCAGTGAAAGTTTTACCCTTTGGTCCTTGTCGATGAGAAATCCACTCTTCCAAACGAGTTACAGCCAGACCGGATTTACCAAGTAGCTTAAAATAGGTTTGCAATGGACGATGAAATGAGACAGTTTGATCATTGGGATTTAATCCGGGATGCATTTGAATTGCCAGTTTAGCCTCTGATAAATATCGATCAATCCGACGAAATTGTGTTGTTTTCTCAGGACTCCATTCCCAACTTGATGCCTTCGGGATCCGAAAACAAGGATGATTAATAACTATATAGACTGAGCCTCCAGGTATAAGAACGCGCGCGCATTCCTGCAATACTGCGGATAGTTTTTCCATGTTCTGCAAGGCTAAAATAATAGTAATGGCATCGACTGATTTTGGTTTAATCATTCCAAGGTTATCGGCCGAACCATAATGGTAATTTCCAATTGGATCAGATTTTTGGGCGATCGCAATCATTTCCTTACTGTTATCTACCCCAATTACCACAGCTCCTTTCTTTTGCCAAGCACGAGCAAAAAATCCAGTTCCACAACCTAAATCAAGAATTTTTAAGCTTAGTTTGAATGAAATCAGGCGTTCTAAATTTGGTAAAATAATTTCTTTTTGATAACTTCCCTCTTCTTCAATTAAATTATTATACCATTCACCTGATTTGTCCCACGATGTATCTTTTTTCATAGCTGTTATTTATTATATAGTAACAAAAAACACTAGCAAAAGCTAATGTTTATTTGGCTCGGCGGGTGGGATTCGGACCCACGACCAATTGGTTACACGTTTCCCTAATTTTCATTAAAGCGTGGACTATATCATCACCCTCGTCATAGATTCGGTCATGCCGAAAACGGTGGGGTGCGAAGCGCTTCCCCCTCGATTCGTCCCGACTTCGTCGGGACTCACTCGGGATAAACCCGAGACTTTATCGAAGAGTACTCCCGTGAAAGGGATAGTCTCTGAACCTTCCTCAATATAGCGCGCAAAGCATGGATCACACAAAAAACATTGAGACTTGGCTGCAGATTACCACCCCGACATAAGTCGGGGACAGGTTTCCTGACAATTCACTCCGTTTGCTTCTCGGTGTTACTACCGAGAGCTGCTATTTTGTCTTTTTAAAATAAAAAGACGTTGGTCACAGCCAACTGCTCTACCACTGAGCTACCGCCGAATAATGTGTAAAGAACAACGGTGAGAGCATATCACGGTCAAAAAAATTCGTCAACAAAAAACCACCCTTTGTTTAACACTTGAGGTGGTTTTTTTATTTGCCATTATTTAGGCCATGGTTACGTTGGCGGCGCGAGGTCCTTTTTCAGACTCTTCGACGTCAAAGCTTACCATATCGCCAGCTTTAAGCTGACTGAATTCCAAACCAACTACTAACGAAGAGGCATGAAAAAAGATGTCTTTACCACCGTTTTCTGGGGTGATAAAACCAAAATTCTTTTCTGCAACGATGGTTTTAATAGTACCTTTCATAGTACGAAATAAAATGAATAAAGTATATCGTGTAAAAGTCGACTACGTTTTTATCCAGATATGCCGACACTATACTATAAGAGAAAAAAAATGTCAAGCCACTTTTCCAATTGGATTTTAGAACAAATGTTCGTCTAAAATCACCGGTTTTCCACCAATTTTGGTAAGTAGTATTTTTTTAACAAAATTAAGCTCTTTAATTTTCTCCATGACATCTTTTTGGTATTTGGGCAGAGTGATTATATGCACATTGTGCCCGGTATTAATGGTAACATAGGCCGGCAATCCATTATTTCTCATATCCATTACTTCTTTAAAAAGAGCCAAAGTTTCCGCCTGCCACATAATAAGCGGCGGCTGACTGGTAAATAAAATGCTATGAAATTCCAAACATTCATTTTCCAATAATTCGCCAAAAGATGCAAAATCTTTTTTGGCAATTATCTTCTTCATTTTTTCAATTTTATCCTGGATATTTTTTTGTCTGGTTTCAAAAAAAATACTGGAACGCGCGGTGATATGACCGGCGGTACTCGAAATTTTTTTCTTTTCAGAATTTATTACGACCACGATATCGCGCAGGTCCCAATAATCAGCGGGAAAAATTGTTTGCGCGTACGAATTGGAAGAAGTTTCACCACGTATCCATTCCACAATCCCGCCACATACACAACGGCAGGCTGATCCTGAAGCTTGGCGTGCCAATATGCTTAATTCTGGTTCCGATAAATCCAAAGCAAGGGCCAATGTAGCGGCGATTGTCAGAGCCGCAAAACCGGAACTAGAACTGGATAATCCGGTACTTTCCGGAAAATTATTTTCTGAAACTACGCGGGCTTTAAAAGTGACCCGTGCCAAATTTCTGATTCTGTCCAAATGCTCAGTTACTCGTTTTGTTTCCTTGTCAGCAGTTTTTCCATTAATAATTATTTTGTCATTGGACAGTTTTTCCGAAAATTCCACCGTAGTCGTAGTATGGAGGCCGGAGAGAATCATAGAAATGCTGCCGTTCTCCGGTATTCTTTCGATCTCATTTTTTTTACCCCAATATTTTATAAAAGCAACGTCGGGAGATGCTTGGACCGTTATCTTTGGTAGTGTTATTTTATTCGGCATACTCTATTCGGACTCCTTCAGAATTAAAATTAACCGGAACAATTTCCCCGCCGTTCATTTCTATATCATATCTAAAATTATTTTGTTTTAAGTTATTAGAAATAGCAATCAGACAATCTCCGCCACCGGCTCCAGATATTTTGACACCGCCAAAACCATTTTTATCCAAAATGGAAATCAATTGTTCTATTTTTTCAGTACTGATATTTAATTTTCTTAAAAGATTTTGATTTTCTTTCATTAAAACACTAACCTCATTCCAATTTTCATTTAGTAAAGCTATTGGCGCGCGTTCAACTAGCATTGTAATGGCATAAAAAACATCTTCAATATAATCCGGTTTTATTTCTTTAATTTTTTTTACACTCTGAATAAGCTCCACGGTATTTGCCTTTACTCCCGTATAAATAACGGTCAAAGGTAATTTTTTAATATCTAATTTTTTGACGACACACGATTGGGGAACATAATAAATCGTTCCACCCCAAATAGCGGAGGCGACGTCAAAACCAGATGCCCTGCCTTGGACTGCCAAAATTGTTCGATAACACAAATCAAATAATTTTTCTTTTGTTAATTTTAATTCATATAGACTAATTAGTGCTTTGGCAAACGCGACGGTCACTGCACTGCTGGATCCAAATCCGTATCGATTGGAAAAATCACTCTTTACCGTAACTTTTATACTATCTGTTTGCGGATACTCCACTAAAAAGATTTTATACAAGGTTTCAATAAATCGTACTCCGTTCGGCATGTTTTGGCACAATTCACTTTTTTTCTTACTATAATTTATTACCCCGACATCATCGGCATTTACCCAAAAATTTTCATCAGTATTTAATTCGACTGTAACCATAACTCTTTTGTCTATGGCAGTGACAATACACGGGTAGCCATACACGACACTATGCTCTCCAAAAAGCATTAATTTTCCCGGCGCTGAGGCTATTATTTTTTTCATAATAAATTCCTTAATAGCAATTTATTTTTTATGAAAAACAAATCTCGAATGATTCGTAATTATTATGTTTGACAAAATTTTTTAATATATTTAAATCCGAATGATAGGCCAGAATAAAACCGGATCCGCTTCGGATACCACCAGCTCCGGTGATTTTGGCAAAACCGCCGGTTTGTTCTATGTTTTGAATTATATTTTGAGCTATTTTTCCCACTACTCCCAATTCAATCAGCAGAGCGTTGTTTTTTCGTAAAATTTGCGGATCAAAAATTCCCTGGCGTAACTGAACTATGAAATCATTGGTTAACTCGCCGATTTTAGAAATAATTGTCATAACATTTTTGGCGGGCAATTTGGCATTAATCAGCTGTACCATTTCTTTGGTTGATTCTTCCGCTTGTCCGGAATCTATCAATAAAAATTTTTTATCTTTAAGGCAATTTGTCTTAAACGTTTCAATTGTGGAAATTTCGGAATTTTTTTTAAATATCACCAAACCGCCAAAAACCACGCCGGCCGCATCCACGCCACTCGATTTACCGTGCTGCCAATTTTCACATTGCCAGACGATTTCAAAAAGTTTTTGTTTCGACAAATTAAAATTAAACCACTGCGCCAATGCCATAATTAGGGCGCTGGCCACAGCACTCGATGATCCCAAACCGGATTTTTGCGGCAAATTACTATTTATTTTAAGAGAAAAATCACAAATTGTTTGACCGAAATTCTTTGCAAAAAAATTTATAATGTGATTAATATATTCGTCGTATTCAACAATCTCGCCATTATTTTTTTCACGTAACTCCACTTCCACGCCAAAATCAATTCCACCTACCAATGCGCTATAACCGTACAAAGCGCTGTATTCACCGCTCAGGATTACTTTGCCGTGGGAAAATGCCTTGGCTGTTTTCATATTTTTTTATTTTTGGTCCATAGGCAATGATGTTTTTTTTATCTCCCGTGCCAATTTTTCTTAGTACGCACTGAACGTGATCACCAATATTTATTTCTTCATTGGCACAGGCCATTAGTTCAAATCGTCCGCCATCGGCAAAATCGACAATGCAAAAAAAATAAGGGATGATATTATTTTGTTCGGATCCCGAAGCATAAATTTTGGTGCAAGAGAACACTGTTCCAATTTTTCCCAAGCATAAATTCCATTTTTTGTTTTGGCGCCAATAATTAATTGCATTCATATTATTTATTCAGTTTACTCGCTATTTAGTTATAATGTGAACCACGGCTGTGGCACCGCTTCCGCCCACATTGTGGGTTAATCCAACAGCGTATTGATCTTCGGCAATCAACTCATAAATATTCGCTATTTGCTTTACACCAGTAGCTCCAACCGGATGACCACAGGCCTTTAGACCTCCGCTCGGATTAATAACTATGGTTCCGCCAAATGTAGTCTTATCTTCCGCTGTTGCTATACCGCCTGTTCCTTTGGCAAAAAATCCTAAATCTTCGATGGCCAAAATTTCCGCAATCGTAAAACAATCATGAACTTCGGCCACAGCAATGTCTTTTGCAGTTAGACCAGCCATCCGATAGGCTTTTTCCGCCGCGATTTTCGTGGCTTTTAATTCTGTCAAGTTTGTTCGTCTGGCCAAATCAATACTATCTTGGCCATGACCAAAACCAATAATTTTTGGTTTATTTTTAACATTTTCAACCGACAAAATCACTGCGGCTGAACCATCGGAAATCGGCGAACAATCAAGTAATCGTAATGGACTGGAAACCACTGTGCTATTGTTAACTTGATCAATGGTAATTTCTTTTTGAAATTGAGCGTTGGTATTTTTTAGAGCATGCCGGTGATTTTTTACGGCCACGGCTGATAATTGTTCTCGATTCGTGCCAAATTTATTTTGATACGCTTGTGTTAAAAGAGCATACAAAGCCGCGAATGTCGCGCCGTATTCCAAATTAGTATTCGCTGCTGTTGCCAGTATTTCGGTAACTTTGGATACCTCAGAATCGGTCATTTTTTCCACACCAACGACTAAAACAGTTTTGTACATTCCGGATAATAAACCCAAAACTGCGCTTTCGACTGCCAGGCCTCCGGAAGCACAGGCTCCTTCCAAGCGATAAGCGGGCGGGAAATGTACAAAATATTGACTGGCAATGGCATTCAGATGTCTTTGGTCATTGAAACTGCCGGCCGCCATATTCGCCACGAATATCGCGTCAATTTGATCTGGCTCGACTGTTGAATTTTTTAACACACCACCAATTGCCTCAAACAATAGATCCGCCAAACTTTTGTCCCAAAGCTCACCGAATTTTGAAGTATAACTTCCTAAAATAGAAATATTTTTTGTGATCATATTAATACAGCATTATTTTCTATCAATCAAATTAATATATCCAGAATAAGTCACATTTTTGCCATGAGTGATTTTATCATTAACAAAATCATGCCAAGTATTTCTTTTCTCTACCAGCAATTCCGTGGTTTCAAATAAGAACGAATCAGCGCCCGCGCCAGATCCGTACGAAGTCAACAATATTTTTTGATTTTTTTGCGCCACATCCAACACCGCGGATAATGCCAGCATAGTCATAGCCGCGTAACAATTGCCGATTTTTTCCACAATCAAACCAGGAGCAACTTGCTCATCGGTAAAACCTAACTTCTTCGCTATTAAACGTGGAAAAATTCCATTGGGAGTATGAAAAATACAAAAATCTATATCAGACGGTTTTAGTCCGGTTTCCCCAAGTATTTTTTTTGTTGATGCTTCAATATGATGAAAATAAGCCGGTTCACCCGTAAAACGACCAGTGTGTTGAGGATATTCTTCCATTGGTCTGCGCCAAAAATCCGGCGTGTCAGTGGCATAAGAATTAGTCGCCAGCAATTTAAGAATGATTGAATCATTACCAACAATAAAACTGGCCGCCCCAGCCGCGGCGGTATATTCCAAAACATCACCGACTTTTGATTGTGCAGTGTCTGATCCAATGGCTAAAGCATATTGCGCCATGCCGGACAAAACATAGGAAAAACAGATTTGCAAAGATTGTGTTCCGGCTTTACATGCAAACTGCAAGTCAGCCATGCCTATGTAAGGGCTTAAATTTAAAGCCTCTATTAACACTGAACCGGATGGTTTTACTGCATAAGGATGACTTTCACTGCCGACAAAAAGTGCTTGTATTTTTTCTTTATCGACGTTTGGATCCCGTTCCAGCGCTTGCAAAGCAGATTCATAGGCCATAGTAATGGTATCTTCATCCAGATTCGGAACGGTTTTTTGTTTGACTTGCAAAGCCGCGGACACTGATCCAATTGGTTTATGATGTGATTTTTCTATTTCACTCAAAGAGACGACTAAACTCGGTATATGAGTTCCATACGAGACAATTCCAACCGGAGAAGAGCAAATCATAAAAAAACTAAATTAACGAGCAAATTTTTGATGAGCATCAGCCAAAGAATTATTGGCCAGTGATGCCAAACCGGAAATTTCTCCGGCCAAAACACCGATACCAACTGCGGCTGCCAATTGTTTGGAATCTATTTCCCCGCCTTCCTGTATTAATTTTCTGGCTTGTGCTTGCGCTGGCAGCCAAGTTCCTCCGCCCGTAACACCCAGATTTATATTTGGCAATGAAACCGCTACATAAAGATTCTCACCTTCAATCGTCACAGTTGTGGCGCATTGACTGGCTTCTACTACATGAGCCACATCTTGACCAGTGGCCAAAAAAACCGCGGCAATAATATTTGCGGCCTGCATATTTTGCGAAAATGATCCGGCAATGTTACTGCCAATCAAATTTTTTACAATATGAGTTTCGTAAAATTTTTCTTTGGTTGTTTGTAGAACTTCAGTAACAATTTCAGGAGGTATAAAAACTTCCGCCTCGACACTGTATCCCCTGCCTAAAATTCTGTTAACCAATGAATCTTTTTTATCAGCGCACACATTGCCGGATAAAGAAATCAATTCCGCTTTGGTTTTTTTTGATACATATTCAGACCAGACATGTTTAAGCGCAATTGTTACCATATTCATTCCCATGGCTTTATCGGTATCAAAGACAAAACGCACAAATACATATTGGCCTCGAGTCCAGCAGTTAAAGGACAAAAGTTTAAGATGATTGCTCGTTGATTCTGAAATTTTTTTAAGCTCAACAAAATTATCTTCCAAAAAAGTTTTAAATTCCTGGGCGGCCGTAATATCTTGGCATTTAAAAACCGGAGCTCTGGTCATGCCGATTTTTTTTACCAAAACTTTCCCAGTTTGGGACAGGTTAATAACTTTGGCACCTCGATTAGTGCTTGCCACCAAAGCGCCTTCGGTTGTAGCCAAGGGAATAATAATCTGTTTGGGCAAAATATCTGATTGTATTTGCAGTGGACCGGCCAAACCAACCGGAATCTCCACACTGCCAATAAAGTTTTCACAATTTTTTTTGGCAACTTTGTTTATATCGAGCGATGTTTGAAAAAGTTCAGTCAAATCAGAGCGGATCATTGATTTCAGTAATTTCTGCCTTTGTTTCATCTTCCCTTTTTCCGAAATGTCTTTTTTTATATTAAACGATACCATAATGACACGAATTTTTACTTTTATTATCCAAAAAATGACTAAATAAAAAATAGCCAACTTTAGCTACTCAGTAGTGTACACGTTTTTAATCTATTAGACAATAGACAAAATTTGGCTCGGGGACAGGGATTCGAACCCCGATACGCAGCTTCAAAGGCTACTGTCCTACCATTAGACGATCCCCGATCGAGTCCCGACTATGTCGAGACGAAGATCCTGAACCTGTTGAAGGGTCAGGCTTTTAAGTATTGACGCATTGCCATCGCGCTGGTAAAAATAGTCAAAAAAAGTACGACTACATATTCAAAACCGGCGACCAGAAGTATATGGCTCGAAAGGTAGTTTGTCAATAGATTTGCTTGGCCCAAAAGCGGTGCAAAATAAGGGTCAATCGCGCGCGTCGCCGCCCACATGGCACCAAGAGAAATTCCCAAACTAATGGTGCTCAAAATGATTGCTTCAATCAAATAAGGGCCACGAATAAACCAATTATTGGCGCCAACCAATTTTTTGATGCCAATCTCCAGACGTTCCGTATAAATCGCCACTCGAAAAGTAGTATAAACAATCGTGACGGCAATTAAGCCAAATAAAAAGGAAATGGCGAGAGCGAATTCTTGAATTCGAGCGGTGATATTAGTTATATTTTCAATTGCGGTTTGTGTATCCGCAAAGGTTTTATCTTCAATTAAATTGGCATATTCGGGTTTGGAAATCAGCAAAACTATTTTTTCATAATCTTTGGGATCATCAGTCTTAACCACAAAGGCCGGACCAAGCGGATTGTCTCCAACCTCGGACAAGGCCGCAATAATTTCGGGCTGATCTTGATACTGTGCCTTAAAATCCTCCAAAGCTTGCTCGCGACTGGTCAGTCGTACATTTTTCACTTCAGGAATTGATTTGATTTTTTCTTCCAGAATTTTGATTTCATTATTGGTTACGCTTGGTTTGAGATAAATGCTCAAATCAATTTTTTGTTTAATAACTTTAATGCCGGCTTGTGTAATGAGGCGCACGCCAAGAAGAGTATTGACGGAAATCAATAAAAGCGTGAGTACTAAAATTGTCATGCAGGCCAAACTGAAATTCCGGCCCAGATCCAGCAAAGAAAATTTAATGACGCGCCAAAACGAGGTTAACATAGTTAAGTCAATTTATATTTGCCTTGTTCTTCATCTGACATAATTGTTCCTTCGGAAAGTGAAATAACGCGCCGATTCAGATGATTGACGATCTCGCGATTGTGCGTTACGAGCACGACCGTTGTGCCAAAGCTGTTTATTTTTTTTAATATCTCTATAATTTCGTGAGTGTTAATCGCATCAAGGTTGCCGGTCGGCTCATCGGCCACCAAAATTTTGGGACGATGCACCAATGAACGCGCAATTGCCACACGCTGTTGTTCTCCGCCAGATAATTGATGCGGAAAATTTCTGCTCTTGGAATTCAGTCCCACAATATCCAAGACGCGGGGCACAATTTCACGAATTCGTTTGGTTCGTTCTCCGGCCACTTCCAAAGCAAAAGCAACATTTTCCGTCGTGGTTTTATTGGGCAATAATTTAAAATCCTGAAAAATAACGCCGATTTGCCGACGTAGGAGCGGTATTTCTGACTGGCGGATTTTGGTTATATCCCAACCACCGATACTAATTTTGCCGTTCGTCGGTCGCTCTTCAGCAATCAATAATTTTACCAAAGTTGTTTTACCGGTTCCACTTTGTCCGACAACTGACACAAACTCGCCCGCGCCAATGGAAACCGAAATATTGTGCAATGCGATTGATTCGCGGCCGTATTTTTTGCTGACACCGTGCAAATTAATCATATTTATGATGAGCCTGCTTGCAGTGAGTTTATCGAACAGTCTAAACTACTGGTTTACAGTATAGCATAAAAAATAGTAAGAAAAAACTACCTGCAAGTAGTTTTCTTATTTGAGCCCTCTATCAGAATCGAACTGATGTCTGTGGTTTACGATACCACCGTTCTGCCACTGAACTAAGGGGGCATATTTATAATTCTTTATTTATCTCTTCCCACGTTATGCCACTATATTGTTCTATCTCTTTAAGCAGATAGTATAATACATCTTTACGTAAATCCAGTGGAATGGCGATTGATTTTTGCGTTTTAGGCCAAACAGCTTTGTAATGACTTCCGTCGCCACCGACTTTGTTTATACTAAAACCTAAGCGTTCCAAAGCACTTACAAATTTTTTACGTTTTATTTCACCGGGAAGTTCGCTACGTGGTGGCATATTCCCCCCTTGATTCGCCCACTCTCTGTAGTCCTGCTTCAATCGCGTAGGATGACGGTACATCGAATGAAGTCAGAATTGCATCTTTGATGTTTGAGTCCAATTCTTCTTGATTTTTTCCTGTGGTAACAATTGATCCGTGTCGGAAATTTATACTGATGGCGATAATTTTTCCGTCGTCACCCTTCTCGTGTCGAAAATTTATAGGTTCATTATGAGAAAAATATTGCTGTAATTCAAAAAGACCGCGCGGCACGGCGGAATTTCCGAGTAAAAATTTAATGGCTGTGTCTTTCATTTTTTTTATAAAACTCATATATTTGTATTTGTACTTTATCATGAATTTAACCGTCAGTCAAAGCCTGAAACATCATGGAGCATCTTTACGACTATGTTGGAACCCATTTTATCAAAAATTCGATTCGGCGAACTTCACGAAACTGCTCCCCACTCTTTTTTTCGTTCCTCCGATGCCTTTTCTAAATCCTGAATGATCCCGTCCAAATCTTTTTCTTGTTCCACTTCTTGATCACGGTATTTTGCCACAATTTTTCCATCCTTTAACTCAAAATGTGCTGATTCTAAAAACTGGCGAAACTTTCCTCCCAACTCCTCAATTGATTCTACGGAAATATTTTTGTCGAGCATGGCCAAAGCCGCGAAGTCAGCGGAAAGATTGTGGCCGATTTGTAATCCTTTCCATGGATGATCAGGAAAATATTTCTCTGTTATCTCGGCCATTCTTTTCATGAGACGAATATATTTTAGAGCTGCTTCTTCGGGTGTTTCGTCAAACTCTTTTGGATTTATTCCGGAAACGTCCAAGTCGGGAATTTCTTGTCTGATTTTTTCTTTTAGCTTTTCAAGTTCGCCAGATTTAGCCGCCCAAGTTTGCCCAATCAAATCCTCGTTATTTTTGTATGCTTTCTTGAATTTAAGAAATGCCGAAAGTGATGGTGTTCTTTCGTTAAAACCAAGTGCGGTACTCGGTTGAAGACCTGTTATAACATATTTCTTAGTCTTATCACCCTTGGCTTGTTTTATTTTTTCAACATCCTGAACAGAGATAAATTCTATGCCCTGTTCATTTTCTGCTAATGTTATCAATTCAGATTCAATTACATCCCTCGTTTCTATCGCACGCCCAACATTTGACGACATCGCATAAAAAACAGAGCCGTCGGGGGCTGCTTTAATTTCTTCGAGCAACTCTTGTGCCTTAATTTTTGATTGCTCGATACCAACTTCGGACAATTCCTCGCCATGTTTCTCCCCATGGCGTATTGTTTCAAATTGTTTATAGTTTTCCATGTTTTCGTTCATATTTTTGAAGTGTTAATTGGTGCGTTCGGCTATTCGCACAATACCCTCGTTGGCATCAACTTCTATCAAATCCCCAGTTTTAATTATTTTAGTTGCAACTTTTGTACCTATAACACAAGGTATTCCCAATTCTCTTGAGACGATGGCCGCGTGGGATGTAATACCTCCTTCGTCGGTTACGATAGCCGCGGCTTTTCTAATCGCAGGCATCAATTGTGGTCTTGTCTGTCCAGCTACAAGAATTGATCCTTTAGGCATTTCTTCCATTTCTTTTACAACATCTTTTGCATTCCAATGAAGTACATAAGCGTGGCCACGTACAAAACCCATTTTTGCAATTTGCCCTTCAATTTCGTTTTTATATTTTGTGAGATCGGGGAGTAAAGATTTAGCATAAATTCTCCCTTCATCGCTGGACTTTAGAAATACCTGTCCATTTCGCATACCAATTACAAAATAGTCATCTCGTTTTTTTAGCTCTGTCTTGTCATAATCTCCAACTAACAAAAATTGCAATAATTCTAAAAAGGTGAATTGTCGCGAAAACTGAATCTTAACTCCAAAATGTTTTTCCAAATGCGGCAGTAGCAGATTTGTAATCCAATAATCGAGTGGCATCCAGCCGCGCAAACGTATTTCAAAACGTTCATGTCCCGTGACAGCAAGTATTTCTGCTAATTTTTGTGCGTGTTCTGAAATCTTGTATTTTTCAACAAGAGTGGCTTTCTGCGTTTTAACCGTTTTTTCTTGCGATAGTTTTTTCTCCAGTTTTTGTTTTGACTCAGCAATATTTCGCTTTGAAAATAATTTTTTATAGTAATCAGCCGTATAATATGCTCCGCCATCGGAAGTACCGAGTATCCCATACTTCTGGCTGTGATTTTCTAATATCTTTTCGAGAGAGTTTATTGGCTGTTCCGCAGAACATAATTTTAGCCATTCTATTTCTTCTTCGTCGAGCAAGGTTCTATTTTCGGGTCGCGCCAACGCAAGCATCAGTTCTCGAACTTTCTCTTTTGGAACGGATTTGCTAATTTCTTGCTCCAAATCTCTTTCAAGATGGAATACGCACTGAGGTTGGCAAGAATTGAAATACCCGTAGAGATCGGTAAGAAGCAACCCTACTTCTCTAACTATTTTGTAGAGTGTTTCTTTATCTGCCTTAACAACCACTTCTTCGGTATATTTTTGGAATAATTTTTCAGCTTGAGAGTAAAGTTTCTGGCTATTGTTGATATATTGCTCGAACCAATCGTCATCTAAAAAATCATTCTGCCCCCAATATCCAGCAAGCTCCATTTCTTGTTTGCTGTAATACATACTTCCCACGTTATTCTCAAAAGTGAAAAACCAGTTTTTATCTACAAACGAACAGAGCTGGTGTTTCATTGTGCTAAAAGGAAAGGCAACTCCCAAATCCATACTAAGCATTGTATAGCCATGCACTTGCCAAGTTTGTTCGTAAGTATGTCTAGTCAAGTACATAATAGACTTTTTTAGAAAATTAGTGGCAATAAACTATGTTCGTGCTTGTATTTTAAGTCACTACCGAGACGCACTTTGGGTACTTCTGTACCTTTTTCTACAAATCTGGAGCACTCACTAAGAATCGAAATGATACCACCGTTCTGCCACTGAACTAAGGGGGCATGCGTCACTATTTTGGAGCGGGTAAGGGGAATCGAACCCCTGGCTCAACCATGGGAAGGTCGCATATTACCATTATACAATACCCGCGTTAAAATCCTTCTTGATTGAGAAGGATTTTGTCGGTTTATTGAGCCGTGACGGTTGCTCCGCCCTGCAAATTCGCGAATGGATTATGAATTTTTCCAAAGACCTTGATCTTGGCTGTTTTTAATTTTTCATTCATATACGCGCTGAAATTTTTGGTGGAACGCTTGTCTTCGGTTTTTATTAAATGATAGCCAAACTGGGTTTTGACTGGAGCCTTAACTAATTCGCCTTTGTTAAGCGCATAGGCCGCGTCCTCAAATTCTTTCACCATATCTCCACGTCCAAACCAGCCTAAATCCCCGCCTTGATCCTTGGTTCCGTCAGTGCCGTATTTTTTTGCCAACTCAGCAAAGTCAGCGCCTTTTTGCAATTCTTTCAGAACTCGCGTGGCATCAGCCTTTGCTTTGGCATCATCAGCCGGAGCATTAACCGTAAATAAAATATGACGAGCACGGACTTGTTCTTCGGCAAATCCGCTATTTTGGGGATCAGTGCTAGTGGCAAATTGCTCCGCCACCTTTTTTTCCAAAATAGTCGGCTCCAAAATTCTATCAAAAAATTCCGGAAGAGTTACTCCCAAATTGTCATTTAAATCAGCGGCCAGTTTTGTTTCATCATTTTCAAAGCGAGCCAAAATATCTTTCTTAGCCATTTCTCGATCCGCGTCAGTGACTGTGACATTTAATTCTTGAGCTGTTTGCTGAATAAGTATATTGGCAATGAGCCGACTTAAGACTTGATCTGATTGTTGATTTTTGTCATACGGTACTTCCGTTGACTTTTTAGCGTAAAACAGTCGTAAAGAATTGGTATCGCGAATATATTCACTATACAGAATTGGAGTATCATTCACTTCCGCCACTCGAATTTTAAAAGCACGCGCCAGAGAAACCACAACCGGATTTTCCGATACTTGATAAACACCATAGACGGTAGAAACTCCCAGACCCAAAAGTCCCAATAAAAGCGCGACGCCTACGCCCAAAACCAAGAGATTGACAGGCATTTTTTTGGCCTGTTCCGCGTTTGTTTGTTCCACTTCACTCATAAAAATACATTTAAAAAAATTAAAATTATTTTACTGCCGGTAGTTTATGTTCCACAAAATAATACCACCATTTGCGGGGATTATTCAAGGGCAATTCATCCACACGTCCAGCAACTGGATTTTGCACTGAATCCACTGAATTATTTGGCGTAATACCGCGAATCGCCAAAACTTGCTCGCCCGGTTTTTTTAAGTTCAATTCAGTTCTGGCTTTATCATCAAAAAAATGTTCGCTTTGCGCGTATTGTAATAATTCGAGTGAGGTAAATTTTTTCTTTTCCAATTTTTTGACTTCGTCTTGCAGTCGGGAAATTTCTCGGCGTATAGTATAGTCTTCGTAATACGCGCGTGCGTAACTAATCGCAATTATGGTAGACACTCCTAAAAGCAATAACAAAAACCAACGTGACAAAAAAACGCGTTCCCAAACTGGTTGTGATGCTGTTTTCATGGATTCATTATATCATATAACTGATTTTTCCAATTAAATTCCGAACGTATTCTGGCTTGGCCATGCTGACCGAGTCGAGTGGCCAAAGACGGATCTTTTAATAAAGAAACCAGAGCTTCGGTGATCGCTTTTTGATTTTGATACACGTCAAATACATATCCGGTTTGGCCATGCACTACTGCTTCTTCCACTCCTCCACTTTTTCCTGCTATACAAGGCAATCCACTGCCAGCCGCTTCCAAAAACACCAAACCTAATCCTTCCTCCATTCCATTATCAGGATGAGTCAAAAGAGTAAACACGTTGCTGGCCTGAAAATAGGCCGGTAATTCACTATGCGGAATTTCCCCAATGAAACGAACAATATTTTGCAAAGAATTTTTTTGCACCAAATCAATAATCTCCGCCAGTTTAGGACCAGTGCCAATAATAAGCCAAGTAATATTCGGCACTTGATCCGCCACATCTTTGATGACGCGCACCAAATGCGGAAAACCTTTGCCATCGATCATTCGCGCCACTGATAAAATAACTTGTCGCCCGCCAATGGCCAAATGACTTTTAATTTCCCTAATTTTTTCTTGGGAAACTGGCTTAAAAAATATGTCATTGGGACACGGATAAATCACTTTGGTTTTGGATTCATAGTCATTAAATTTAATAAGAAATCGGCGTTTTAGTGATTCACTGTTCATAACTATTTGTTCGGCCGAATTACAAATCAGACGAACCATCAGCCGTTTCCAGGCATGACGGCTAGCGGCCGCAATATCAGTTCCATGGGAAAAAATAATATAGGGCACTCGAGTCAGCCAGCGCGCGATAAGCGCGGCATATCCAACCGGAAGTATATGATGAATTATTACCACTTCAATTTTTTCTTTTTTTATAATCAAAAATACACGCCAAGCCAATAATAGCCAACGCGGCCAAAACCATCGTGCCAATAATTTTGTGGGCGGAGCGAGAACGATGACATTTTCCGGAGGCAAAGCGTGTACAAAATCATCCACATACGTTGCTATTCCTCCGACCATAGGTGGAAATTCCAAAGTCACCATTAATATTTTTTTCATACGATTTTTGTCTTACCAAAGGCTGATTTAAGATAAATTAAATCCTTTTTGGCAATTAAACCAAGAGTAAATGCCAAAGAAATAAATACTGCGCCGCCAACAATCATTGATAAAAAAAGATTTTGTAGCGTGGCCTGCGTATATATTACTGATATTGACATAAGAAAGACAGCGATGCCCAAAGACAATGCTGTTTTAATAAGTATGTTCAAATGAGGCCTAAAATCACTTGGCAAAAACCAAAATCCGGCTACTCCCAATATGCAATTACCAATTAAGGCTGAAAAGGCGGCTCCCATTGCGCCTAATTTGGGAATCAAAAACGCATTCCCAATTAAATTAATTATGAGAGCTACAGCCACAATGGCAGTTTGTTTTTTTTCCGCGCCACAAGCATTAAGCGCGGCTCCGAGCGGAAAACTAACAAATGAAAAAATTAAACTTAAAATCATAATTTTTAAAGGCGCGACACTGGCAATAAATTTTTCCGTAAAGGCCAAAAGAACAATTGGTTTGGCTAATATGAAAATTCCCAAGCTTATGGGCGCGGAAATGAGCAATAAATAGCGTATGCTGTTGGTTAAAACCAGACGGAATTGTGCTGTATTATTTTTTGCCAGTTCAGATAAATGCGGATAGAGCGCAGCCGTAAACGCCAAAGGAATAAACTGAAACGCAAAACTTATTTTTGATGGCGTGCTGTACACGCCAACTTCTCCGCTTCCTTTAATGATTTTTAAAATGATAATATCCGCATACGAATAAAAACGGCCCAAAATAATCGCCGTGGTAAACGGTAGAGCAGACCATAAAACCAGTCGCAGACGTTCGGTTGTTTCCGGCCGTTTAAAGACAAATCCGGATTTTTTGGCTTGGTAAAAACTGTAAATCACGTTAATGGCCGAAGCAACGGTAAATGCGAGAATCAGAGTGAGGATCGGCCAGCGTAGTAACAAAAAGCTCGTTCCCAAAATTAGCGTTATTGTTTGACTCATAATCATGCCTACCGCTTCGTAATTCAGTTTGCCCAGCGCGCGCAAATAACCGTACAACGTCAAATGAACTGAATCCAGAATCATCGTGATTCCTGAAGCCGCCACCAACAAACTAAACGCCGCATCAAATTTATTAAAAGAAAAAATCATCATTGCTGTATACGCAATAATACTGGTCAAAATTTTAATGGCAAAAATATTACTGATTGACTGTGAAAGATTAGACTGATTTTGTGCACCATTGCGAATAAGAACATTGGTGAGACCAAGATCAATGAAAACCACAAAGAGCGTGGACAAAGCTAGCGCCGCCGTGTAATCACCGGTTAAATCCTTTCCCAGCATTCGTACCAAAAACGTAAAATAAGCCAAAGAAATAATTTTCTGGCCGATTGAACCAAAGAGAATAAATACTGTATTTTTGACTACCGATGACATATGAAGAAAGAATGCACCGGTTCATTATAGCATCTTTTAGCGTTTTCTCCACTGATGAGCGCGACGAGCACGATGAAGTCCGGGTTTTTTACGTTCTTTGCCACGTGAATCACGAGTAAGAAATCCTTGGGAACGAAGAATTGGTTTAAGTTCAATATTCCAGAGAACTAAAGCCCGAGCAATTCCATGTCTGACCGCTTCGGCCTGACCATTAACACCGCCCCCTGCCACGCGTACTGATACATCCAATTGTTTTTCTCTTCCACAAACCAAAAGCGGTGAAATTATTTTTTCCTGCCACAGTTTAAGCGGAAAATAAATCGCCAGCGGTTTATTGTTAACGGTAATTTCTCCAGTACCCGCAACAAGACGCACGCGAGCGGCCGCGGTTTTTCGACGGCCAACAGCTCGTTCCATTTGTCCTTCTGATTTGGTTTTTTGTACAGCCATACTTCGATAAAAACTCACTATAAATAAGATTAAGCCTCAATAATCAAACGTTTCATTAAATCTTCTCGACGACGATTTTTGGGAATCATTCCGTTGACTGCTTTACGCATTACTTCCGTGGAATCTTCAATAAACACTTTTTTCATGGGCTTAATTTTTAAGCCGCCGGGATGCATGGTGTGATGTCGATAATCTTTTTGTTCCAATTTGCGACCAGTAAAAATAACCTTGCCGGCATTTTTAATAATAACCGTGGTCAATGGATCCAAATGAGGAATAAAGTTGGGATCACTTTTGCCCTGCAACATTTTGGCGACTTCACTGGCGACGCGTCCCACTGCTTTGCCTTCGGCATTTATTGTTAGAGTTTTCATCATATTAAACAAATTCAATGCGTACCATATCGGCACTGTCATTAAAACGATTACCCAGTTTGGTAACGCGCGTATAACCGCCACGACGTTCGGTGTAGCGCGGAGCGATTTCTTTTACTAATTTGGTAATGGCTTTTTTGGTGTACAGAAAGCCAACAATAGCTGTCATATCGGAAACCTGTTTGCGCTTAGCTTTTGTTATCAATGGCTCAACAATACTTTTGAGCGCTTTGGCTTTGGCTTTTGTTGTGGTAATAGCTTCGTGTAAAATAAAACTTTCGGTCAAACTGCGCAGTAAAGCGATACGCGACCCGCGTTCACGGCCTAATTTTATATTTTTTTTCTGATGTCTCATACTATTATTTTGTCGTTTCCAGAATGCTGGTGAAATGTTTCATGAGAATTTCCGTGGCCTGATTTACAGCTTCACGTGGAGTAATCGTGCCGTTTGTTTCAATAGTAACAACCAATTTTTCATAATCAGTAATATCGCCGACACGAGTATTTTCCACGTCATAGCCCACATCACGCACGGCAGAATAAAATGAATCCATCAGCATCGTGCCCAAATCCAGATTTTTACTGCTTTTTTCCGCTGCCGTCACATATCCCATTCCTTTGCCAATGATTACTTCAATGCCAAATGGAATTTTGGCATCAGTAATTGTGGCGATTTTTAATTCCGGATTAATAATTTGCACGTCAGCGTTTGTTTCAAAATCCGCCGCAGTAACATCTCCAACCCCTTTTTTCTTTAAGGATAATTTAATTGGTCCATCGGTATGGAGAATAACCGCCAATTGTTTAAGATTCAAAATAACTTGAACAACATCTTCGAGTGTTCCGGGAATGGCACTAAATTCATGATCAACTCCGTCAATTTTGACCGCTTCCACTGCAGCGCCGGGAATTGAGGACAAAAGTACGCGCCGCAAGGCATTCCCAAGCGTGGTACCATAACCTTGGTGACAAGGAGAAAGCACTAAAATACCGATTTTGGGATTATCAGTGTCTTTAAATTCAATGGTCGAGGGAAGTAAAATGTGATCCATAGGACAGGTAATATTAAAATTAACGAGTGGAAAAATACTCAATAATCAAAGTTACGTCAAATAAATGTTCGGCATCATCTTTGCTTGGTTCACTGACCACTTTGCCGGTTAAAGCTTTTGGTTCATTGGTCAGCCATGATGGCAATTGTTGAGTTTCCAGTTTGTCACCAATGTTCTCAAATAATTTTTTCTTGGTTTTGCTTGGTTTGATACTTACGACATCACCGATTGAAACGGTGTGGGAAGGAATACTTAATTTTTTATTATTAAGAAAAAACATGCCATGCGTTACCATTTGTCGAGCCTGTGCCCGTGTTCCGGCAAATCCCAGACGATACACAACATTATCAAATCGCATTTCCAAAAGTTGCAAAAGATAGGTACCGGAGTTGCCTTTAAGGCGCGTTGCTTCGGTAACATACCGACGCAATTGATTTTCGCGCAAACCATAAATAAATTTGGCTTTTTGTTTTTCCAATAATTGACGGCCATAACTTGAAGGAGCTTTGGGACGTTTATTTGGTCCGTGCACTCCTGGCTTTTGGCTAAGCCGACGCGCGACTTTGGCCGGATTGGTTTTCAAACCCAAATTAACGCCAAGACGGCGAGCAATTTTATTTCGTGGTCCAGTATATCTTCCCATAGCAATGTTTGAATTAATTAAACCCGGCGACGTTTAGGCGGCCGACAGCCGTTATGCGGAATTGGTGTTATATCTTTAATTGACAAAATTTGAATGCCGTTCGTATTGAAAGCGCGGATCGCCGCTTCGCGACCACCACCGATTCCTTTAACAAAAACATTGACTTCTTTTAGACCAACATCTTTAATCGCATCCAATATTTTTTTCACCACTATTCCAGCGGCATAAGGAGTGGCTTTTTTTGGGCCTTTGAAACCGGCTCCGCCAGCGCTGGCCCAGCCAATGACATCACCATTTTGATCAGTGACACTCACAATAGTGTTATTAAAAGTTGCCTGAACATAGGCATGGCCGTGCGACACAATTTTAATGACTTTTTTCTTTTTGACCAGTTTTTTTTCTGCCATACTTCAATAGTTCGGCAAGCTCACTATAAATAAGCTTATTATAAATATAATTAATTATGTTTTTTGTGCCGAATTTTTCTTGCCACTTGGAGCCAAATTGCGTTTGTTGCCGCGCACAGTTCTAGAATTGGTTTTGGTACGTTGTCCGCGAACAGGCAAATGACGCATGTGCCGAATGCCACGAAAACACTTAATATCTTTGAGTCGTTTAAGATTGGACTGAATCTGACGACGCAAATCACCTTCAGTCGTATATTGTTTTTCAATAATGGTCCGAACCAAATCTTCTTGCACTTCAGTCAAATCTTTTACTCGGATATTGGCATCGAGCTTGGCCAGTTCCAAGATTTTTTTGGCAGTGACAGAACCGACGCCATAGATATAGGTGAGGGCAATGATGATTCGTTTATCGCGGGGAATTGTTACTCCGGCAACTCTCATATTATTATTAATTATGCGGCGTGACGACGCTGTTTTTTACCTTGGCGCTGCTTGTGACGGGGATTTTCACAAATAATACACACCACGCCTTGACGGCGGATGACTTTGCAGTTTTTACAACGAGTTTTGACTGAGGCCTGAACCTTCATAAGTATTAAAAAATATCAACCACTGCCGCGATATCTGCGTTGATCTTGGCCTATCTCATCTTAGAGACCACTGGCCATCAACTCCACCGCACTGGTTGATTGTAACTTATTTTAAATTGTTTAGAACCGAAATGTAATTCGTCCTTTAGTCAAATCGTACGGAGTCATTTCTACTTTGACATCGTCGCCGACTCCCAACCGAATATTGTACACGCGCATTTTGCCTGACAAGTGCGCGATTACTTCATGATCGTTCTCAAGGATCACGCGGAATTTGGCGCCCGGTAGAACTTCGTCTATTCGGCCACGCACTTCGAGAATATCTGTTTTTGCCATTGCTTTAAAATTACCGCCCTATTATAAGAGCTGTTAATTAATCTGTCAATAGTTAATCTACGGGTTTATGCACAGCGTAAATCCAGTATTTATACGTTAAAAAATTCCAGCTGACAGCCAAAATTATGTTGGCGATCTTGGCCAGCAAATAATTGATTCCCAATACTTGAGCAAAAAACCAGATCCAAATTACTGAAATTGTGTAATTAATTAAAACCAAAGTAACAAAACGAATAAATTGCGAACGTGTTTGCCCTGCTGCCTTAAACGACCATTTTTTGTTAGCCAAAAAAACAAAAAGTATAATAAGAGGCTGATTACAAATAACAGCGAAAACCGGAGAAAAACCAAAATATTCTTTTAATATAAATAGACTGGTCATGTCAGCCAAAACTGCCGATATACCAATGGTGGTATAGCACGCGAATTGGCGACGAGCACTCCAGAGTCGCTGTATCAAATTGAGGATTTTTTGTTTCATGTATTTCATGTTGTATTGATTAAAATAAAAATGGACTGAATATAGCTTTTTTGAGCTCGATATTTATGAGAGTCTCAGAAAAAGTTATGCAAGGAATTTTTATTTTAATTTCCTTAATGTGTTCGTCATTCAACAATTGCCTTAATTCGCCGAACTCCAGCACTGACCGCTTCTTCTTTTACAATTTTAAAATGACCAATAATACCCGTGTGTTCCACATGCGGGCCGCCACAAAATTCACGACTGAAAGTTGGCGCGGTTGAATTAGCATCAGGCAAACCTTCTGGATCTCCCACTGTATACACTTTTACCATTTCTTCATATTTACCGGCAAATAAACCAATCGCTTTTTTGGCTTTGGCTTCGGCCACAGGAATAATTTGAAAAGTGACCGAATAATCTCGCGCAATGGCCGCGTTCACCAAATCTTCCACCGCTTTAATTTGTTCAGCGGTTAATTTATCACCATGCGCAAAATCAAAACGTAAACGTTCCGGCGTAATATTACTGCCTTTTTGCACCGCGTGTGCGCCAAGGATTTTTAACACTGCCGCGTGCAACAAATGCGTGGCCGTATGATACTTAACGCTCATTTCGCTGTGATCGGCCAACCCCCCTTTAAATTTTTGCTCCGATCCGGCACGTGATTGGTCTTGATGCTGTTTCAAATATGTTCGAAATTCAGTTTCATTGACCACTAAATTTTTTTCCGTAGCCAGTTCTTGGGTAATTTCCAAAGAAAATCCGTATGATTGGTACAAATCAAATATCTCTTCGGTTGGAATAGCTGAATTGGCCGGCATTAATTTGGTAATTTCATTGAATTTTTTTATGCCATGTTCAATCGTGCGTTTAAATTTAGTTTCTTCTTTTTCCAGTTCAGATATAATTAGTTTTTTTTGTTCAATTAATTGGGGATAGGCAGAAGCGTAAGTTTTAATTGTTTCTTCGGCTATAGCAGCGCAGAAATTTTTTTGAATACCAAGCATATGTGCGTATCGAATTGAGCGACGAATAAGTCGACGTGTAAAATAACCCTGATCTTTATTGGATGGAATCGCATTGTCCGCAATGAGAAATGCGGCCGCGCGCAAATGATCAAGAATAACGCGAAATGATTTGGTAATCTCGGGCACATAATCCGCATAACGTTGTCCGCTGGCTTGTTCCAGCACTGCTTTCATGCCGTCAAATAAATCAATATTAAAAACATCAGCATCATTACGCACTGCCGCGGCCAAGCGTTCCAGTCCGCCGCCAAAATCAACATTGGTTTGCGGCAAAAGTTCAAAACCGGACTCTGTCCGATGATATTGCATGAAAACATTGTTGCCAATTTCCAAAAATCGTCCGCAATCACAATTCACATGACAAACATTACCAAATTTAACAATATCAGTGGCTCCATCCAAATGATTTTCTCCGCACTCCGGATTGAAATCCCAAAACATTTCCGTGTCCGGACCGCCCGGTTCACCCACGGGCATTTTGCCGGGAATTCCGGCGCGGCTCCACCAATTCTTTTTTTCATCGTAATAAAAAATGCGACCAGCTTGCATACCATCGCGTTCCGACCAATCGACGATTTTGGCATCAATATTTTTTTCTTGCAGTAATTTTTGCCAAAGTTCAGCCGAATCGGTATCCTGAGGAATACCGATTTCTTGATTGCCGCGGAAGCAAGTAAAATAAAGCCGACGCGCATCAAGTCCAAGTCCGATTTCCGGATTAGTCAAAAATTCAAACATCCACGAAATTTGTTCAGTCTTAAAATAGTCACCTAATGACCAATTCCCTAGCATTTCAAAAAAAGTAGTATGACGATTATCTCCGACCTCTTCTATATCTTGGGAACGAAAACATTTTTGTGAATCGACAATCCGTACTCCCAATGAATGTGATTCTCCCAACAAATACGGAACCATTGGCTGCATGCCTGAACCGGTAAATAAGGTTGTGGGATCATTTTCCGGCAAAAGTGAAGATGAAGGAATTATAACGTGATTCTCTTTTTGAAAAAAATTCAAATAACGCGCGCGGATTTCATGAGAACCGAGCATATTAGTACAATTTTTTATCGGCTAAATGATAACCTCCATCAAGGATGAGCGGATACACATACCAATCACGATTATCGTAGTCAGATTCAATCAAATTTCCGGTTTTTTGTATTATGTAATTACTCGGACCAAATGAATTAAACATATTTTCTTTTGGGGCAACTTCCAGATCTTTGGTATATAGTACATTTGTTTGTTTTGTTAAACGATCAAGCCGAATAATACTATAGACGTTTTCTTGATCACCCGTTTTCATTTCATTATACAGGTCATTTTTTGATTCCTTGTATCTGGTAATTATTTGCGCCTGGATATTTTCTTTATCATTATCCAACAAATCAAAGCAATTCACATTATTGTACGGTTCGGCCGGACGTGGCTTAGTTCCTTCTCTCACTACCAATGATTCATCATTTATGACGTTCATTATACAAGGTTTTTGATTATAAACAGCAACATTATTTATCTCTCTATTTTGTTCTTCATATTTTTTATCTTTTTCTCTGGCCAGCCCAATACTGATTTTTACATTTTCCGGAAGTAGATTAATAAATTTTTGACTTTTTTGTTGCGACCATGTATAAGCAAACAGCGTGGAACTGGCATTTTCATGTTTATAACGTTCCAATAAATCATTAAATGTTAATTTTTGTGTAATATTGAGGGATTCAAAGTTGACTGATTGAACTAAATCAACATAAGCCGGAGCCGCGTCACGCGATAAGGTTGAAAGATAATTCATGTCCAAAGATTTTTTGTCCTGTAAATATCGGCCAACATTTTCGTGCGCAATAATAAAATCAACATTGACTAAAGACACTAGCGCCGCAGTCAGAAAAGCGGCCGCGAGTATAGTTTGAAAAAATCGACGGAAAGTCATTTTCAATAATAAAGCCAGACCGGAAAAAATCAAGGCAAAAATTAAGGCGTAAATAAACCATTCCACATACAGACGCAAAGCAGTGAAGCCATAATTATTTTGATACAATGCCATACGGCGTAGAGCGCTGGCCGCCACTACTCCAACCTGACCAATAAATAAAACCTGCAAAGCGTTCACTGACCAATGCGATCCATGATAGGAAAAAGATCTTTGCACGACAATTACGAGCACAGCCGCTATCCCCACCACTCGCGCCAACTCAAAAAATCCATTCCGAGCGTATTCGGCCAAGGTTATATCATTCGTCAAAACGTAGGTGGCTCCACCAAATAGATATTTAATTTGAATATAAACAAATAACACAAAGAGCGCGTTTAAAAGTGCCAAGACAACACCAACGGTCACGGCGTTCATTTTAAAAACTTTGTTGATTTTTTCCGTTAGAGTGTTTTTGTCTGAGGCTAATAAATAGAAAAAACCAGCAACAATCAATGTCAAAACAACAGTTCTAAACACGCGCCAAATTCCTTCCCAGATATTTAAGTCATTAAGCCATTCGGCAAAAATCGGATCAGCATCAGCCAAAAGCGTGGCAAAAACAATGAGGAGAGGAAAAGCAATCACAATTCCCCAGACGACTCGTTTAGCCTGGCCGTCGCGCCAGGTAAATAAATCCTGATACACATTTTTCCAATTGCTCACTAAACCATCAAAATGTCGCGGCAAAGCCAGTTGAGTAAGATAAAATGGCAGACCGTTAACTTGAATAGTCAGCATCATACTCACCAAAAGTAAACCTAAAATTCCTAAAACCGGCGAAGCATAGACACTAAATTCATTGGTATAAAAAAATGATGAAAAAGCAAAAGCCAGTGTTGGAAGAGCCAGCAACAATGCCGAACGATTGCGAAATTCTTTGGTTGCCAGGGAAATTCCGGCAAAAGTGGCCAACGCAATCGTGGTAAAAATCGGGAAATTTATACCCAGTCCATTTTTATAAAAGAGCACATCATAAAGAACTGCCAGCAAAAAAGCCACTGAAGCGCGCAGTATGCCGGCATTTCGTGGTGTGATATTCATATATCGCTAAAGTTAGACAGGATAATTAATAGTAGCCACTGCTCCGCCACCGAGGCAGATATTATTCTGGTACAAAACCGCGTATTGTCCTGGGGTCACACCCCATTGCGGTTTATCAAAAATAATTTTGTCAAGGGACTCAATGCGACATTTTTGCAAAGATTGCTGATGACGAAGTCTCACCATACATCGTAATGGAAGTTTGGGCTTTTGTCCACTAATCCAGTGCATGTTTTCAATAATAATTTTTGATTGTAAAAGTTTCGGATCATCTTTGGCGCCAACAATTAGAGTGTTTTTAGCTAAATTTTTTCCCACGACATAAAGCGCTGTCCCCTGTTTGGCGATTCCGGTATTATGACGTTGACCAATCGTCGCAAAAGCTAGACCACTATGTCTACCAACTTCTTCGCCATTCGTTGAAATAATTGATCCCGGCTTTGATTTTATTTTTGGCTGCAGAAATTTTTTCATCGGCACCTCTCCAATAAAACAAATTCCCATGCTTTCCGCTTTATCGGCTGTAGGAAGTTTGAATTTTTTGGCCAGCGTGCGCACTTGTGTTTTAGCATAATTGCCAATGGGAAATAATGTATAGGCCAATTGTTTTTGATTTAATTGATGCAAGAAATAGGTTTGATCTTTCCTGGTATCTTTGCTCGTTGCTAAAAAATATTCCCCTGCTTTTTTCTTAATGCGAGCATAATGGCCGGTCGCCAAATAATCAAATCCAAGTTCGTTAGCTTTTTCCAGCCATACGCCAAATTTTATATATTGATTGCATAAAATATCCGGATTTGGTGTCCGTCCGGCTTCGTATTCTTTGTAAACTTTTTGCAAAACTTTTTTTTCGTATTCTTTCGTAAAATCAAAGCGCAGTAGAGGAATGCCTAGGTGAGCCGCGACTCGGACGGCGTCGCGATATTCATAACGCCAACAATTTTCATCTTCGCTCCGGTATTGAATCATAAATGCGGCTGTTACGTCATGGCCGGCGCGAACCAAAAGAGCGGCGGTCACTGAAGAATCCACGCCGCCGGATAAACAAACAAGAATTTTTGATTTTTGATTTTTTTTCATTAACTCAAAATGTAAGTTTTTTTAAATTCATTTTAACGTTGTAATTGGCCGACTTTGAGTGATGTAAAATTTTTCATCGGCAAACGCCCATTCAATATCACAGGGAAAACCATAATGATCTTCAATGCGCTGACATAGCGCGGCCAATTCAATTATTTGTCTGCCGGTTAATTTTTGTTTTTTTCCTTTATCGCCCAATTGCATCCATTCATTGTTTCCTCCAGTTTCATCACCTTTGTTAATGATTGCTTGTCCCGAGTCATGTCGAGGGGTATTTTTTTGCAATTGACGTGTTTGTTCACCAATGGAAATGTCCAGAATACTTTTTTCTTTTTTATTGATTATATAACTGTCCGGCGTAACTAAACCGCCCACAATTGCCTCGCCCAAACCCAGCGCGGCTTCAATAATCATTTGATTGTGATCCTCAGTAACCGGATGAACTGTAAACGCAATACCGGAAATTTTCGATTGAATCATTTTTTGAATGACAACAGCAACGGAAACAGGCGCGTCAACTAAATTTTTTTCATGACGATAAAAAATTGCGCGCGGCGTAAAAAGCGATGACCAACATTGACGCACGCGTTCAACAACATTTTCCCGTGTGGTATTTAGATATGTTTCCAGTTCCCCAGCCCAGCTGGCCACCAATGAATCTTCGGCAGTGGCGCTGGAACGCACCGCCACAAATTCCGCGTTTAGCTTATCAAAGGCCAACAAAATTTCCGCGGTTAAATCAGCTGGCATGGTTGTATCGTGAATAACATCACGCAGAACACGACTCGCCCGTTCAACACTCGCCATATCAGCCGGATTAACTTGGGACAAACGTGCGACAATTTCTTCCCTCAGATGCGTTTCTTCCATAAAACGGTCAAACGCATTGGCCAATATCACAAACCCAGGCGGAACTACAATTCCGGCATTGGTCATTTCACCAAGTGAGGCGCCTTTGCCACCGGCTTCAGCAACACTTGATTTGTTGATGTCCTTAAAAAATTTAAGATGTTCCATAATTTTAGAATAAAGAGGCCTAACCTAGGCTTAATTATTAATTAATTTAGCATAATTACTTGACAAAAGCAAAATTATTGAGGAAGATGGTCATGTTGCCCATCCATTTGACCAGATGCGATGTGGTTCTCCGGAATTTCCGAGTCTGTAAAATACTTTGTGTAAATGGAATAATAGAATAACTCTTATTCAATTAACCCATGGACACAATATATGTCAAAGCTTCTTTCCTACGAT
>MFPT01000011.1 GCA_001782805.1 Candidatus Magasanikbacteria bacterium RIFCSPHIGHO2_01_FULL_41_23 | reverse complement strand
CCCGGGGTCCTCTATGAAATCAAGAGAGATGATATTCACACCGAAAGCGAGTACGTTCTCTACATTCTGCCCAACATCGTGAACAAGAAAATGAATTTCCCCGAAACCGTAGAAACCTGCAAGGTGCTCCACGGAAATTACGCCGCTGTCAACGAATACTGTCAGCCGGTCTTTATCGTGGAAGACGTAGGGTATCAGAAAGCGCTGCCTCAACAACTGGAAGTTAATGGACTCATTGTGAAATCCGTGCGGCCGGGCAGCCAGGACAAGCGTAGCCGAATCGTGCTCACCGCGCACCACATCAAAACAGGCAAGGTGCTTTTCCCCCGAAAAGGCGCGGAGCAGCTTATCCAGCAGCTCGTGCATTTCGGAGTTGAGAAATACGATGATCTGGCGGATGCATTCGCCCATCTCGTGCTTCATTCCTTCATCGAGAAGCCGAATCCGACGCGCTGGTGGATTACGAGATAAGATGAAGAAGTGCTTGTTGCGAGCAAAAACTCCCGAAAGGGAGTTTTGCGTTTCAGAACTATGACAAAAGCGTATCAGATGTGAAACGCGCAAGAATCGCGCAAAAAATCACGCAAGGAATTACTCCTTTTCATTGAGATTTTTCGGCAAAGTCCATTTCTCATCCGAATAAACCGCCTTGTACAAATTCACTAATCTGTTGGCCTTATCCGTGGCCTCCTCATCCGAAAGATCCACCCCGTAGGATTTCTTGTAAATCTTCTTGAATTCTTCAATTGCTTTCTTTGGAAGCATAAAGTTAGCGGATTGGGCGCGTTAGAAAGGTAAATCTTCAGGTTCTTCTTTGGGGTCTTTTTTTGATTTCCGTTTTGGTTTTTGAGCTGATTCTTTTTCGGAATCTATATCCTCATCAGGACTTCCAGCTTCAAGCGCTGGTATAGTTTGCATCGAAGATCCGATCATGCCCTGTAAATCTCCATACATACCGGCAGTATTAAGAAGCACTGATTGAAGCTGTTTTTCGCGCTTTGCCCATGAGCGTTCATAAAGCCGTTTTTCCTTATCAAGCTCTGTCTTCATATCTGAAAAGGCTTCGATTATCGCTTCGACCCTCTGTCGAAATTCCGGGCCGGTAAGATAATGGAAAAGAATGTCCGCCTTTTTATCTTTACTCACGGACATTGCTTTTGTGAAAGCAAGCTCGGTCAGTTTTTGTCTAAGTGCAAGCGCGAGACCATGAAAACTTGCATAATTTGTTACCCAAACGCCATCAATAAAACTGAAATTTCTTACGTCTTTTGGCAATACTTCGGTCACGATAACAGCGACATCTGCCTTTGCCGTGCGCTGATCATCTTTTAGTTTAGAGATCCATCCGTCGCTCCAATTTTTCGTGCGCTTTGATTCCCATATGATCGCACCGCAACGATTCCCGCTATTCGTTAGCACCTCTTGAATAACATCGGCTCCTTGCATGCCCTTCGGTACTGACTGAACATTGTCTATCGGAAAAAGCTGCGAAATTTCTTTTTCCAATTCCAGTTCCTGGACTTCTCCTTGAGTTTGTTGAGACCCCTGCTCGGCGCGCCTCTTTAAGTCTTCTATTTGTCTCCTCATGTCATTTATCTGCTTATCCTTTTCCGCATCTTTCATTCGGCGCTCGTCCGAAATTCTTTTTACAACTTCTTCTTCCACTCTTTTCCGTTCCTGATCTATTTTACGAGCAACCTCTAACTCAATATCCTTTGTTCGCGCCTCTAACTCGCGCTCGCGTTTTCGTAGCTGAAGCTCTGTTTTCTTAGCTTCTTCCAATTTTTCTTCTTTTGTTTTCAGATCGTCACGCAAATCCTTCATTTCAAGCGAAATCTCATCGCGCGCCTCCTTTTTGGCTTTTTCGGATAGAATCTTCTTTTGCGCCTCTATCTCAACCTTAAGACCTTGCCGAATCCTTTCATCGATGTCTTTTTCTTTTTCTTCAAGCGCTTTCTCTTTTTGAGTTAACTCCTTTTGTTGCTTTGAAAGCGCGTGTTTCTGTTCTGCCAATTTTTCTTCATATTCTTTACGGACAGTTTCCGTTAACTGGTGCTGCAAAGTCTCCGTGATCGGAATCAAGGCATTACATTCGGGACATTTTATTTTGTCGGTTTGGTTATTGTTTGCCATACATAAATGATTAGTTTAATTCGACTTCCACAAAACTATGATTTTTTGATGTGCGCGATCTGAAATTGTCGCACATTTGCTCGGAACTCGTGAGATAGACCGAGGACTTCAAACCTTGCTATTTCAGATTGAAATTTTTTCGCTAAAAAATTGGCTTTTGTAAAGGCGTCTTTTGTAGAAAAAGCCAGAACATATTGCCGATTCTTTTTCAGTAGTTTAAAAAACTCATTCTTACTTACGCCAGTGTTTGATTTATTAAATTCTTCATAGTAGCTCTCCAGCTCGCTGTTATTGTTAGAAACAAGGGAATTTTCTATAATTTCAGCCGCCATTTGAACTTGCGAACACGCATCTCGAATTGATGCACCAAACCCATCTTTAACTTGAATCAAATACGTCCTATCGTCTTTAGTAAAAATAAGATCAAATAATTCAATTTTGCCCTTCTCGCTTTGTTTAAGGAAAATCTTATCTCCGATATAGAACCCGCTCTCTTTTGCTTGTGCCTTATTGAATTCACCCTCATCCTGCACACCCCATGATATAAATGGAATATCCGAAATCAAAATAGCTTTCTCGCCAAATACCTCTTCTTGAAAATCCTCGGCGAGTCTCTTGAGAAAATCTCCTACGACCTCATACCATTTTCCGTCAATAAAAAAGTATTTTTTGCCGTTAAGGTCAATTTCGCCATGAAAATACTTCCATAAATCATCAGTAAACGGGAGGCCGTCTTCATCGTCTCCAGTAAAAGATAAGGACAGTTTAAGAAAGCTTTCTTTGAATTTCACGAAGTCGCTCTTGTCAATAAATTTAATACCCGCATCGCGTAGCTTTATAAGGACGTCGGATGCAGAGGGGGCTTGATCCCATGATAGGCCGTCCGCAATTTTAAAAAGGCCACCATGCAAAAATGTAACCATCTCCTTTGAATGACAAAAATCAAAATCCGAATCATTGTTCGTCGAAGCAATAAACTCATATAGCTTGTTAAGTAGTGCGTCGCGAAGCTTCTCTTTAACTTTTTTGTTCGTTATTTCTTTCAGAGTGTCGAGAAAACTAAATGCCCTCTTTTGATCGTCCGTCGGATTTTTTACCAGTAATTGCTCTATTTCTTTCATTACACTAAGCACATCATCTAGACTAACCGTTTTCCGAAAGGTGAAAGATGACTTTATATCGGCATTAAAAGTTTTTTTGCCATCTTCGCTAATAAAGTCGGCAATGAACTCGCTATTTTTTAGAACACCGCTGTCCACCTTGCCGGTTAGTTTTTTCCAAACCTTTCCAAAGGCCTCCCGGCGAGAAAAATTATAGTTTCGCCTAAAATTTCTTGACTGTGAATATATGAGTCCGGTTAAGTCGCGCATTTCCGCGCTTTTGAACCCACCCGTTAGCATTCGCTTCGCCACCTCGAAAGGAAATCTCTCGTCTATATAATTTTGAATTATAAAGTATCCTGCGCCGCTGGTGATGGCAAAAATATTTTTATCATCATAAACAAAAAGAATAAGGTCTTTATTGATACCGTGAAAGATTTTTTGCTTTTTTTCATCAGTAAGACTATCTGGTAAAAGGGTTCTCAAGAACTGAGACCAGCCATCCGAAAATCTTTCCGTGTGAAAAACTTTCACTTTTTTGCCTTCATACGAATCGTTTTTCAACTCCAAAACATCCAGCTTTCTTTTTGTATAAGAAGCCTTAATCATGTCTAGGGCTTCATCCGCGCTTTTACCCAAAAAATTGTCGATGCTGGTATCAATTTTCCATATTGCGATATTGCTTTTTTTGCTTAGATCTTTAGGCATATTTTAAAATCAATGATTTCCGGTGATTCGTCGGCCATGAACCTTAGCGATGCGCCAATCAATCGGTAATTTCAGAAGCGACCCTTGAAATAAGATTCTCAAGCGCTGGCCGATTAAGCGTGATAATCTTTTTTGTTCCGTAAACAAGATTTAATTCCTTCATTAAGCTCCTAACATTCTCGCGCGATTGTGCGAACTCCTTATTCTTCCCGAGATAGTCGAGTACGGTGATTAGTACATGACTTGAGCGTCCCATTGCCCGCTCAAGTACTTGCTGATAAATATCCTGCGTCGAAAGCAAAATTCGCGTATAAAAATAAGGGTCTTTATTTTTTAAATCACCGAAGAATTCCGGGTCTTTTTCCCACGGAGCATATGTAAGATGCGATGCCCACCAGAGCCGGGCAATAGCATGCCGCCGCAGGTCGCGATCATTTCCGCTGACGAACCAGTGTTCCATAAGCTGGTTTATCGCCCTCTTTTTTGAAGCGCCGTCTTTCAGATCTGAATAGTGGCCGTCCAATCCCCAGCGGGCGAGCGTATATTTCCTGAATTCTACATGGCTAAGGTAAGCCCATAGGCGGGGATCTGATGCCTGGGTCTCGTCGAGGTCGCCATAATACCCGTGTAGCGCTATGGAGTTCTCCACATCAGCTGAAACAGGGTCTTTCTTCGGCGCTTTAAGAGCCGGCAACTTACCCGGCGTTTCAATGGTTGAAGTCAGGAGCCCCCGTTCTTTTATAGGATACGATGCCTCAAAATATCCTTTCAGAGAATGTCCGGAGTGCAAATCCACTCGCATCTGCTCCACCGTTGCCCTTTTGAATATTTTTTGGAATTTGTTTTTATTCATATTCTTGATCATTGGTTACTTCAAGCAGCGATCCGATTCCGCGGAAGCTTCTGCTTGCCGGATTTTCGAGTATCTTCTGCGCGGCCTCGAAGGGTTCTTTATCCCGCAGCCCCTTTGCGTCAAGTATCGTCTCAACTTTGCCGAACCAATTCATTCCCTCGTAGTCGCTGTTAGGATTCTGAACTTGGTGAATGGCATCTATGAGTGTCGGAAATACTATTGAAGCATGGAGGATTCCCTCTGCAAGTTTCTGCCCGCGCACCTCTAAATAATTTTTCCAATCGTCTTTTGAGAGAATGATAGTAATCTTGTCGGTTTCGTAATCAACAAGCATCGGCCCTTCATGATGATTGCCTTGCATAATGGACATAAAAGAAGAAACGGGCGGCCTTAAGGGGTCGAAGCTCTTCTCTGCGATGAAAGAACAGTATCCGCCAACAGCAAGAACATCCCCAGCCTCAATATCAAATTCTACCCCTTCATAGTCAGGGTGCGATTCTGAGGGACGATAGCTCGGAAGATTCTGGTCAGCGCATATGTAAAAACCGATTGTTACGCGCTCTCTGAGAACCCTAGAGGGAAGCGTAAATCGATCGAACTGCTTTCTGGTTGAGAAGCTTGTCCTAAAAAAGGTACCTCGGCATTCCACTTCGGAAATGAAGGATGCCTTCTCCTTTTTCAAAAGCTCTTCAATGGCAGTATTTTTCAAACTGAACGTTGGATTCAGCGCGATCTCTTCTTTGCCGAGTTCGTATTTGAACTCCACTTTAAAAAACCCGCCGAGGTCGTCCCCGTTGCCTAAGACCGGATGCGGATATGATTTAGTGTTAACCCTCATAATTTTCTATGCCTAGCGCATATTTTTTCTTAGATGCAAGCTGCACAGTAAGCTTCAAAGACTTCCCGTTTTTTACGGACAAATCCATAATCATCGAATCACCGATTTTGTACTTCTTGCCCGATGCCGTTTCCGTCGCGGATTTAATATCGACTGGATAGTTTCCATCGTCGCCGACGGCAACCAGGCGGATAGCCCCTTCGCAATCATCGCGTCCTGTAATTACAAAGTGGTATTCGAAACCGCCTTCGGACTTTTGAACAAAGCTCCTGAAGCTGATGCTCGAAGTCTTTATTCGCGCTCCCTCTTTTTCTCCGCCTTCCTCTCCGGTTGGCCGTCCACGTGGCCCTTCCCCAGGGCCCTTGGGCGGCGTTGGCTTTACTGTGCCAGCGGATTTATTAGTTACGATTCCTTTTCTGATTACAGTTTCGATTTCCGCATCCGCAGGCTCTTTTTCAGCTCCGACTTCGCGTCCGCTTTCTTCCTCGCCGAACAGTTCAGAAGGATCAATTGGATCAGGACCGTGCTGTGGCATATAGTCTCTGTCCTCGCTGTCTGGAAGATAGCGATCAAGACCAGGTATATCTTGAGGTTCGCTTGTAATGGCTTCGCCCATGCTTTTTAGGGATTGTTTTATAAAATCATCTAATTCCTTCATTGCGGCCCAGCCGTTTACGGCACGGTCTCTATCCCACTTGTCATGTGCGGGCGGTTCAAGATCACGCAGTAGATCGTTACCCTTATCGTTGCTACAGATAAAAACTCCGGCATAAGGCTCTCTTAAGACTCGATACGGTTTCTCCCAAACTAGCATTTTCGGCTTTCTTGCCATCATCACCTTGCCGGGATAATTCTCTTGCTTTCTTACGAATAGCGATACCTTGCCTAGATATTTCAAATCCTGCTCGAATTTCTGGGTCCAATTTGAAACTGCTTCGAAAAAGAATTTCGCGTCCTCAGCATCATATTCCTCAAGGCAGTCTCTCAGATTCTCCTTCGTGATCGTTTTTTCCGAACCATTCTTTACCGTCACTTCAAGGTCGCCGTGCAATATCGAAAGCCAAAAATTGTGCAGCACGGATTTTATCAATTTGCGCTGCCAATCCTCGCCCGATTTGTATCCAGTAATCAAAATATCAGTCCCGCGTTCTGACCGCTTAAACAATTCTGGGACGACATCCGCGTTTCTTACGGCTTTATACCCGCTGATACCGAAGAAACCGACGCCCTGGCGGACATCTCTATCTTCATCATGATGGCTAACCAGTCGCGCCTTTCCTTGGAATACTGCTTCACCTTTATCGTTCACGCTTGAATAAAAAACTGTTCTGAGAGTAGATGCCGCGATCGGCGCTCCTTTCCCAATGCCGAATGAGCCGCCAGCCACTCCTTTTGGAGAGCTGGTGCCTGCTGCTTTTACCAACCTGTACCAGTTTCCGTCTACGTCATCGTCTGCGCCTGACAACCCAACTGTGTTAAAATCGCTGATCCGCAACAAGGGCAGCTTTCCCCCTTTTACTATCGCAATTGCTGAGTTGAAAAATTGCTCTGCCTTATCTTGGCCTTTAATGAATGCAAAGCAGCGGTTCAGTCTATTGAGGAACTCTCCGTGGCCTGGCAAAGAGCTTGCTGGAATAGATAGCCGCTCGAAAACCACGGAAACAGGTTTGTCGTAGTCGAGTCTGGCATCTACGGCGTTTTGTATCGTTTCCCGTGCGATGTATTTTTCATGGTCTCCTTGGAAGTATTCCAAAAGAGAATCGGCGAATCCATCGTTTTCGCCGTGATCAGTGCTAGGAAAATACCAGCAGAGTGTTTCCGCTTGAGTCTTTGATCCGCTAGATTTTTTTTCGAGTTTTGCCATAGTTTATAGCTTGAAGTCGTTATCTTTGTGAGGGAAAGTGAATTTCGCCTTCGTCTCCCTTAGTTTCTTTTCCACCTCAGCGAATATCTTATTTACCTGTTCCTCAGTATAGTCGTAATGGCTGCGGTTTCCGCAGTTTCCAAGGATTTTAAGGCGGCGCAGAACCTCTTTAGTTCTGGCCTCCGCGAGCCTTTTAAAATTGTCTTTTCTTTTATCCATATTTTGCAGCTTTGCAGCTATTTTATAACTGGATGATTGTTGATGTCAATACTAGCTCCTACGATACAGGGTGTCAATAGCTGCGATAAAACCCCCAGAAGGGGGTTTTATCGCTTTGATCTCAGGAATTTTTCTATTTTCTTGCAGGCTTCTTCAGGGCGCTTCATTACATCATGGCCCCACACTTTTAAGATTTTCCATCCTCTCTTTTTCATCGCGGCATATCTCTTTTTGTCTCTCGCGATATTCGATTCGATTTTATCTCTCCAGTATTTTTTGGGGATCCGCTGTTTCCACGTTCCAAAACGATAGCCATGCCAGAAATCGCCGTTTATAAAAACGGCTTTCTTTTCAGAGGGTAGCGCAATGTCCGGCTTTCCGGGGATCCGATCGTAATGTTTGCAGAAATGTACTTTTCGTTTACGAAGATACGAGAAAACCGTTTTCTCGATCCCGGTATTTTTAGCGCGGATGCGGGACATGATCTCGCTCCGCTTTTCTTTTGAAAAAACATCCGACATATATTTATGATTCGAGAGCGATGCGGATATTTTCAGCGATGCGCGAAACGACAGGCACAGATACCGAATTGCCGATCTGCTTATAGAGATGCGCATTTGCTTGAGTTCTGGGCAATAAGAATGATTCAGGAAAACCCTGCAGTCTTGCGCATTCCCGAGGCGTGAGTTTTCTGATGCCTTTTGAGTCCCTAATTATAGGAACATTGTGCCCGCCTTCGCCCATGCTGGCGGTAAGCGTCGGACATACGCCATTTTTGTTCTCGCGCACATAGATGCGGCGGTACTGGTAGAAACGGTCTCGGTGTTTAACGGCCGCCTTTAATTTCGGATAAATTTCTGGATATCTATCGGAATAGTAATAGTTTTCCTCCGCGCCTTTTTCCAGAATGCTTGCCATCGTTTTCGTTAGTGCCATTTTGTCCGGAAAGTGGAATTTCATAAGCGTTCTAGGAGATCGGAATCCTACAATATAAATCCGCTCTCTGGTCTGAGGGACATTGCCGTGCGTCATACTATTCATCACTTCCGCTTTCATATAGTATCCGGCCTTCTTCAGCTCATCCTGTATCCGCTTGAATGTTTTTTCATCATCATGATTTTTCAAATGTTTTACATTCTCAAGAAACACCGCTTTCGGCTTTCTTGTTTTAAGTATCTCAATTACTCCGAAAAGGAGATCTCCTCTGCCTTTATCGGCAAAGCCGCGCTTGTGCCCCGCGACGGAAAACGGCTGGCACGGGAAACCTCCCAGCAGGATATCGAATCGCTTCGGAATCGGCCTCATGTCTCTGGCGGCGATAACGTCGAAAAGGTTGGCCTCATGGATATCTCCAAAATTTAAGCGGTATGTTTCCGCAGCTTTTTTATCAGAGTCGTTCGCGTATATTGTTTCAAATCCGGTGGATTCAAAACCCATCCGGATTCCGCCGATGCCTGCGAACAAGTCTATAGCTTTTAGTTTTTTAGTTTTCCTCATAACTTTTTATCTTATCTCTTATGCTCGTTGCCACAGAATCTGCCTGTTTCATCAAGTTGAATATATCGCTTTTCAGCCTTTCATATTTAATGATTTCGTCGGGACATATTTTTTCAATTTCTTCATACGTCAGTTCTCTAGAAAGATACTTTTCTACATAGGCCTGTATATTTTTAATACGCTCTTGTTTGGACTTTTTATTTCCAGTTTCATTCTTCAAAAAAT
>MFPT01000010.1 GCA_001782805.1 Candidatus Magasanikbacteria bacterium RIFCSPHIGHO2_01_FULL_41_23 | reverse complement strand
CCAGTCTGACAAATCCTTTTACTCCATACGATAGTCGGTGTACTTGCATAGTCCTTGGGTTTCCAAGGAGTGCAGGATGTATGTTAACTTATGCAACTCAACATAGCCAGATGAGTTTTGTGAAAGAAATAATATGATATCACAAGCCTTACCCAAATTAATTGTTATTTTGGGTCCAACTGCCAGTGGCAAAACAAGTTGGGGTCTTGAGCTGGCCAAGAAATATGACGGCGAAATTATTTCCGCTGATTCTCGGCAAGTTTACCAAAAAATGAATATCGGGACGGCCAAAGTGCAAGGAGAATGGCGTTGGAATGGTTTGCGTCGAACGTATTTTGTGGAAGGAATTCCGCATCATTTGGTGGATTTTTTAAATCCGGGCAAATCGTTTTCCGCGGCGGAATTTCGGGATAAAGCTCTCAAATATTCCAAAATAGCGCATAAAAATGGCCGTTTGCCTATGGTTGTGGGTGGAACCGGTCTATATATTTCGGCATTAGTGGATAATTTTGTTATACCGCGCGTTGCGGCTCATGGTAAGTTGCGACAAAGTCTGGAAGAAAAAACCAATGAAGAATTATTGCAGGTTTTGGAAAAATTAGATCCGGACGCAGCGTTGGTGATTGATCGTCATAATAAGCGTCGACTCATCCGCGCTCTGGAAGTGTGCATCTTGTCCGGCCAGCCGTTTTCCGGACAAAAGAAGAAAGGTGTGCAATTATTTGATATACTGCAAATTGGAATTGCTACGCCACAAGTTGTTTTAAATGAACGCATTAACGCGCGCGTGGATCAGATGATCACTGTCGGCCTCGTGACTGAAATTGCCAATTTAATAAAACAAAGTTATGGTTGGAATTTGCCCAGTATGAATGGGATTGGATACAGACAATTTAAAAATTATTTTGAGGGTAAAGTTTCTATTGAAGAAACGATCGAATTGCTGAAACGCGATACACGGCACTACGCGCGTAGACAAATGACTTGGTTTCGACGCGATCCGCGCATCAAGTGGTGCACTTCAATTGATGAAACGGAAAAGTTAATTGATATTTTTTTGCAACAATCTCACTAAAACATATGTCACTCGATCCCAACAATTTAACGCCGAATAAAATTAATTTGACCGGACGGGTTTCACAACCATTACGCAGTGTTTTGGCGACCGGTAAACGCATGATGTCAAATGGAAAATTCATTAAAACAATGCGTGCCAAAATGGCTGAAACCGGAAAGATGACTGACAGAGTGGCAAAAAAAGTTGCCTTGCGCGCGGCGGTTGGAGTTAAAGATTTGGGCGTTACAGTCAAAAAAGAAAAAACTTTTTTTGGCAAAATGCAAGACGATGGTATGTTAAGTACGATGTACAAAACTTCAATTAAGAACGCAATTAACCGTTATAAATTTTTGGCCGGAGCTAGTGAAGTAGTTAAAAATGATACTAAAAATCCGGCCAATGATAATGTTGAACAAATTAAAACTGAAGAGGAAGAAAATAAAGATCAGCATCATAGGATGCAAAAAATCCGCGATGATATCGAAGAGGAAAAAAAGAAAAAACAGAAACGCGAAGTCAGTGCGACGCATAATTATGGCCAAGATGATACGGGGAATGCGGTCACTTCAATCAGTCATTTAAACGATCATTCCGATACATCTACTACTCAGACTCCTTTTCCTGGATCTTCGATTCAAACTACTGTTTCTGATCCTTTTAACAGTTCCATTGATGAACCAAAGAATAAATTGTCAGCGGGAGATTTGGTGCAAAATGCGCCTCCGACACAGCTTGATTAACTCCGCAATCCAGACAAATCGGTTAAGCACTGAACGAAAGTAATCGGAATATATTTTTGTTAGAAAATTTGAAAGCAAATTTGTCTAAAAAAACATATCCCTCCCTCCGGTTGAGGAACGGCATTGGCTGATATTTAAAAGTTGTTATTTTGTCTGGTCAAGATTTGATTTCAAGCGATTTTTCATACGCGTTCCATCCGGCCGTCCGATATTTTTCCGCTTGGACTTTTGGATTCTCCGCTTCATATATTCCTCGGCCAACGATAATGATATCGCTTTTATTTTCGTAAATAACTTTTTCCGGAGTAAGATATTGTTGACCAAGAGTATCAAAACCACTTTCTAATTTTACGCCGGGAGTAAAATTAATAAAAGTCGGATTGTTAAGTAATTTTTTGGTCGTTATAAATCCAATCACAAAATCTTGATTGGCTTCGGCCATTTTGAGTGTGGCGTTTTGGTAATCACCAGCTGCCAGCGCGCCTTCGGAACTCATTTCCGCGATTAACAATAAACCGTTATTTTTTGGTAAACCGATTTTTTTTAGTCCGGCGATAATTCCCGGACCGGGCACAGCGTGCGCGTTGGTGATGTGCGCCCAATCCGCAATATGATATATACCACCTCCATATTGATGCGCGACGGTGTTGCCAATGTCGGCAAATTTTCGGTCTTCAAAAATAAGAAAATTATGTTTTTTCGCGAGGCGTTGCAATTGAATTATTAAATCAGCATCAAAATCAACGATAATATCAATATGTGTTTTTAAAAGACAAATGTGCGAGCCAATTTCATCCGCAATTTTTATTAGTTCGGCTTTGGTGGTAACATCCGCGGCTACGCACAAATTGGTTTTTTTTAATTCAACGATTTCCAGTAATTTTTTGGCGATTGGATTTTGGCAAAGTCTGATGCGGGCGGAATAAGTGAGCATATTAAACCTGATTTCCCTTTATAAATTGCTGCACATTCTGGACCATGGCGTCATTCAATTTTCCTTCGGCTTCGAGCACGGTAAGCATTTCCGAAATCGTGAATACGGAATGCAGATTATATCCTTTTTTACTGATATGTTGCCGACCACCCTGTTCACGATCAATTAAAACAACAATGTCCGTAACTTTTAAACCTTCGTGTTCAAGTGGGGCAATGGTTTCAAATACACTGGAGCCGCTCGTGACCAAATCTTCTACCACAAGCACATTTTGGTCAGGTTGAAAATTACCCTCGATGGCTTTTTTGAGCCCGTATTCTTTGACTTCTTTGCGACGCATCACCATCGGGACATTATGCTCTACCGACATCACCGTTGCGATGGGGAGCGCAGTATACGGGACACCACAAATGAGATCAAAATGTTGATCGCTGATTTTTTTCCACATTAACGCGACGACGGATTGTAATAATTTTGGATAGGAAATAATTACGCGAATGTCCAAATAAATCGGCGACATGATGCCGCTTTTGAGTTTGAATTCACCGAATTTAATGGCATTGATGTTGTGTAATTCAATAATCAACTCTTCTTTTATCATATTTTAAGAAAATAATACGTAAATAACGCTTGATTTATTTACATTTAAATTAATAATAAATTTTCGCTCCGCTTTTATCGCGGTGATAATTACCAAATTCGGAAATACTGTTGGCAGTGGCGCGATTGACGACGGGTCCTTCCATACACATGCGCAAACCAAGCGGATCAACACAGCATTGTCCGCACACACCAAAACCGCATTTCATGAATCGTTCAATACTCACTTCGCAATCAACGTTGTTTTTATTGGCGCAATCAAGAACTTTTTTTTCCATTAATTCCGGGCCGCAGGTGGCTAAGATAATTTTTTTACCGTGAGATTTTTGGATAAGTCCGGAGAGGATGTCGGTTATAAAACCAGTGTGTCCGGCGCTTCCGTCGTTCGTGGCTACTTGTACGGTGGTATGAGGTAGTTTGGCCATGCGATCCTTGAATAAAAGTAAATCAGCACTTCGCGCGCCAACGCAGAAATCTACTGTGGAATTGGTAGTGGCCGCCAAGCGTTCGGTCAAAAGACCAAGTGGACCGGCACCATAACCTCCGGCCACCGTAATATAATGAGTGTCATTTTGAATTGAAAAGGCAGTGCCATATGGTCCGGAAATGCCGACTCTGTCACCAACTCGCAATTCAAATAATTTTTTAGATAATGAGCCAACCGCAAAAATCGTCAAACCGAATTCAGCACTGTCATCATACGCAATGGAAAACGGTTTTTGATCAATTCCCGGAATCCAGAGCATAACAAATTGGCCGGGCTGGCTATTTAGATTATAATTAAACCAAAAAGTTTTGACAAAAGGATTTTCGTCCGTGATTTTTTTAATTGAAAGCATTTGCGGAATGTGCATATTTTGTATTTTCTTAATTCTATTACATTATACCGTGAGCCACACCGCGGATTTCATCCAGTGAACCAATGTTTTCTTGTTTCATTATTTCTGTCATTTCCGCTACAATTTTTCCAAACACATCAGCGCCCCGATAATACACAGCCGAACCCACACCGACCAGCGTGGCACCGGCCATGATCATTTTTAGCGCGTCTTCACCGGTCATAACTCCACCCGTGCCAATAATGGGAATTTTGACGGCTTCATAAATATCATACACGCATTTGAGGGCAATGGGAAAAAGCGCGGGACCGGAAACCCCGCCCTGTTTGTTGTGGAGAATAGGGCGACGCGCACGCACGTCAATCGCCATACCACTGACCGTATTCACCGCAGTAATGGCATCGGCGCCAGCGGCTTCGGCCATCTTCGCGAGTTCGGCAATGTTCCAAGCATTGGGTGATAATTTAATTGAAATTGGTACTTTAACTTTAGCTTTGGTTTCGCGCGTGATACGTCCAATGGCTGATGCGGAATAGGCGAATGGTTCGCCAAATTCTCGGCCAACATTGGGACAAGACAAATCCAATTCCAAAATATCAATGGGGGCAACTGCAATTAGTTCGGCCAATTCAGCGAATTCATCAGCTGTACCCGCAAAAATACTGCCAATGAGCGGAGCAGGGCAAATTTTTTTAAATTGAATTAATTCCGCTATTCCGTTTTCAATTCCAGGATTGGACAATCCAACCGCGTTTAAAAAATAGGTGTCATTGCCCATCATGGTAGGGTTAGGGTGGCCGGTGCGCGGCGCTTTGGAAATTGATTTAACGGTCACGCCGCCCGCGCCATCACGAATAATCTTATGCATGCTGGCGGCTGTGACTCCCAGAATTCCGGAGGCTAAAACCAGGGGATTGGCAAATGGTATGTTTAAACAAGATGTTTTGAGCATAATCAAACTAAATGTTCCTGTTCCAACAACCATAATAAAATCGCTTTTTGCATGTGCATGCGATTTTCCGCTTGATCAAAAATGACTGAATTGGGATGATCAATCGCGTCGCGACTGATTTCATATCCCACATGACAGGGCATGCAGTGCATTATGCGCGCGTTTGGCGCCATCGAATTAATAAGTTCAGCGTTTAATTGGTATGGTTTGAACATGGCCAGACGACGTTCATATTCTTCCTTAAAATCGGGTTTTACCGCGCCACCATCAAAAAATTCCATGTTCATCCAAGTGTCAGTGTGGACAAAATCGGCGCCGGCCACAGCCTCGCGCGGGTCTGTGGTACGAGTAATTTTGCCCGTGGCTTCGGCCATGATATTTAATTCCGCATCAACACTATTGGCGTCAACTTCAGCCGCCGCAATTGCCACTTCAATACCCAATTTTGCGCAGGCCAGCATTAACGTGTTGGAAACATTATTTTCCATGCCGAGCCAGGCAATTTTTTTAATTTTGTCTACGCCACCCGCCACTTCGGTCATAGTCAAAAGATCAGATAAGGCTTGTGCCGGATGATATTTTTCACTGCACGCGTCAATGACCGGCACGCGATTAAAACTCGCGGCCAATTCTACGTCAGCAACTTTCATGGCACGGAACATTAAGGCTTGGCCAAAACGCATCACGGCTTGTATCTCATCGCCAAAATCAGCTAAAGAAAACTGCGTGTTTTTGGCATCTAAAAAAATACTATGTCCGCCCAATTCGGTCATGCCGGCTTCAAAAGACAATCGCGTTCGCGTAGATGATTTTTGAAATAGCATTACCAGTGTTTTATTGGGCAAATAATTGGTCAATTCTCCCGCGTTTCTTTTGGTTTTTAATTTTTGCGCCAAGGAAATTAAATTTAAAATATCGGCGCGTGATTGTTCTTTGAGAGAAATTAAATGGCGCATATTTTTTTAAATAATATAAAAGTGTATTGATTAAAATAAAAATGGAATCCCGACAAGTCGGGATAAACTCCTAAAGCTTTTTTGAGTCCGTCCCGGTCGGGCGGATCTCAGAAAAAGATACGCAGTGAATTTTTATTTTAATTACCCTAGCGAGTTTATTTGTGTTAATCTTTAATTTGAGCAAGAATCGGCCAACCGTTTAAAGTTTTGCCCGCAAACGGCGACCATTTACATTTGGTGAGCATATCTTCGTTGCGGATGATTTTTACTAATTCCAAATCAATGGTAACTGTATCATTATTTTCCGGTAAATTAAATATCCGTTGTATGTTGGTGCGGGTCAGACGTGTAATTTCATCAAGTGAAATTAGGCCGCGGTGATTAGCATCCAGAAGTAGCGCCAAATAAGTTTCAATTCCCGGAACGCCCGAAGGGGCTTGTGCGTAATCCAGGTTTTTTTCCTCCAATGTATGCGGGGCATGATCAGTCCCGATTGTATCTACAGTGCCGTCATGAATTCCTGACCACAGCGCAGCTTGGTCGGTCGCAGTGCGGAGCGGGGGATTCATTTTTCCCAGATTTCCCAGATGTTCCAAATCAGTTTCATTCAAAAATAAATGATGTGGAGTAACTTCGGCAAAAATGGCAATGCCCTTGGCTTTGGCCGCTTTAATCAATTCAATTTCTTCCGCTGTGCTGACATGCAAAACATAAACGCGTGTTTGATATTTTTCACTCCACTGGATGGCTTTTTGCAAAGCCGTAATCGCGGCCGTTCGTGGACGCAATCGACCATGATCACGCGCAGTTGGCGTGCCGACAAAATCGCTTTTGGCTTGTTGCAAAACCGCTTCATCTTCGCAATGAATTGCGAGCACTATTCCCAATCGTCCGCATTCGCGAAAAATTTCTTCCACAACAACATCATCTTCCACTTGCAAATTGCCCGTGCTCGCTCCCATAAATAATTTTACGCCGATAATCTCGTTTTGACAGCGCGCAATTTCCGCGAGATTGGTGGCTGTTGCGCCGAGATAAAAGTAGTAGCGCAAAACTCGTTTATATTCGGTTAATGTTTTTTCTATCATCGTTTTTTTGGCGCGCACCAATTCCAACGTGGTCGTGGGAGGGTTGGTATTAGGCATGTCAAAAACAGTTGTCACTCCACCGGCCAGCGCGGCTTGAGTCCCGGTATTCCAATCCTCTTTGTGTTCGCCGCCAGGAGTACGAAAATGGACGTGCGGATCAACCAGAGCGGGGATGGTGATGAGACGAGGCATATTATTATAATGGACTTTTGATATTTTTAAGACTCGGATTCGTGACGTGAGTGTAAATTTGTGTTGTGCGGATATTACTGTGACCCAAGAGTTCTTGAACATAGCGCACATCCACGCCGTTTTCCAAGAGATGAGTGGCAAAACTGTGACGCAAGGAGTGGAATGTGGCTTCTTTATTAATTCCGGATTTTTTTAGGGCGTTTGTAAATACTTTTTGTGCAGTGCGTTCGGTTAATTTTCCACCGCGCTCGCTGACAAAAACATATTCATCTTTGTCGCGGCCGTTAATCAGTTTGAACAAATCCTCTTTTGATTTTTCCGAAAAAATAGTTATCCGATCTTTTTTTCCTTTAGCCTCTTTGATATGAATGCTTAACTCGTCCAAATTGATGTCTGTAATTCTTAAGCTTGTCGCCTCACTTACGCGAAAGCCGGCACCATAAGAAAAAGCGATCAACAATTTGTGTTTCAGATTGGAAATTGAATTGATAATCTTCTCAATCTCCATCCGTGATAAAATTACCGGTAATCTACGCGAAGTTTTGGCAAATTTGATGTCTATGTTTGTTTTACTTTTGGCGATTTCTCGATAAAAATATTTTATGGCGTTCAAATGCAGATTGATTGTCTGCGGAGATTGTTTTCTATCTTGTTTGTTCAATAGATATTTTTTAATTAAGGCAATATTTGGCTCCTTGGTAATGTTTTTGGCATAACGAAAATAGTCCGAAAGACATAGCAAATAACTTTTTATTGTTTGGCGGCTATAATTTCTCAGTTTCAATTCATTAGCAATTTTTTCCAAAAGCTCTTTAAGTCGCATATATTTTATGGTATTATTTCATGGTCAAGTCGATTGTATTAATAATAATACAATTATGCATAATACGCAAATTTGTGTATATTATGAGTAGATACTTCGTATAATAAGGAGTTGGTCGAAATGTCGCTTCGCTCCATTTCAACCAATGGGCGGCGGAGACCGCCTGTTGTCCGAGTGCGCTTCACCCCAAAAGCGGGCGAAGCGAC
>MFPT01000009.1 GCA_001782805.1 Candidatus Magasanikbacteria bacterium RIFCSPHIGHO2_01_FULL_41_23 | reverse complement strand
ATTACCATAGTTGGTACAGTTAGAAGTATGATTATTTTACTTCATGACTGTATACAACGCTAGTTTAATTTACAACTTATATATTATTATAATACTCTTTTTTATAAATGTTGCAAGAAAAAACTACTTAAGCTGCCCCGTCTTATTTAAGTTTTTGAAAATTCAAAAATAGAAACCAACGTATTTGAATCAAGATTTTTTATTTTATATCCTGCTTTGGTAAAGGCATTAATTGACACTTGGTTATTGGATTTAATTTCCGCGAATATTTTTTTTACGCCAGTAACTTGACTGAAAAAATACTGAGAAGCTGCAAAAATAATTTTGGTTCCATGCCCTCTACCTCGCTGTTCTGATGCAGTAGTAATGGAAATTTCCGCAACCGAATCTTCAACATCAAACCGCACTTGGCCGATTACTTGAGTTTGATTTAAAATAATGTACAAATGACGGTTTGGATTGGCCAAAGTTTTAGCCAGCCAATCAATATGCTCGTCCCTAGACACTGATTTGGCTGAAAAAAAATTTTGGTACGCAGACGGGTCATTGCGCCAGACAAATAATAGTTCACTATCCGCGAGACTAGCTGGACGAAATTCGAACTCAATTTTTTCTTTAAAATAATATAGGCCTTCAGCTAGAGAGGCGACATGTTCTTGATATTGATTTATTTTTTTGACTTCTTCGCAAAGAATTTCGGCCACGGTTTGATCGCGTCCGGATGGAATCACGTTATGCTCCAAGTAAGCAGGTTGATTAATGATTCTGCCCGACCAATTAATCTCTTTGGCTCGACGTAAAAAAGTCAAAAAAGGACGGAGTTGATGATGAATTGAACCAACTAATAAAATTCTCCGCCAGCTATTTTTTCGCGCAAAATTTAAGGTGTTTACTGCCTGCTCGTGCGTATTTTTGGCTTGGTCATCAATCATAATGGCGGCGTCAGGGACACCGCGACTGACAAGCCAAGCTTGCATTTCATTCAATGAAAAATTATGTTCACCAGGTCGAGTATCTGAGCCAAGCAACGCGTTATTCCCAGTCAAAATAATCCGAGGAGCCATTTTTTGCTCCCAAAGTTCCAAAACTTTACTGGCCCGATCAAATTGATCACCCTGCAACCAAACAATCACGTCGCTTGACTGCGGTTTTTGGGAAGTAACTAAAGTTTGCAATTCCAACACAACCGCATCCATAACAATTAAGAAATAATTTGTCTCACTAAGTAAAGGGCTTCAGCGGCACGCAAATTTGATTCAAGGCCGCGGTACTGGGCTAGAATTCTTAGTCCTTCTTCGGAACGAGAATGCGGATACGATCGCATTTCAGATGTATATTCACGCAAGGCCAACACTTTTTTTTCCAAAACATCTTCAATATTTACGTAAACATTCGGCTTAAATTGTTTATGGTCTTTGCTTTGCCACTCAGTAGAGGAAAGAGTTTCAAACGAATAAATAGTTTCTGGACAAAAATCAGCTACAGGTCGACAGGCTGTCAACACCGCTTCACATGTGAGGCGATGGTCGACATTGAGATCATACTCATGGTGTGTGTAGACAACATTAGGTTTGATTGTGGCCAATTCATGTTCAATGGTTTTGACAATGTCCAAAAATTTTACCGTATCAAAGGCATTGTCGGCAAAAGAGGCAAACGTTATGCCCGAACAACCAACTATTGCGCCAGCGGCCCGCGCCATTGCCTGCAAATCATGCAGATTGTCAGGGTTAGCGTTGTCCCGAGCCATAAGTCCCTCGCCCAAAATTAACGCAAAAACTTTGTCCCCGGCTGCTACATGTTTTATAAGCGTACCGGCTGAACCCAGCAATTCGTCATCAGGATGGGCGGCAATAACCAAGATAGTTTTCATATAATTTTTTTAATAATTTTTACGCGGGCAATAATTTCTTCGCCAGAATACTCGGCACTATCAAACTCCAATCGACAGGTTGAAGTTTCCAAAAAAGCGCGCGGGTAGCCTTCGGCATCCAGCATGCGAATATAATCGTACACAGATTCCAAACTTTCACAATTTTCGATAGTCCCTTCTCCTGGTTTGCGCCGCTTGAATTCTACTACTTCTCCGGTTTGAGGAACAGGGATTGGATTGGCGGCGATTATGTCTCGAATAAGCTCAAAACTTACATTACTAGCACGGGCGTAAATGTCCTCGGCTTTGCCATCGAGCGGCAGATCACGCTTGGTATAAATGTCGCCCGTATCCATGCCATCGGCCACGCGAATGGCACTCAATTTGGTCGCAGTATGGCCACGTACAATTAAATTTTGCAACGGACTTCCACCTCGACCATAGGGCAAATCAGTCATATGAAAAACTACACATTCAAAATTGTTATAAAGATCGCCTGGAATAATCCACGACCAATGCGGAAAAAATATATACCGAGGATTAATAGCGCGCACTTTTTCCAAAGTCAACTCATTTTTATCCGTAATCAAAAACCACTGATTGGCCGTGTCTTCGGCCTGCAATTTTTGAAAATTTGCAATATTCCACGATTTTATGGTAACCACCAGATAATTCATAGGGAACACTATCTTAAGATATTAGTTTTTTGTGATCAATCCCCAATCAAGCGGCGTGCCGCGCGTGATAGCCATTGTGGCTTTTTTACCCATAACTTCGTCATAGTGCTTGCTTGGCAAACCAGCAGACGGACGAATTGAGCGAATATTTCTTTCGGTAAATAATTCTCCAGCAGCAATGTCTGCTACCGCAAATAAGGACCGACGAAAAAATTTATTTTGCTCTTCTTTGTCGCTCTGGCAACCGTAATGGACAACACCTTTCATAGTTTCCGTATCACGAATTGCTTTGACCATTGTTTTCCATTCTTGCGGCTCCAAGGAAAAGCGCGCGTCAGGACCACCGGCGGTTCTATCCAAAATAAAATGTTTTTCCAAAATCACGGCCCCCATAGTAGCGGCGACAATTGGAATCTCCGTGCCAATGTTATTGTCCGAAAAACCTGCTTGTACGCCAAAGCGTTGCGGAATATCAAGTATGGTTCGCAAATTCATTTCCTCGGGCTGGGGGTCATCTGAGTACGCGGTAACACAATGCAGCAACACAATATCTTTGGCTCCATTGTCACGCAAAACTTTAAGCGAGTAATTTATTTCTTCTTCGGTAGCAAAACCCACGGACATAATAATAGGCTTGCCTGTAGCAGCGACTCTTTTTAAAAGGACATAGTCAGTCGCTTCGTACGAAGATATTTTGTAGCAAGGTACGTTTAAATTTTCCAAAAAAACAACCGCCGTAGGATCAAAGGGCGTAGAAAAAAAGGTTAATCCCAATTCTTCGGTAAGTTTTTTTAAATCTGCTTGCCATTCCCAAGGAGTGTAGGCAGTTTTATATAAGTCATATAATTTTTGTCCTTTCCACAAATCAGGGTTATCTTTCCCCTTTACAAAAAACCATTCTTTATCGCAGTCAATAGTCATGGTGTCGGGTGTATAGGTCTGAATTTTGACCGCATCCACTCCGGTCAAGGCAACCGCTTTGACCATTGCCACTGCCCGATCGTAGTCAAGATTGTGGTTGCCCGACAATTCTGCCACAATAAAACAAGGTTGGCCAGTACCAATGTTTCGAGATCCGCGCGGAGTTTGAATAGTAAAATTTGACATAGTATTTTTAGGGTCTTACGACCACTCCATTATTGTACAAATAATTCCGGGTCATGATGGGACTCTGGTCAGTAAAGTGAAAAATACTGCCGGCGGCTACCGCCATGGCACCCAAATCGTAAGCTTTTTTGAAATCAGCCAGACTGCCTACTCCGCCATGCGCTATTACTGGTACATTTACCGATTCAATAATCGTCGCAGTAAGATCAAAATCCAAACCCTTCATAGTTCCTTCGTGTTCAATACTGGTAATCATAATCTCCCCTGCCCCGCGGTTGGTTACTTCTTGAGCCCAGGCAATGGCGCTGCGTCCAGTATCCTGACTGCCACGATGGGAAAAAACTATTGGTTCATGCTGGTCATTATACCGGACGTCAATTGAGACGACAATAGTTGAAGAACCGAATCGAGCTACAGCCATATCGATAAAATCCGGATTTTCCAGCGCGGCGGTGTTGATAATGACCTTGTCTGCGCCGCTCGAGATAGTTCTGCGAATATCTTCCACTGTTCTAATGCCGCCGCCCACGGCCAAGGGCATAAAACATTCTTCGGCTACTTGGGTAATCACCGTACTCAAGGCTTCCCGAGCCTCGGTACTCGCAGTAATATCCAAAAAAATCAACTCATCGGCTCGCATATCATTGTATACTCGAGCCGCGGTAATAGGATCGCCCACATCTCGGAAAGCAGCAAAATTAACGGTCTTGATCATCCGGCCATTTTGCAGAAGCAATGTAGGAATAATGCGGCGTTTAAGCATACTAGGTCGGTTGCCAATTAACAAAATTAGCCAAAAATTTCAAACCAAACTTTTGACTTTTTTCGGGATGAAATTGCGTCCCAATAATATTTTTATGTCCAATAATTGCCGTAAATTTTTGCCCATAGTCGCAGGTTGCCAAAGAAAAAGGGGCGTTTACCGCGTCCACATAGTAACTGTGCACAAAATAAAAATCTGTTTCTTTGGGAATATTTTCAAACAACACATGATCAACGGTTTGTGTGACCGTATTCCAGCCCACATGCGGAATTTTTAATTCGCTTTTTTCGGGAAATGAAAACTTTTTAACCGCGGCGGGGAAATAATTCAACCCAGTGTGCAGGCCAAACTCTTGGCTTGATGCCATAAGAAGTTGCATGCCCAAACATATCCCTAAAAGTGGTTTATTTTTTTTGAGAACTTCTTGTTCGAGCACGGACAAAAAATTATTATCGCACAGATGAGCTATGCCATCAGGAAAAGCTCCCACTCCTGGCAAGACAATTTTGTCGGCCTTTATCAAAACAAGCGGATCGCTGGTGACTACGGTATCCGCGCCCACAAATTCGAGTGCTTTAACAATCGAATGCAAATTACCCATCTGGTAGTCAACGACTGCAATCATATTATTCAATAACCCATATTTTCTGATCAGGCAATTCTTGATAGTCTCCCAACACGCTCAAACTTGGGTCAAATTTCCAAGGACGAATAGCGTGGTGCATGGCAATCGCATTAAATTCTGATTCGTTTATTTCCATCCATTGCAAAAACACGTCCAAACTCCTGGGACGCTTGCCCTCCCATTCCTCTACCAATTTTATTGCCTCGGCACGCGTTAAGCGGCCGTTGCGAATATCAATGGAAGCAAGATGGCTCATACGCCCATACCCGCGTTTAATAAATTTAAGGTAATCCTGCACGCCCTGCAACATATCTTCCACTTTTTCGTAATTATATTCTGGTGGCACGCCTTCTACAACATCGCCTTCCCAGCCTAATTCCTTTTTAATAATTTCCACCTGTTTTTTTACATCCCAGGGCTGGTAGCTGCCCAAACAAATTGAACGGCATTGAATACTCGCGAGACTAGCCCGGCTAGGGTAGGTGTGAAACTGCAAATCTTGCAGAGAATAATCAGAGCTAGAGCCATAGGCTGAATCATTTACAAAACCAGCCATGTCTTGGGCAGTCATACCCATGTTTACAAACATATTAAATCGCGTTTCATCGACCTCTTCTTCGCCACCATATGCGTAATAACTGGTATATTCGGCCGAAGGCTCTCCCCAGATTACCAGTGGCACGTTAAATTTAATCGCCATGTGCATGGGGAAAGCAAAAATTCCGGTTTCTTGATACCAGTAAATATTACCCTTGCGTTCCAAACCAACCCGCATTAATTTTTTTACCATCTGCCAGTTGGTGCGATACGACAAAAAATCTACACCTAATCTTTTGAGAGTTCGTTCTCGGTTGCGCAGTGTTTGCGGGCGAAGCATTTGGTGATCGTACGAAACTACGAGTGGTTTAAGTCCATAATCGCGCACCAAGGTGTAGGCTTGATACGTACTATCTTTACCACCGCTAAACGGGATAATACAGTCATAGGCATATTTACCTTTGTACCTTGAAACTAAATCAATAAATTCCTGACGTTTGACTGGCCAATCAATTTTTTCAGTTTTAATGTCAATGTTCCGGCAAGTACTACAAACTCCATTTGGGTCAAAAAAAATGGTTTCTTGCGTTTCTGGCATAACGCATCGTGAACAGCGGATAAGATCGCGTGGATTGGAGACAATTCTTTCTTCCATAGGTACACTATCTTAAGATAAAAATCTAATTAATTTTTGGATAAACAGCGCATCCAAATTTGATCATGTGCGGTGTTTCCATGAACAAGCGCGCCTTTGTCAATTTTAAAAACCGTAAACCCACATTTTTCGTAGACTCGTTGCGCCGGCAGATTTTCTGCCAATACGCCCAAACGAACTTCGCACAAACCTAATTCTGAAAAAGCAAATTGGGTAATGAGGTTGGTGACTTCGGTTGCAATCCCCTTTCCCCAAAAATCTTTTTCACCAATCAAAATTCCCATCGTCGCAGTTTTAGCCACTTCGTCGATTGGTTCAAGTTTTACGTTTCCAATGTGCTCATCTTTTTCATTGGTAAAAATTCCAAAAAAAAGACAATTCGGGCTCATTAACTTCTCGGTGATATAATTTTCTAACTCAGGCACTGTAGCCACGCGTGTTTCTAAATATTTATTTACTTCAGGGTCATTGAGCCAGCTGGCGTAGCGTTCGCTGGCATCAGTTTTTTCTAAGATGCGCAAATAAATCCGCGCGCCAGAAAGATGATATTTTTTTTCTGCAAAATTCATACCGACAACAGTCAAAATTTATTTTATTGTTGAATCCGCAAAAACGTAAGTACCGCTTCGATTACTTTGTCCTGATCTTCAACTGATAACGTGGGGTATAGCGGTAAAGACAGACAGCTCTCATACCAGGCTTCTGCCCGCGGACAAAGTCCTGGTTTATATCCCAAATCTCGATAATACGGATGAAAATAGACAGGAATATGGTGCACTTGCGCAGCAATACCTTGTTCGTGCAAAAACGCAAAGAATTCAGCTCGTTTATTGACTAATTTCCCGGCTAATCGCACTACGTACAAATGCCACGCCGAACTAATCTCTTTGGTGTCGGCAGGAGGTAGTATTAAATCTGGGCAAACCGCAAAAGCTTCATTATAGCGTTTAACCAAAACTTGTCTTTGAGCCACAAAACGATCTACTTTTTTTAGTTGCGAAATACCCAAAGCGCATTGCATATCAGTTAGCCGATAATTCTGTCCCAAAAACTGCATCTCCATGTACCAGCCTCCAAGTGATTCATTTTGTAAACCAGTTTTAGTTAGACCATGTGTGCTAAATTGTTTTACCAATCGATAGATCTCTGGATCATTCGTTATGACTGCTCCTCCTTCACCTGTTGTGATTGTTTTTACAGGATGAAAACTAAAAACAGCAGCGTCACTTTGCGAGCCAGCTGGTTTGCCGTCGACAAAAGCACCCAGCGCCTGGCACGCGTCTTCCAACACTTTTAAATTAAATTTTTTTGCCAACACCATTATCTCAGAAATACACGCAGGTCTGCCCATATAGTCAACCGGAGCAATAATTTTTGTTTTATCAGTAATTTTGGCTTCAATCAAACGCCAATCAATATTTCCATCTTCGCCAATATCCACAAAAACTGGCTTAGCTCCTTGCCATAACGCGGCATTACTCGTAGCCGCAAAAGTTAAAGGAGTAGTAATTATTTCATCACCTGATTTTAGACCAAAAGCAAAATAGGTGGCGTGAAGAGCCGTTGTACCATTTGACAAAACAGCAGCATACTTAGTTCCTGCGTAGCTAGCCAAGTCGGCTTCAAATTGATCGACATTTGAACCCTGAGTCAGCCTGTTTGATTTGAGTACGTCAACAACAGCTTGTACATCATCGTCTTCAATGGTCTGTAATCCGTACGGAATCATACGGAATTAATCAATGCCTGCAGTTCTTCGTGGGTGACCCATTGAGTATTTGTGTTACTCGAAAATGTAAATCCACTGGATACAGACGGATAATCTTTGTAATTTTCATGACCATGCCAGTCTTTGTTATCTGGCAAGATGACATAGTCCCTGCCAAATTGTCTGGTATTCCGTGCTTCTTCAGGAGTTATTAAAGTTTCATGGAGTTTCTCTCCGGGACGAATCCCTATTGTCTTCAATGTGCATTCAGGGGCAATTGCCTTAATAAAATCTTCCAAGCGCATGCTGGGAATCTGAGGAATAAAAATCTCCCCGCCTACCATTTTTTCCAAGGTCATCAAAACCAATTCTACCCCTTGATCAAGGGTAATCCAAAAACGGGTCATGTCTTCATGGGTAATTGTAACTTCACCGGAAAGTTTTTGTTGTTTAATGACATCTACAATACTGCCGCGGCTACCAAAAACATTGCCATAACGCACTACACTTAGCTTGGTTGCCCCACCACTATAAGCATTGCTGCTCACCATTAGCTTTTCCGCGCATAATTTAGTCGCACCGTACAAATTGGCTGGATTAGCAGCTTTGTCTGTTGAAACCAAAACTACTTGTTTTACTCCATTATCAATGGCCGCGTCAATTACATTTTTTGTTCCAATAATATTGGTTTTAATTGCTTCAAATGGATTATACTCCAACATGGGCACTTGTTTGAGAGCCGCGGCATGAACGATGAGATTAACGCCAAAAAAAGCGCGTTGCAATCGCTCCGCATCTCGTACATCACCCAAGAAAAAACGCAGCCGACCCTCTGGATCAGAAATTTCAACTTGCATTTTTGACTGCTTTAATTCATCCCGGCTAAAAACAATAATACGCCTAGTTTTGGTTTCAGAAAGAAGTTTACGGATAAACTTTTGTCCAAAGGAACCAGTCCCCCCAGTTACTAAAACTGACTTTCCTGCTAAAAATTCATAGGCCATAAGTGCTTTTCTTTAAAATACAATGTAACAGAATATAGTTTAATCCCAATTGAAAAAAAAAACAAGACTTTGTATTAGTCAACCCCATTCTGCACTCTTTCGGAAAATTAGTGTTAATAAATTGAATCGGTGTCTGTAATTTAAGCCCCCAGTGT
>MFPT01000008.1 GCA_001782805.1 Candidatus Magasanikbacteria bacterium RIFCSPHIGHO2_01_FULL_41_23 | reverse complement strand
TTACTCCATACGATAGTCGGTGTACTTGCATAGTCCTTGGGTTTCCAAGGAGTGCAGGATGTATGTTAACTTATGCAGACTTGACCCAAAGTCAGCAACTAAGCCAAAAAAAGACTTAAATCATGTTCGGAATTAATTTTTTTAATCCCTGAAAAGGGCAAAGGGCAGATGTACTCTACATCAGGAACAAAGCTCGCCACAGGTTTCCCTGCCAACATCGCCACTACTAAAGCCATACTTTCAATACCAATAATATAGTTAGCTTCAAAAATATCAACCAACAATTCAGTTTCAGTAGAAAGCGTACAGGAGAGACCCGAGGCTTTTTGTTTCATTAATTTCCTATATTTCTCTCCAGATTCTGAAGGGTGTAAACGAATTTTAAACTTGAGGAATCGATTATCTTTATTAATTATTTCCAGGAGGCCACTTAAAATATCATACTCAGTTACTGAGTTTTCGGCTTTATCACCAAAGACATTGATTGGTTGACTAAATGGCTCACTAATCCACAAAATAGTCCCTGCTTCTTCACTATAGAAGTCCTGCATAACTTTGGCGCGCTCTTTAATATAATCGAAATAATGATTTGGTTCTAAACGAATATTTTTATCTGGAAAAAAATTCTTGGCAATTTCAAAAGCATAGCTATCTCCCATGATTAATTCATCCGGTAGATGGGCTTCCCAGCCTGGTTTTGGAAAACCAAAACGTTCACGATAATTTACCCAATGATCAAGAAAAAGACTTGTGGGAATATTTCTTTTTTTAGCCGCACTAATAACACCAAGTTCAAGAGCGGTTGACCAACTTGAACCAGTCAATACATACTTAACGTTTGGATATGCATCCAGAATGTGTTCTCCTGACTGATTTTCTTGAATAGGTATAACTTTTACTCCGTGGTGTTTAAAAATAGGTATAGCTGGACCAGCGATAAGGCATATAAAATTATCTGGATCAATTTGAGCCGCCACAAAACAAGATACTATTTCTGCACCACCAGCGTCATGGCAAACTACTAATATTTTAGAAGCTGAATTCATGTTCCAAAATACTATACGTAAGAAGATTACGATATTCACCATTTTTGAATAAAGCCTCGCGTGCCTTACCTTCTTCAATAAAACCAAGGGCAAGGGCTAATTTTTTCATTCCTTCGTTATCACTAGCTGTCCCACAATAAATTCGGTGGAGGTGTAAATTTTCAAAGCCATGTTGCAACATTAATCTTCCAACCTCTCTGCCAACACCTTTTCCCCACCAAAATTTATTTCCTATGATAAGCGCAAACTCGGCAGAACGATTGACAAGGTCAATACCTTGTAATGATACATTACCAATATGTTCATCAGTACCCTGAGTAATAATAGCTAGAACTATCGCACTATTTGATTTTATGACTGAATCATAGTAATCCTCAAGTCTTTCGCGATACATGGGAAAACGATGATGATCATTGAAGCGGCAAACTTCCGGATCATTGAACCAAGAAATATATTCTTCATTCAAATCGTTTGGTTCGATAGTACGAAGATATATTTGTTCACCAATTAAAAACGGGTTACGCATATTTAAAAAATTAATTCATTACGGTGCTCATATACTTTCTGAAAAGCCCTGATCACATCGTTAAGATCCTCTCGAGTAGCTGGCGGACGCATAAACTCATGGGTGAATAATTTTTTCTCATACAAATCTTCAGCCACTGGACATAGTCCCTTCTCGTACGACAAAAGATGTGAAGCAGTCGTAAAGGGAAAACCTTTGGAGCCGATGGCAATTTGTTTCTGAAAGAGTGGCAATAAATACAAAGGCTTAGTATATCCAACACCAATTTGCTGACCTTCTAATTCGCGCAATGCTGTGGCTGGAAGTTCTGCTTTAACCGCATTGATAAATATGTCTCGGTGAACACCGACTTTTGCTTCATCAAATAAAAACGGATGCAAATAATAAGCATGGGTGGCGTCAGGTCTTAATCCTGGACTACGAATTCCAGGAATTTTTGATAGCTGTTCATTTAAATAATTACAATTTTTAATTCGTTCGTCAAAAAGAGTTTTTAATTTTTTTAATTGTTCACGCCCAATCGCAGCCTGAAGCTCAGTTAAACGAAAATTAAAGCCTACCATATTTACCAAATCTTCAGTGCCTTTATCTTCAACAACAGCTTCGGCATGATTACGAATCAAACGCATGCGTTCTGCCAGATCGTCATTATTAGTAACAATCATTCCGCCTTCGCCAGTGTGAATATGTTTATGGTAGTTGAGTGAATAAACCCCAATATCAGCCAAAGTCCCAGCGTAACGACCTTGAAACTGAGCGCCAGGACCTTGGGCACAATCTTCAATAATGGGAATATTATATTCTTTAGCAAGGACATTCAAGGCCTGAACATTATAGGGCTGGCCAAAAATATCTACTACGATTATTGCTTTGGTTCTTACAGTAATTTTCTGCCGCACTGATTCCACATCTAAACAAAAATATTCTGGTTCAATATCCGCGAATACTGGTATGCCCCCGTACAAAAGCGGAGCGGTAGCTGACGCGGCCATAGTAAAAGGAGATACGATCACCTCATCACCCGGTGAAATTCCCAACGCACCAACCGCAGCTTGCAAGCCCGAAGTACAGGAATTAACTGCAATCGCATGTTTTATTCCCATATATTCGGCCCATTCTTTTTCAAATGCCTGGATCTCAGTGCCACCGTAAAAATCTGGATGCCAGCATCCTAAAAAACGAGATAGAACTCCAGAGTCCATCACCCGATTAACGGCTGCTTTTTCTTCAATACCAATAAACGTATAGGCTGGAAATAATTTCTTTCTCACTGGTTTACCCCCAAAAATTGCTAACTCTGACATATTATTTTTAAAGTTTTTTTAAAATTTTTGAACAGACGACTTGAGTTTTGTAAGCATCGGCACCATCACACAAAAGAGGGGCGCCAGTTTCCAAATGTTCCACAGCATTTTCAACTAGACAAGATAGAGCTGTAGACAAATTTGTAGTCCGAATGATTGGTTTATCTAATACAGTATACCCACTATACAGAGGGTCAGAAAATAGATTTTGTTCAGAAACATAAAAACCAGACTCCAAGAATCGTATCCGTTTTTTGGCAAATAAAATATCTAGTTCAAAAATACTATACGAGCGCTCATCACTGCCCATTAAAAAAAACTGCGGACAATTTTTAAATTGTAAAAAGGCCGAAACTGTTTTATCCGTTGGCAAATAATCTGACTGGGAATATAGTGCATTAATTTTCGCATTAATTTCACCAAATAAATACTGAACCAAATCAATCATGTGCGAACCATTATGCAAGATGCCTTTAGTATAAATACCTGTGGCTCCTAGAACCTTACCATACTCGCCTGATTCAATTTTAGCCTTAAAATTTTGAACTGTCGTATCAAAACGACGTGAATAATTTACCAAAAGTGGAATCCGCTCTCGTTTATATAAACCAATAATTTTTTTAGTATGGTCAATGTTAATTGTAACGGGCTTTTCGCAAATAACTAATTTCGGAGAATATTTTAAAATTGTTTTCAATACTTCAAAATGAGTTTCATCCGGAGTACAAACACTTATGATATCAGGCTTAACATGTATGCACATCTCGGCCAGATTATCGAAAGCCCGTATTGACCATTTTTTGGCCTTTGCTCTTGTTTTTTCATGATCAGTATCACATATTCCTGCCAAATCCACAGATGAATGAAGTGTATACGCATGGGCATGTGTCAATACCGCCTTACTTTTTGGCGTATCAAAACCAGCCGCAATCCGGCCAGCACCAATAATTACAGCCTTATACTTATTCTTCATCAATTTCTTTTTGTCTGACATGTTTATTAATATCTAATAGTTTTGGATTGGCTCGCAAAAATTTGATTACTTCCAAAGCTGTAAAGTCCTCATTAATTGGCAATAAACGCTCAAAAATTATTTTTAAAAGTTCATAATCGGCTTTTTCATCCAAAGTTACCCGAAGCTCCGGCCAATAATATTCGCCTTCAGCCGACCAATTATACAGACGATACTGCTCCGGATGATTATAAATATAATACGAGACGTGAACTCGGTCAACTGGATCAGTTGTGAGGCGAGCAACTTCAGCCAAAACTTTGGTGGGAAAAACCTGAACATCAAAACCAATAGGGAAAGTCACGGGAATGATATTGGAGGCATAATCAATCTTTCGGTTAAAAAACTCTTCAATTCCACGGTCAATGAGTCGGTGGTCAACCAAGGGACAATCACCGGTGACTTCGACAATAATCTCAGCCTTATTGGCTTCGGCGGCCGCGAGTACTCGTCCCAAAACATCTTCTTCGCTTCCTCTAAAACATTTGACCCTGAGACAGTTAGCTAATTCTTCCAAAATATCATCAGCCACGTTCACAGTAGTCGCAATGATTATTTCATCAATATACGCGCTTCGTTTGAGCCGCTCAATAAGACGCTCAGTGGAAGGCTTGCCTGCGAGGGGCAACATGACTTTGCCCGGCAAACGGGAAGATGTCATTCGGGCTTCAATAGTGGCAACAATCTTTTGGGGGAATTTTTGATACATAATTTTTAATTCAAACTTATAATAACATAACCCCTTGTCAACCGACAAGCCGATTGACTTATCATGTTGCTTTAGTTATCATAGACCAGTAAATTATTTTCATTTTACTATGAAAGGATGCTTTCTTCTTCAACGCCGATTTGCCTATTTGGGACATGCAATTATCAGAAGTCTCAAAGAACAATATGGAGTAACTGATTTTTGTGGATATGTATACCAGCGCTCCAGTTATGATTTTTTGCGCTCACAAAAAGATATTAACTATGGCACACTTCTTCTTGATGAAGACATTCACAAAAAATATAAAGAGGAGAAAGTCGACAAAAAATATCTAGCTTATCTCGAAGAAACATACGGCATCCCTAATCTCTGGCCTTACTTGACGATTGACCGAATTCTCATGTCCAATCAACTAGTTAGAGAATATCCTTATGACCAACCACCATTTGACCACGAAACCATGCTTCGTATTCTGCAAGTGCACGCCAGGACGATTGAAACTATGCTCATAGAAGAAAAACCAGATTTTGTATTTGCTTCCGTTGTTGGCGGATTGGGTAACTTGCTCTTATGGGAAATGGCCAAAAAAATGGGTATAAAGACCTTGGTGACTCTGCCTACCTGTACGGGAACCCGCTATCTTATTAGTGAGGAATATGATTCTTTTACCGGTGCCGAATCTTTGTACGAATTATACAAAGACAAACCATTGGATTTCTTCAAATCAGCCACTGACTTTCTGGCTGAATTTCGCAATAAACCAAAAGCTTACTCGCCAGCAATCCCTAACTACCTCAAAAACACTACTCGGTCAAGTCAATTTCAATTTTTACGACCAGCAAAGCTACTTCGTTCAGTGAATTGGTACAAAGAAATATTAACTCAGTATAGGGAACAGAGAAAAAACCATGATTATTCCTATGATACGCACCCAGCATACTATCTTGTTGACCATATAAAACGAAAAATACGCAACGCAATTGGCGTGAATGACCTCTATGATGAATTCAATCCAGAAGAAGATTTTGCTTTTTTCCCCTTGCATTATGAACCAGAAATTGCTCTTTTATTGCAAGCCCCATGGCACACCAACCAACTCAATCTTATAAACCAAATTGCTCACTCGCTACCCGTCCATTATAAACTGTATATCAAAGAACATCCTGCCATGGTGGAATTTCGCCCCCGTAGTTTTTATAAGGCTCTTAAAAAAAATCCTAATGTAAAACTTATTAATCCGAGAATAAGTAGTTTTGATATTATCCCATACGCCCGTCTTATTACCACAATAACCGGAACCGTTGGCTGGGAAGCAACTCTCCTCAAAAAACCAGTCATAATGTTTGGCAATCAATTTTACAAATTTCTAAGTAGTGTAAAAAAATGTCCAACCATGAAGGAACTTCCATACCTTGTTCAGGAACAACTGAACAATTTTGTCTATAATGAGGATGAAGTCATCCGTTTTGTACAGGCAATTCTCGACGAATCAATTCCTATCAATATGACTCAGCTCTGGGAGTACGAACCAGACCATGAAAAGAAAAAAATCGGCCTACAGTCCATGGTGTTACTCCTGGCACAAAAACTCAATCTGGTACAAAAATAATCTTCTTCAAACAGAAACGTTAATAGTTGAACGTTTGACTTCATGCCACAGCGACAACCACGTTTGCCATGGCCCACGAGAAAATCGTTGGCCAATTATTTTGATTGAAAAAAAATACACTATTGCCAACCCAACTAACCAACCAATCACCAGAAGTGGATTATGTTCGTAACGCATGCGTAGTAAATACATCGGTACGGCAATACCCAAAGTTGTAAACAATGCTCCGCCCAATGTAGCAATAGTCGGCCACATCATTACCGCACCAAGTTTAAGAATCGACTTAAGCGTCAATATACAAACTGCCGAAAGCAAAAACCAGATAGCAGCCATTGCCCAAGCCACTCCATTTAATCCAAAATATTTGATACCAACAAAAATAAACAACAACGAAGCCAACAACTGAATTATATTTAATTTAAAATTAATATCCGGCCGTCCAATTCCATCAAAAATCGGTTTTGTGATAGTAACTAAACTACTAAAAATTGTTGCTCCGGCTAAAATTTTAAGCGGCACAACAATTCCTAGCCATCGTGATCCAAGAAGTACATTAACAATCATTCCCCCTTCGGCTAACAGTAAAAAAAATACAGGGATAGTGATCCCCAACATAATATCAAGGGAACGAAGAAACCCTTCTTGCAATTTGGCATTCTTGTCTTGAATTTCAGCATAAACCGTTAAACCAATCTTATTGAGAATATTAAAAAACGGAGCGACAACACTAAATGAAAGATCACGCGCCTTGGTGTACAAACCAAGTCGAGCTGAATCGAGAAGTCGACCAATATATATCGTATCCAAAATTCCCAAAACATAGCCTACGACATTTTGTCCCATTACCCATTTACTATAGTTAAACAAATCACGTAATTTTTTAAACTCAAATGAAAAGTGGGATCTTTCTGAACTAAGAACGTACGTTAGAATGACTCCTGTGGCGTAGCGTGCCATATGCCCCATGAGAAGAGCCCACACTGAGGCCTCGACAAAGACAATCCAGAAAAAAGCCACCGCCATATAACTAATTTGAGAACCTATATCACGATAAAATATCTTGTGGTATTGAAAATCTTTAAAAAAATATAATTGTTGACTATTACCCAGACTACCAATAAAAATAAGCCAAGCACCAACTTGGATTATTTTTACAAAACTTTCAATGTGAAAAAAATCAACTATCAGCGGAGCTGCCAAAAAAATAAAAAATGATATAAAGAAGGACTTTATGAGGTGAAACGTCCAAGCGGTATCCAAATAGCGAATGGTTTCTTCACGCGGACGTTGTAGTAAAGCCTTTTCAAATCCCGGGGTTGTGACCATGTCAAAAAATCCCGTCACCATAAAAAGTACGGCCATAACACCATAATCCGCGGGCAACAATTTATGCGCCAAAACAAGAAAAGTTACGATATTAAGTACTTTCTGCAAGATATTATCTACCAATAACCATTGAGCACCTTTAATGGTCTTGCTGTGTAAGCCCGTAGTCGCGGGACTATTACTCATAATTCATTTTTTAGTTTACCCATTTCCTGATAAAGAAGGTTTATTTGATATTCATAATCAAATTGTGGTCGAGCTAATCTGCGATAACAGTTCCTAGATAACTGACTTCTGAGTTCTGGATCATTCCCTAGTTTTTCGATTGCTTGAGCCAATTCCTTCGTATTATATCGAGAAAAATAAAGCGCGCAGTCCCCAGCCATCCATGCTAAACCTCCTCCAGCCGGTAAAATTGAAGGGATGCCAAAAGCCATTGCGTAGACCAAAGAAATAGACGTACCAATTGGCATCCAATCAGCCTGAATAAATATATCTACTGTCTTGTGAAGTTCGTACAGTCGTTCTTTGGAAACCCAGCCCAATAAATCAACATACGGCGTCAATTGTAAATCCTGTATCATGGCTCGGACCTTTTTTTCTTCCGGACCATTCCCACCCAAAACTAAACGAAAATTTTCTTTTTTTTTAATTTCAGAAAAACCTTTTAGCAGTACGTCAAAACCCTTACCTGCCGCCATTCGACTTGAATAAAATAAAGTAATTGGTTGCCTAATTTTATTTCTCGCACAATAAAATTCTGAAGAAATAGAATTATTTTTCATAATTCCCCGCCAATCAATCGGATCGCCGATGACCAAAGAATTACTTTTTTTTCTTAGACCAAAATCTTCATAAGCTTGTTGGAAAAAAGGACTAATGAAAGTCGTTAAATCAATTCCATTGGCCAGAAACATACCAATATATCGCTCAGCCACATAACGCAGTCCTCTTTTCATTTTTTTGAATAGTGAATACGATGAGCGACCAAAAAATACTGATATAAGCTCAGGCCAGGAAGTTAGTTCACGATTAAAAAACGCAGAAACAGGGATTTTTCCACCCCAACGGCGATAGGCGCCAGCGCCAAATAAAAATAAGTGGCCATCGAGATGAAACACATCGGCCTGGGATTCATATTTTTGTAAAATTTTAAAAATACCTTTTTGAATTCCCCATAGACTGCGGGGTACTATATTTTCCTGAATCAAAGAATACGACAATGTAGTTGGGATATCATTGAATTCCGAAAATACCGTGATAACCGTTACTTCATTTTCCCACTTCTGAAGCGTCTTGATAATAAGATCAAACTCCTCCACCGAGCCGCCAGCACTAACGAAATTAAGTTTTGAAGTAATAAAAAATATTTTCATATCGGCATAATTTCCCGAGAGTTTAATCAGGATAGTATATCCTTGATTTCTTCTGAATGTCAATCAGAAAAGTCCAAAATTATATTGACACCTCTGCCGGTTTTGGCTATACTTTAATGAGTTTTTGTAAGTTTTTTTTATGGAAAAATGCATCTTTGTTGGTGGAAAACAAATTGGCGCAAACTGTCTGCGGTTACTGGTCGAACATGGTGTACGACCAGAAATTGTTATTCCTAATCTGGATGATACGGGAGAGGATACTTGGTATGAATCTTTGATGAAAATTGCCACTACCTTGGATCTACCCCTCATTCGCGACACCAAAGTTCGCGACGAAACAATTGTCAAAAAAATTCAAGACATACAACCAGATATTATTTTTTGTATTGGTGGGATGCAAATAATTCCCCCCGAAGTTTTGGCAGTTCCTCGACTCGGCACGCTCAATATTCATCCGGCTCTTTTGCCTAAATATCGCGGTCGTTTCTCTACGGCGCACGCGATTTTCAATGGCGAAACGCACACGGGCGTAACAATCCACTGGATGGATGCCGGCATTGACTCAGGACCAATCATTAAGCAAGAACAATTTGAAATTACCTCTGATGACACAGGAAGATCGGTGTATGACAAATTCACTGCTACCGGAACAAAATTATTCGCTGATTTTCTGGAAACGTGGCTGACTGGCAAGGAAATAGTCGTTGTACCCCAAGATGAAAGCCAAGCAACATACTATCCCAAAGGGCTACCGGGTGATGGGGAAATTGATTGGTCATGGAATGGTGAGCAAATACGCAACTGGATTAGAGCCATGACTTTTGCTCCATTCCCTCCACCTAGTTTTAATTTAGGGGATAAAAAATTTATTATTTATGAAAAAAAATAACTACACTGGTTATAGTCTTACCTGCCAAATTTGCAGGGCAGACAATTTAAAAAATATTCTAAATTTGGGTCATCAGCCAATTGTGCAAGAATATTTGCGAGCTGAAGAACTTCACGAATCTGAAACACGATATCCGCTCAACCTAGTTCGCTGTTCCAACTGCAGTCTGGTTCAAATTGATTATGTCCCCGAACCAGGCAAAGTATTTTTTCCCGATTACCCCTACCGCACCGGTCTTACGAGCATGCTTATTCGTAATTTTTTGGAATTGGCCGATGTACTGGAAAAAAAATACGAATTAAAACCAAAAGATTTAATTGTAGATATTGGATCCAATGATGGCACACTACTGAAAGGCTTTAAAGCCAAAGGTATGCAGGTGCTCGGCATTGAACCAACCAACGCAGCCAAAGATGCCAATAAAAATGGCATTACAACGTTTCAGACTTTTTTTGATAAAGCCAGTGTTACTAAGGCCAAAAAAAAATATGGATCGGCTCGAGTTATTACCGCGACCAATGTTTTCGCGCATATTAATAATGTGCCGGAACTCATGCGTAATGTCCGTGACTTACTCAAAAGCGACGGCATTTTTGTCTCGGAATCCCAATATCTTCTGGATATAGTAGAAAAAAAAGAATTTGACACTGTTTACCACGAACACTTGCGTTTTTATGCGCTCAAACCATTGCAAATCTTGTTTAACAAATATGACATGAGTTTAATCGACGCAGAACGCATTTCCGCGGCCGGCGGCTCAATTCGTGTATACGCCAAAAAAGGTAAGCAGCCTATGAACGCCCGAGTAAAGAATTTAATTCAAGCCGAAGAGCAAGCTGGTTTATACAGTTTGGAAAAATTGATTGCGTGGGGAAAGGAAATTCAAAAAGTACGCAATGATCTGCTCGCACTTTTGCTCAAATGCAAAAAAAACGGCGCGCACATTGTGGGTATTGGCAGTCCAGCTCGAGCCAATACTTTATTGGGTTTTTCGCACATTACCAATGAACTGCTCGATTACGCGGTGGAGAAAAAGGGTTCGCCCAAGATTGGCCTTTACACTCCTGGTACTCATATTCCGGTAATCGATGAAGAGGAATTGTACCGCGACCAGCCTGAATACGCTTTAATTCTCTCTTGGCACATTGGCGAAGAACTCATCAAAATCATGAAAAAAAATGGGTACAAAGGCAAGTACATTATGCCATTGCCCAAACCACGAATTATTTAATAAAAGTATGCCTGCAAAAATTCCTTGGTGGTTGCCGCAAGTTGGTTCAGGGGCTGAACGTATTTTTTTGACCCAAGCTCTCGATAATAACTACATTAATGAAGGGCCACTCGTGACCCAATTTGAAACCAAAATTGCTGCTCTAGTAAATGCCAAATATGCTATCGCTACGCCGAGCTGCACAGTCGGATTATTTTTGGCATTAAAAGCTTTGGGAATTGGACACGGTGACGAAGTATTAGTCCCCGATATTACATTTATTGCCACTGCCAACGCGGTTGATCTGTGCGGTGCTACGCCAATTTTGGTTGATGTTGATCCCGCTACATTTACGATTGATTGCGGACAAGCAGAAAAACGTATTACCGCAAAAACCAAAGCCATCATGCCAGTACATGTAACTGGCCGCGGAGCAGATATGAGCGCAGTAATGGCACTTGCCACAAGACATAATTTATTTGTAGTTGAAGACGCAGCTGAGGCTTTGATGTCCAAACAAGGCAGTCAATATTTAGGAACCTTTGGCCAGGCTGGTTGTTTTTCTTTTTCACCAAACAAAACTATTACCACTGGCCAAGGTGGTCTGATTGTGACAAATGACGAAAAAATCTACAACCGTTTGCGCCCTCTGAAAGACCAAGGTCGGCCAACACGCGGAACGGGCGGCGATGATAGGCATGATACGATTGGGTATAATTTTAAAATGACAGATTTGCAAGCTGCTATTGGTTTGGGTCAATTAACTTTGCTTAAAAAACGAATTGAACGAATGAAACGGAATCATGAACTCTACCAAACCAATCTTGGTGATTTACCTTACTTATCCTTATTTAAATTTCGAACGGAAGAAGTGCCTCAGTGGACCGATGCTCTTATTCCTGAACGTCGTGATGAATTAGTAGAATATTTAAAAACGAATAGTATTGACAGCCGAAAATACTGGTTCCCTATTCACCGACAATTAGCTTATAAACAACCTGATGATTTATTTCCCCAAAGCATTCTTTTGTCTCCTCAGGCCGTATGGCTGCCATCAGCCTACACATTAACCGATGAAGACGTACTTACTGTTTGTGAAAAAATAAAAGAATTTTTCAAAAACTAAATTAAACCAGAGACGACATAGAAATTTTTAACTAATCTTTGGATTTTTTTGATACCATTCAAAGGTTTTTTTCAGACCATCTTCCAGCGAAGTCTTGGGTTCCCACCCTACCAAATTTTTAATCTTAGTAATGTCAGCCAATCGGCGTTTCACACTACCAGCAGGTGATGGTTTAATTTCCAAATTCTGTGGATGCCAGCCAGCAATCGCAAATAATTTTTCGGATAAATCTTGCATCGTAACTTCGTCAGTGGCGCCGATATGCACAGTTTCAATAGGCGAATTATTCATAACACTCGAATCCATAAGTATCTGCATGGCCTCGACCGCGTCGGAAATATAGCAAAATGTACGGGTTTCGTCGGGACTATACAAAACAAAAGGATCCATTTTTTGGCGAATTTTTGCACACCATTCAGGCAACACATGATCGTAGCCTGCCCGCGGACCATAAAAATTATGCGGACGCACAATCACTGCGGGGAAATTATGGACTTGCGCATAAAAAATTACTAATTGTTCGCCAATCAATTTTGTCCCAGCATATGTCCAGCGCGGGTTGTAAGTATCACTAATTACCAAGGGGACATTTTCTGGTGTAGGAATGGGAAGTTGATTAAATGATTCCAAAGCGCCGGCATAGGCTTCGTTAGATGAAGTAAAACATAGTTTTGGTTTTTTGGCCAAACCCTTGATCCATTCCAAAATATACACCAATGATAGGATATTAATCCGCAATACTTCATCAGGAATTTTATAAAACCACTTTGTGCCATTGACTGCCGCCAAGTGATACACATGATCAAAGTCAGTGGGCAAAGTTTTATAAAATGATTCTTGCGTTAAATCAGCTTGAATAAATTCCACGCGACCATTTTCTAATAATTCAGCCAAATCCGCGTCCATTTTGCCACGCTGCAAGTTATCAACTAAAACTAATTGATTTAGCGGATCAATTAAGAGACGAATTGCCAGATGATAGCCAATAAAGCCTGCTCCACCCGTAATGAGAATTTTTTTCATATATTTATTCTGGTTTTTGAATAACTAGCCACAGGCTTTTGGCATTCTCTGTTTCAATATTCAAAACAATAAAGCCATGTTGCTCGACCATTTTCTTGGTTTCATTTAGACTCATCGACACGCCATAAAACCAGCGCCAACGATATGCTTCCAAACCAGTGCGCAATTGAATTTTAGCCAATCCATGAGGCTTAAGCACGCGTTTAATTTCACGGAAATAATCACGAACCAAAACAATGCTTGGCAAATGGCGGAAAACCAAAGCGGAAAAAATAAAATCTATCGATGCATCTGGATAAGGCAAGTCATTGCCTTGATTTTCAAAAAGTGAAACATTATTAAAACCAGTCAGTCGTTTACGCGCCACATCAAGCATTCGAGAAGAAATGTCCACAGCATGAACGAGACCAAAATCACGCGCCAAAAATTCAGTCAGCCTACCCACCCCAGCGCCAATTTCCAGAACTATCTTGTTTTTGCTCTGTTCCAAAAATGTTTTAAATAATGGATCATCGGTTATATAGCGCGCGTAATCAGTCGCGCCACTTGCTCGAATTTCGAATTCATCAATATTTCGTTTGCTCACACTATCAGGAAACGCGTAATACAACGGATTTTGACGAGCCCATATATTCCATGAATCTTTGTTATGAGTGAGTGTACGGTCTGGTAAAAATTTTTCTACCAAACGACGGATTGGGCGAAGATGCCGACGTGCATATTGGATATGACGGTTGGCATTTACTGAATTCCACCACTGAATTAACACAGAAGAAATTACAGCTTCGCGGCCACGGTCTTCCCAAGAAGAAAACCATTGGGGCAAATGATATTTTTCAGCCACTGCTTCGTGTGCCGCGTTTGCTGTTTGCGCGCCAATAAGAAGCGGAATTAATTTTTTGTTTGCGGTTTTGTGTGCAATATACGCACGCATATCTTTGGGCAAACAATGTCCGCCATATGTTTTACCATACCGCAGATAGCTACGGCGTTCCAAAATAAAATCAAGCATTGATTCAATTTTTTGACGCGCTACTTCATCCCTAGGCTCGGCAATACTGTCGCCAAATTCATTGACAAAAGCAATTCGCACTGCATTCCAAATATTTGATAAATATTTTATATGCGAAGCTTCTTCGGGCGTGCCATGGAATACTTTATAGGCTCGCTTTTCCCATTCTTGCAAAAAACTAGGCATTATTTCATCCACCTGACGACTTCCCAGTACAAAATAAAATGGGTTTAAACATTCTTCAACAGCTAGAACTTCATGCAAAAATTCAGGCACATAAAAATTAAAACGCAAATTCTCAAGGTGATGCGGTAAAACAGTAGAACGTAGAATGATTTTTCCTTTTATTGAAGACAGGGATTCGAGCGCTCGTTCAATCAAACTAATGTCTTGGTGACCTTCAGGACTCACTCGATCACCAATACACACAATGTACCAAGTATTCGCACCATCAATATCCAAAAGATTCTTGAGCGATTTTATTTGCTCGTATGTTTCATAATAAGTATCAGAGTAATGATGTTTGGGCTCAACCACATCATAATAAAAAACCTCGTACCCCATACGAACAAGTGACAAGGCATTGGCTTGGCCTACCCAGCCAAAACCGACGAGGACGATTTTTTCTTTGATTCCTATTGATGACATACAAAAATACAAAATTATATCCCTCTCAATAATTCTTGAGCTACTTGTCGAGCAAAGCTGACACAGGTGACTATTTTTCCTTCAAAAACTGACCAACAGCCATGTCCATGGGCAGTGACCGTTGTAGTACGCTCATCAGTTTCAGTAGTGTTAGGACGCACCGGCAATACGGTAAAAATTGAACGGACGTACTCCGCGGAACGAATAAGAGGAATAAAAAAAGGATTGGCTTCTTGCATTTCAGGAAAATGAGAAATCTTGTTAACTTGTTCTCCCCTTCCCCAAGGCTGGCCGTGAGCGGAAACGGAAATTTCGTGAATTGAACGACCGACATCGCCTAAAGTAAACAACCCTTTCTCGGCCATAGGGACTATGGTAACAAATTGACCATCCATTATCGTAACCGCAACTGACTGGTCAACCGGCAGTTTTATCACCACAAGCTCTTTCAATCTAAACTCCAGCAAAGGAGCTGGGATACCAAGCCAATGGTATAATAAATTGTGATTAGTATACATTGCGTTGACCACGTAGTCAACGCTTATTTCTTCGACATTTTTATTGATCAAAACTTCCAATTGTTTTATTCCATTATCCAAAAGTTTAACACTCGTAACCTCAGAACTCAACCGCAATGATATTCCTGATGTAGCTTTAATTTTATTATGCGCCATTGTTCGTAAACGCGGATAATTATAGATTGGTTCGGCAGTCTTGATACACAGTTCCACAGCTTCTGGATTCAACCATTCTTCTCCTGGATATTCAATCTGATACGATAATTTAAATTGATCGCAAAAATTCAAAAAATCATTGGCTGAAATTTTTGTACCCGCCTTGGCAATGGCATAATAAGCCGGGTACTGACTATCAATGGATTCTCCCCAAACACTTTTAAAACTGTCTTGAGCCCCCAAACATTGTTCAACCGTGGCTGCACTACGAGGATAATGAAAACCCAAATGATGCCGGTATTGGTTACCATAGGTACCGCCACGCATGATGTCATCATTTTGTTCAAAAATAACTACGTCGCAACGATCGGCCAACTCTAGCGCACAACTTATCCCAAATATCCCCGCGCCAATAATAGCAACTCGTGGTCGTTTCATAAAGATAAAAATTGGATTGGTTTTGCTTTTTCAGCAGATTTTTGCGCCGCTTCTACTACTCGTATAATCCGAGTTGCAAGCTGTCCGTCTACGATAGGTTTACTTTTTGTTTCCAAACAATTAAGCCATGTATATAATTCAACTCCCAAAGGGGATAGTCTGGACTGGACAGTGTAATGCTTTATCTTTTTTGAAGTTTGAGTAGTAATCTTATACTTTTGGAAATCAACAACGATTTGTTTGTCCGAAAAGAAAAAACGCATCTGACGTGTCTTTGGTCCTTGTTGCCAAGAAAGTTTAATCGTAGCATCTAAACCAGAGTTATAGTTCAAAACTATGGTGGCATCATTCTCGAATTTATCCTCTGATTTATGAGATGCTGTCTGTGCATAAACGCTTTTTGGAGATTGATCCAAAATAGCATCCAAAATATCAAAAGCATGAAGATCGGACAACAAGACACCACAATCAATAGTGGGATTGGCAACCGTATCCACAAACGTAGCATCAATATAACGCAAGGAATTCAATGATTCTCTTACCAACTGTTCCAACTTTTTAATAAGAGGATGAAACCGATAAATATGCCCCACCATAAGAAAATGATTTGATTGCTGAGCTTTTGCCGTCAATTGTTGGGCTTCTTTCGATGACAAGGCCAATGGTTTTTCTACCAAGACATTTGTATAACTTAAACATTCATGTACCAATCGATAATGACTGGCCGCGGGAGTGGCGATATCGACTGCATCTACTGACCGAAGAAGGTCTGGGGTAATTTCTTCATACATGGGCACATCGTAGGTACGAGCTAACAATGTACGCGTACGCTCATTCCGTTCTACAATTCCAAAAAAACTGATTCGTTTTTTTTTAAAAAAATTCATCCACACTCGCGCGTGATGCTGGCCAAAATTACCCGCGCCTACCAAAAGAATACGCGGTTTAATTTTTTTTGATGATTTCATAAATCATATAAGGCGTGCTATCTTTTTGGTTATAATAAATTCGTAGTAAAATTTCGGTTACAAATCCAAGCATAAATGTCAAGACAGATAAAATAGTCAACATAGTGCCAATAAGTGGTAAGGGAGTGACGCTTAAATCCTTGAGATGAAGCAATTTCAAAGTGACTGCTCCACCAAAAACGAAGAGAGCTGACACAAAAAATACCACTGCCCAACTGCCAAAAAATCGCAAAGGACGGGCAAAATAATTGAGCAAAAATTTAACACTCAGCAAATCAAACAAGACAAACATCATTCCAGAAATATGATACTTTGATACCCCGCTGGAACGCTTACTATGTTGGACTTCGACTTCGATAAGTTTCGCGCCACGATCATAAGCAAAAATCGGCATAAAAATAAATGTCTCACCAAGTAACTGAACCCCATCAATGAATTCGCGACGGTAAGCTTTAAGCGAACAACTAAAATCATGAAGTGGAACACCGGTAACTCGACGGACAACCCAATTAGCAACAAGAGAAAATAAACGCCGCGACCAGCTATCACGGCGATTTTTCCGCCAACCCACAGCCGCTCCATAACCTGTCCTTAATTTTTCTATCAACTGGGGAATATCTTCAGGTTGATTTTGCAAATCAGCATCAATAGTTACTACAATATCCCCAATGGCCACTTGAAAACCCGCGTCAAGCGCCGCGTTTTGACCAAAATTTCTAGATAACATCACTACGGTTATTGGATTAAGGGAGACTAGCTTTTGACGAGAACCGTCCGAAGAGCCATCATCAACGGCAATAATCTCATATGGCTCGCCAAGATTAGACAAAACTTTAACTAATCGACCATGAAGCTCCTCTACGGATCCCTCCTCATTATAAACTGGGAAAATAACTGAGATCATAAAAAAAATAATTAAAAAGAAATTTTTTGTAATTCATCAGGTGAAACAAAAGCAGGGCGCATATTACCATACACGACTTGAACTGAGTGCGACTGAAGAAATTGGTTCATAAGCGAAGTTAGATAAAACTCACCATTAGAATGTTGGACTGGTCTGTAATTAAAAATAGTACTATCTACGACCATAATACCCGCCGCAGAAAGATTGGAAATAGGATTTTCAGGTTTTTCAATCACCTCAATTATTCTACCATCAGATGCGATAGTAGCAATACCGGATTGACGTGGATGCTCAGCCGGGGAACAAAGCCAAGTGAATTCATGACTTAGACAATCAGATACTTCTTGTTTAGTCGGCAATTCATCGCCATAAATAATCAAAAACCGTTCACTTGGTAAAAAAAAATCTTTAGTGGTCAAAAGAGCTGTAGCTGAACCATCTAAAATAGACTGGGTAACGTAGCGAATTGACCGACCTTGATAACGATTGCCCAAATGCTGCTGAATTTTTTTCTTGAGATAACCAACCACCACGATGACACTATCAATTTCTTCAGGTAGGGCATCAAAAATGTAATCAAGAATTGTCTTATTACCAATCCGAAGTAATGGCTTGGGAATTTTGAGGGTCAAGGGTAACATCCTTCTTCCTTCACCGGCGGCTAAGATAACAACTTTCATACAATTTAATGCTCAAATTATATAAAAAAAAGACTTGTTCGTCAAGACAAAAATAAAGACAGATGTTTGACTTTTCGTTTATTTTAGTCCTATAATCCCCGTAGTCTTTGTGGAGGATGCATGTCCAGAAGTAATACGCGGGTAGTTTTAATCTACCCACCCAATCAGTTGATGGCCGTGGAGATTCCACGGCCAGACGGTTCATTGGGACCATTATATCTGGCTGGCGCTCTTCGCGCAGCCGGAATTGAGGTGGAAATTCTTGATGCGTCAGTAGGCACACCCGAAGACGATCTCAAGGAGACATTCCACCACCGTGTACTACAGCCGAACGGTCTCACCCGCATTGGCATGACGCCGGAGCGAATTCGCGAGTATCTAACTCGCGGCCAGTTCGATATCATCGGCATCAGCTCGAACTTCACCCCCCAAACGCGTATGGCACTGGAGGTAGCTCGGATTGCTAAAGAGGTAAATCCGAATGCTTTCGTGATCGCCGGTGGGGTAAATGGCCGAGCTATGGCTGATCGCTTCATGACAACTGGCTTCGTAGACATCATTGCGTTAAGCGAAGCTGAACGAACCATCGTTGAAATTGTGCGTACTTGGCAACAGGGGCGCTCATTCAACGAAATCGACGGGGTGGTATTTTCACATGATGGAAAAACTGTCGTACGGCCAACAAGGTCAACGACCTACCACACCAATCTTGATCAACTGCCGTTTCCAGCGTGGGATCTTCTGCCATTCGAGAAGTACGATGGAGTAAACTCCCCTCATGGTAGTATTACGCCTGGTACACAGCGACGCTACGCGCCACTTATGACATCGCGCGGGTGTCCTTTCAGGTGCGCTTACTGCCATGTCAGCGAAGAACGACGAGATGACAGCATGGCAGGCAACCTCGGATCCCTCAGACTCAAGTCCATCGAACGAGTCATGAAGGAATTCGAGATCTTACAGAACCTCGGCGTGACTCACATCTACTTCGAGGATGACAGTCTCCTGGCCAAGAAAGCGAGAGTGACTGAAATCTTCCGTAGATTGACGGGACTTGGGTTGAAGATCAGTAATGTGAACGGGGTCAACCTGGTCCATCTGAGCAAGCCTGGTTCAGACGGTCAACTCCACCCCGACCAAGAGTACCTCGAAACGATTGCTTCCGCGGGGTTCAACGAAATCGTGTTCCCTGTTGAATCTGGCTCACAACGAATACTCGACAAGTACGCTACAGGCAAACTGCGACACGATCGACTCGATGTACTCGAGCTGGTCAATGTCGCAGCCAAGGCAGGTATTACTTGTCCGGTCAACATGATGTTGGGATTTCCGGATGAGACAGAAGGTGAAATGAGCCAAAGCATTGAACTGGCCAAACGACTGGTCAGCGCTGGAGCTCCATACATCACGTTTTTCATTCCGATTCCCTTCCCAGGGAGTCAACTGTTCCGCTACGCACTCGACCATGGCCATCTTCAGCCAGATTTCGATCCAGATCAGATGAACTGGAAAAACGCGGTTATGGTCAACACAACAGTCCCACCGGAGCGCATCGTCCAGCTTCGCGATGAAGCCTGGGATCAGGTCAACACCGTGGCATACAAAGAGGGACGAATCGCGCGTGAAATCCGCACGCGAGTCGCCGAGTGAAAAAACAATCAAAAAGGAGAGAGAAGCAGCCGAATGGACATTTTCTATTCGGCTTTCGCATTTAATGAAAACTTAGGGTAACTGATAAATAATCATGCCGGAGACAGTAAATACCGGCGATGCTGTTGGTACTTCACGCAGCAATTGGGTATTAAATGACTCGGGGGAAAGGATGTAATCAATTCGATATTTTTTTAACTCAGCACTAAAATCTTTTTGCAAAAATTCTTTGTATTCAATTGGTAATTTTTTCAATGTTTCCTCAAATTTAGGATCAGGAAAACCCAAAGTTGACTGCAATTGATAGTACAATAATCCGGCCACTTCGGCGCGATGTTTTTGTAGATATGTTTCAACCTCCTTATCGCCAATCCCTTGTAAGCGTAGCCACACCATATAATTATGAACAAATCGTTCCTGCGGAGCAATTACAAGACGCTCTCCTGAGATATATATGTTAGAATGAGTAAAGGCAGGGATTAACGTAGCAGGGAAATTACTTATTTCATTAACCAAAACAACAGAATCTTTAGGGGCTTGATTATTAAAATAATCAAATAATGGCCGATACTTTTGCAGAGATTCATAATATGAAAACTGGGATCGGTAAGCACTTACCTGTGTAAAAATACCCAAAGTCAGGGCGCTTAACCCAAAAAAAATAAGCAGACTATTCCATATTTTTTTAAAACTTGGCCGAACAATAAAAAATCCGGAAGTCAAAAAAACAACATAGCCAATCGGAATCGTATAAAAAACATAGTGATAATACCAAATTTCACGGCCAGTAATGATTTGCTGGTTATACACCAGAAAACCGGCAACTAGGAGTGCCAAACAAAATTGCCACCATTGTTTTTTAAAAACCGCCAGGCCATTTTTTCTATATTCCCAAAATGATAGGCCGATAAACCACAAAAATATCAGTGTCAAAAACTTATTGACGTGTGGCAGATGTGTTTTCCACAAGCCAATGCGCGCCGCTGCCTCGGCGTACCAAGGTAACATTGAGGCTTTGATAACGACAAACCAATAGGGTGCAGAAATAACCATTGCCACAAGTACAATCAAACTAGCATAACGAATAAATCGCCAATCTTGCCGTGTCAACGCCCATATTCCTAAAACACCGAGAATAGTCAAGGCCAGACTCCAGCTAAAAAAATAGCTAGCCATCATAAGCGCCAAGGCCAGCGCCGGCCAAACAATAGTTTTAATAACCGTATTTCTATTTTTTAAAAAAGAAAAAATATTGATTAAAAAAAAGAACAATAAAATTGCGCCAGCAATCGGATTTAATGGTCGAGTCCAAATTAAAAAACCGCTTGGTACTAGACTTTCTGAAAAATATTTAATTAAGGTACGATAATCAACCAAATCAAAACCAAACGTTACCATTAGCCCGCCGCAGATTGCAGTTAAACACACAGAATTTCTCTCTTCATCCTCCAGCAGTTTAACAAGTAAAAAATAGACTAAAAAAAATAAAAATGCAGGAAGAAAAAATTTAGATATTATTAACGTAGTGACTAAACTTATATTAAAAAAAATACTTACCAACACATAGCCATAGGCCATGGTGGGAGGCAAAAGCGGAAGTTGATTTTTATATTCAAAAAACGGCATTGATGCTACCAAAGGATGACCGTCCAGTACTTCATGAATTATTGCCAAATAAGCTTCTTCATTTGGCGTAGCAAAAAAGTGGATCCCTTGATATGAAGAACCAAGACGAGTAATGAAAAATATTTGCGGAGCCACACAGATAAAACCCACCAGGCCGGCTACCAACCAACCTAGAGCATGTTGGCGAAAATGCGATCTCATCTTACTACTGTATATTTTAAATCGATTCATATTTTTGCAATTTGCTTAAACTTTTTCAATCAGAAAATGAAATGTATTAAAATAAAAAGGTCGAAGACAAACATAATACAAAAAAATAATTGCCGGCGCTACCAAACCAAAACGTTCTTTAATCTTCTGCACTCGAATATCGGTCACCTGGAAACCCGAACGAGCCAATAAATCGACGGCTTGTCGAAACGTATAATAATGCATGGTCGTTAATTTCTGTCTCCCCTTTTCCCCGTCTGGTTTTTGGCGTCCTATCACACGCAAAATTACTTCTGTCCACGACCGAGGTATCCAATTTATCCCGTAGAGATGGTAATGATAATCATAAACACCAAACCGATTATGGAAACTTATGTAGGCTGAACCACCCGGCTTTAAAACTCGGTATATTCCCTGGCAAATTTTTTCCGGATTATTAGTATGTTCAGTTACTTCCGCGCAATTGGCAAAATCAAAAAAATTATCTACATAAGGTAATTCTTCTGCCTGTCCAGTCACAAGTGAGACCGAAACAGAGGCAGTGACAGCTTTATTTTGAGATTCGGCAACATACTCGGGGTTAATTTCAATTCCCGAAACCACAAAACCAAGTTGAGCCATAGCAACCACAAAATTTCCCCGTCCCGAACCAACATCAAGCACACGACCTTGGACAGGAATATACCGTGCGCAAAACTCAGCATGAGTCATAAAATTTATGATAGCCAGTCAGAAAAATCAGCCAAAAATTGTTGCACCACTTGATCGGTTTTATAATGATTCATCATGTCAGGAAAAAATTTCGGTGGAATAGTAATAATATGGGCGCCAGCCAAAGCCGCATCGCGAATATCAACCACACTTCGAATACTTCCCACAATAATTTCAGTTGCCAAATTACTATCATCCAAAAGCTGACGAACAGATCTAATTACTGTGTTTGGGTCAAAGTCTTTTTCATCCAAAACTTTTCGAGCCAGCATGTCAGACCGAACAGTAGTCACTGTTTCATCAGTACCACCATCACGGATGCGCCCCGAAAACAGACTTACGTATTTGGCTCCAGCCTGCGCGGCCATTATAGCCTGGCTCACAGTCATGCAAGCCGTACAATTGACCGAAATATCGGCCGCACTCAATTCTTTAATTACTTCCAGCTCATCCCAACCAACCTGAACTTTAATACTTAAACTTGGATATTTAAATTCAGCCATGAATTCTTTGGCCTGCCGCAAAATTTCTGCTGGATTGCGAGAAAAAACCTCAATACTCAGATGAATGCCTGGTTGGTAACGATTAATAAGCTCAAGTATTTTTCCGACATGGGTGGAGAATGATGTTTTTGGTTCCTTGGCCAAGAGTGAAGGATTGGTTGTTACGCCGCGCGCAAATCCTCGCTTCAAACCAGCTTCAATGTCGGCTAAATTCGCAGTATCAATAAATATTTTCATATTTTTAATTTAAAAAATAATTTTATTATAGCGTAGACAAAAGCTTTGGTAACTCGTCAAGATTCTTGATTCGATGCTCGGCAGCTAATTCTTGATTATTCACTGCGTCAATTAGAATAGCTTGGCAGCCCGCGTTAGTCCCAGCTTGAATATCATTCTGAGTATCTCCTACTATAAAAGAACGTCCCAGATCAATATTCCATTTTTTGGCCGCTTCCAAGATCATTCCCGGCAAAGGTTTTTTACATACACAGCCCCCATCTCGACCATGCATGCAAACAAAGATGTCGTCAAGTGGCCAGGTCTTAACCTCAGACATTATTCTTTCATGCTCTACAAGCGACATTGTGCCGTATGTTATATCCGGTTGGTTAGTAACCAGTATACACAAAAAATCAAGAGAATGTATAGTGTTTAGGACTTCCTCTATTCCTGTTTTGGGACAAAATTCTTTATAAGAAAAAGGTGCGGTATAACGCACCTTTTTGCCTTGAACAAAAAAATCTTCACCGCGATCAACCGTATCATTAAGAATCCCATCACGATCAAAAAAAACTGCGCGATGTTTCATAAAAATTACATTTTTTTTGATTGAACAATTCTTTCTTTGAGACCAAAGACGACGAGATGATGCAAAACCACATGCATACCTTCCACAATTGGTGTGGAATCAGCCGGGACAACAATGCCCACTGTGGCCAAATCTTTCATCGGACCGCCGTCGAATCCCGAGAACCCAATTGTCTTTCCGCCATTATCCTTGATATACTGCAAACCCTTCATCACGTTTTGAGACCATTTTCCGGCCAAATCATTGCCACTACCACCATGAACACTAAACGCGATTCCAATTCCGCCCGGTTGATACATGGTTTTAAGTTGATTAACATACACATCTTCCCAACCCCAATCATTGGTCAAGGCACTCACCAAAGGGATATTATCAACAAGCGCCAATGACTTAAGGCCTTTATCTTCAGGACTACTGCAAATTGTTTTATTTAAATCAGCGGCCAAATGCGTGGCGGTTGAAGCTGAGCCGCCGTTACCCATAATATAAACCCAATGACCATTCTGCCAAGCTTCAAATAAAACATCAATGGCCATTTCTAATTTTTCACTATACTCTTTTTTTAAAATATCAGTCACTGTGCCAACCTGGGTTAAGTAGTCACTGGCATAACGACGATTTTGTAATTCATTCATATATTTATTGATAATTAATTAAATAATTAATATTTTGCCCTTTGAGCCGATCTTCGCCCGCCATCAATGACATGTAGATAATAAACGATAAACCAATAATTTCTCCACCTAATTTTTTTACCAGTTTAACGGCCGCAGACATGGTTCCACCGGTTGCCAGTATATCGTCAATGAGTACCACATGTTCTCCGGGATTAATTGCTCCGGTTTGAATTTCAATCACATGGGAAGCATATTCATAATTATATTCTTCCTCAATTGTGGGCGGAGGCAATTTACCCTTTTTACGAATAAGTACCACGCCCGTATCCAAGCGATACGCTAAAGCTGCAGCCAACAAAAAACCTCGAGCTTCAATCCCGACAACAGCCGTGATTTTTTTATCTAAGTACGGCTGAGCCAATTCTTCAATTATATTTTTAAAATGAACCGGATTACGGAGAAGTGGCCCCACATCATAGGTTGTTATCCCTGGTTTGGGCCAATCATTTATGATGGAAATATAAGGCTTAAAATCAATGGACATATATTAAAAATAAATTTACAGTTACTTTAATAATCCCTGCGCTCGCATTTCATCTTCGTTGTTCTTGAGTACTCCACTAAAATTTTTAAATTGACGAACCCAAGCCAGATAATCACTAACCATTCGATTTAATGTCTGTGTTGGCTCCCAACCCAAATTTTTTAATTTGGAAACATTCATAACAGAATGCCTCGCGCCACCAACTCTATACCGATTGGTTAATAATGGTTCAAATCGGACGCCGGCAACTTCTGCCACGATCTTGGCCAAATCCACCACACACGTACTTTCGCCACTTCCAACATTAAAAATTTGATCGTTTGCTCGTTCGTCTTGTAATACAACTAAATGCGCTTGCGCTACATCGTGTACATGTACAAAATCACGAATTTGTTGTCCATCTTCATTCATACTAATTGGTTCATGATTCAAAACATTCACTGTAAATGCACGCAATGCGCCAGAATAAAAATGACGAAATGACTGACGGGCTCCCAGAACAATACTGTAGCGCAAAGCCACTGTTGGAATATTATATAATTTCCCCAAAGAAAAAAGCAATTGTTCACTGGACAACTTTGAAACTGCGTAGGGAATGAATGGTGATAACAAATCATTCTCTAATTCCGCAACTGGCACAGCCACCTCGTTACACTTTGCACAATGTTGTTCCCAATCATGGCGCGATAATTGCTCTCTTTCACGTGGCGGCAAATACATTTCACCATGTTTAGTACAATAATACTTTCCTTCTCCGTAGACTGATTGTGATGACGCCGCAATAATTTTTTTAATTGGTAATTTATTTTCCGTAATCACCTCAAACATAAGCGCAACACTTTCTACATTGGTACGAATATACGTGCTGAAATCAAGATGAAAATCCATGTACGCTGCTAGATGAATTATCGCGTCAACATCAATGAGAGCTTTCTGCCAATCGATTTTAATGCGAATATCCCCTTGAATAAATTCGGCATTTTTATTAAGCCACGGCGGAATACTACCATCGTGGGTCGGCTGACCCAGATTATCCATTATTCTTACTTTGTAGCCAACTTTCAACAATTCATCCACTACGTGAGAACCAATTAAACCGGCGCCACCGGTAACTAAAATTTTTTTATATTCCATATTTTTTTTGTGAGCCGTAAATTTTTTCTACTATTTTTAAAGCCGCGAATCCATCTTGGCCGGTTGGAATCATATTCTTGCCGCCATGAATGGCACGTACGAACGCTTCAACTTCACGCGACAAAGATTTGTCAGCATCAGGATCACAGATAAATTCTTTTTCCAGAGGATGATCGGGGTCGTTTTCTTTTCGTTTCCCCAAAATTACCTTTTCTGTGCCACCATACTTTCTGCCCAGGCCGATGATGTGAATATAACCTTTGGTTCCGTAAATTTCAAATTCATGGATTGGTTTCCAATTTGACCAGCTCACGTGGATAGAGGCCGTTTGTTTCTTTTTGTTGCGAAGCAAGACAAAACCATTGTCTTCAACTTGAGTATTCCAATATAATGAATCAGCAAAACCACAGACGACATTAAAATCACCCAAAAAAAATCGCGCCATGTCAATCATATGAACACCCTGATCAATCAATTCACCACCACCGCTGATACTGCGATTATGACGCCATTCTTTATCAAAATTTTTCCGGCCACCAAAACCATACCGCGAACGGATAAACATCAGCTCACCGATTTTGTTCTGATCAACTAATTTTTTGGCTAAAATAAAAGATTCGTGAAAGCGATGGTTGAAGCCAATCATATACTGCCGATAATTTTTTTGAGCCATTTGTATATTTTGTTCTATCTGGCTGGAACGAATGCCGCCAGGTTTTTCAGACAGTACATGTTTGCCAGCTTGTAAAAAAGCCAAAGAAATCGGTGCGAGTAATACGTGGGGAGTAGCAACAATGACTGCGTCAATATCCCTACGATGAAGCAAATGTTTCCAATCAGCAATTCCATGGCAATCAGAAAACTGACGCGCTACAATTTCTGCCTTGGAAATGTCGGAGTCAACAATGGCAACCAATTTAATAGTTGAAATATGCATTAAGGCTTGCGCGTACCGTTTACCAATTCCACCCACGCCAATGAGAGCCAAAGAAATTTTTTTACCACTCATAACCGCGATCTTTAGGTTTAATTCGACGCCAATTGTAAACATCGGAATTCATAATCTCTTCAAGGTGTTGGGGAATATCTTCGTATTTGTCCCAGACCGCGCTTAAAACTTTTCCTGTTAATCCATCCGATTGCTTGGATGCTAACCAAAGACATAATTCTCCGGCTTTCTCCGGTGATACGCCGCCTTCTTTTTGTTGCATTTTTGACCGCTCATAAAAGTCAGTTCCTACTATTTCTGGGCCAGCATCCAAAACTTCTTGCAATAACGAAGTATTAACTGGGCCAGGGGCAATGGCATTCACCGTTATATCCCAAGGCTTAACTTCTTCGGCAATACTTTCGGTAAAACGGATGATTGCGCCTTTGGAAGTAGCATATGCGCTAAAACGAGGAAATGATCCTTCGCCACCACCAGAAAAATTAATTATCCGACCTTTAATCTGGGATTTCATAAGTGGCAATGCTCCGCGCGTCATGAGCATAGTGCCGTAAGTGTTAATCATAATAGTTTGTAGCCAATCTTCCACATTGGTATCTTCCAAAAAACCTTTTGATCCGTAGATCGCGGCAGCGTTAATGAGAATATCAAGTTTATCTCCCCACTTTTTTTTTATCTCAACAAAAAGGTTATCAACTTCCAACGGCTGAGAAATGTCAGCCTGATAAATTGAAACTGAGTCAGAACCCAATTCGGCTTGGGTTGCCTGTAATTCTGAAAGACTACGCGCCACAATTAAAATTGTGGCGCCACGCTGAACAAAAGCTTTTGCGATTGCCCTGCCAATACCCTTCGAGCCACCGGTAATAATGGCGTGTTTATTTGATAAAATCATAATAGTGTACTATGTCCTCGACCTACGCCACGGTACTGTAAGCCATGTTTCTTTATCTCTTCTTCCTGTTCGTGAAGAAAATTCTTTGCGTCAAATAAAATCTTTGGTCCAATCAAAACTTGGCTCAATGCATAAAAATCAAGAGTCTTATATTCTGGTGAAGCAGTCATGACGAGAAGTGCAGAACAACCTTGACTCATTGTATACACGTCGTCAGACACCACCATTGGGGCTACCTCAGCAATTATCTCTTCCGTGCTCGCCAATGGATCGTGACCGCGTATTTCTTTTACGAGCGGAACCAAAGCTTGTGCCACCTTTATTGATAGTGAATGACGGAGGGTCGAAGTGCCAGGTTTGTAAGTCAAACCCAATATGCCAATCGTCGTGTGTGACAAATCAGCGATATTCGATTCTAAAAATTTTATTAGTGTCAGCCAATGATTTTTATTTTTTCTGGCAACTTGTTCAATAACTGGCACCATAATCCCCTGTTCTTTGGCTTTCAACACCAAAATTGATAAATCACGATCAAGTGTCCCACCAGAAAATCCTAAGCTGGCATCGAGGTAAGCACTATTACCAATACGTTGGTCACTCTTTAGGGCACGACTTACTTCAAGTACATCAGCACCATAAACATCACATAGATCTGCTATATCGTATATAAAACTCAACGATGTCCCCAAAAAAGCATTGAGGGCGTGTTTAATCATTTCAGCCGATGCCGTACTCACTATTGAAATTGGCGTGTTTAATTTGGCAAAAATTTCTTGTATAACTCCAATTACAATTTGATCATCTGCCCCTATTACAATTCTACTGGGTGTAAAAAAACTTTTCAAAGCTTGACCCAATTGTAAATTTTCCGGCTGATACACATAATGAAATTGTAAATCTGGCCGAATATTCTTGATAAGTTGAGAAAATTTTCCAGCCGTCCCAATTGGAACCTGACTTGAAACAACCAATGTCACAGGGTTTTGAAAATAAAGCGCGATCTGTTGCAGTATAATTTCCAAAGGAAAAATATCAGGATGACCATCATCGGCGAGTGGTGTATCAATGGTCAACCAAATAACGTCACAGACGCGCAAAGCCGAAGGATCGTTTGTAAACTGCAGTTGTCCAGAAGAAACATTTTTTTTTATAAGTTCAGCGAGTTCCGGTTCATACACCGGCAGATGTTGAGCTTGAAAATTCATAATAGTTTCTGGATTATCGTCAAACCCAATAACCCGGTGACCTAAATCAGCTAGACCAGCGGAATATACGCTACCCAAATGCCAGAGCCCAACTACCCCAATAGTATGTCCTGATAAAGCCATACTTTATATAGTGTTTAATGAACGATGGCGATTTAGTAATACTTGCGTACCGCCCGCATCGACACGATACTCAATTTCACGCATTCCAGCCTCGGCGAATACTTTTCGAACCCCAGTTTGGCTGCCATCTTGACAATAGACTAGGAAAAAACCACCACCACCGGCCCCAACAATTTTTCCACCCAAGGCTCCGGAATGTTTTACCTGTTCATAAATATTATCAAAAAGATCATTGGACATTTTCTGCGACATCTGCCGCTTGAGCTGCCAATGCTCATCTAAAAGTTCACCAAACCGATCCAAATTACCGGTTTCAAATGTCGACAAAATATCATAACCAATTCTTTTTATTTGATGTTTAAGTTCAATAGCATCAATTTTATTTTCCCTAATATTTGTCTGCTGCTCTTTTAAAATATCGACACTGGAACGCCGAACACCGGTATAGAAAAGCAAATTTCGTTTTTCAAATTCTTGTTGGGTAGCACGTGAAATATGTGCAGGGGAAACATCGACTTTCCCATTTTGATGGATATTCAGTACACAAAAATTTCCAAACGCAGCCAAATAAAAATCTTGTTTACCATCAGGTAAACCCAAATCTTCGGTCGCAATCACAAAGGCTTCTTCAGCCAAATGTTGACGAGAAGTATTTTCCCCCTTGAGCGCATGCAGAGCATTCAAGAGACCGACCAAATAACTGGCTGAACTACCTAACCCTGTACCGTCAGAAACATCAGCCATCGAAGAAATCTCAACCATTTTGGCAATACCCGTTCTTTGTAAAGCCGCGCGCGCGATATTATGTTTTAAGTCAGTCAATCGTTCGACCTCTTCACTGTCACGATATTTGAGTCGAATCAAATCGTCACCGGGCGGACGATTCAGTCCCAAATACATATATAAATTAATGGCCACGGAAAATATAAAACCGCCGTGTTTTTCGTAATAAGCTGGTAAATCGGTCGAGCCTCCTCCCAACGGCAATCTAAACGGTGTACGAGTAAAGATCATAAAAGTAAATTATTAAGTTTTTCCACATCAGCCACTGTAGAAATTCCTCCAATACCACGTTTTGATTCTACGGCCACAACGTCTTCATCACGAAGAAACTGATTAACAAGACTAGTAAAAAAAAATTCAGTTGTGTCATTTTTTTCAGGGACATAGGAAAAAATTTTTTTGGAAAGTACAAGCACACCCAATGAAGCTAGGTTACTTTTGGGCTGAACAGGTTTTTCTGTAATTTGTTCAACGGTTCCATCAGGCCGAAGCGTGACAACACCATGGTTCCAAGGATCATTAGGTCTAAAACATAAAATACTAACCGGGTAAGATAAACAATTTTTAATATCTTCCGGATCAGGAAATTCATCGCCATTAATAAAAAGAAAACGATCCTCGATTATAAACGGCTGAGCCGCTAAGAAACTATAGGCACTACCGAGCGATGAGCCTTCGGCATAGATAATCGAACGACCATGAAATGTAACACCACAATAATTTTTAATTTTGTTTGCCAAATAACGAACCACAATTACCGCTTCAGTAACTTCGTCAGGTAATGCTAAAAAAATATGATCGAGTAAAGTCTTATTACCAACACTAACTAATGGTTTAGGAAGAGTAAGTGTTAGAGGACGCATCCGAATTCCTTCACCCGCAGCAATAATAATAACCTGCATATACAATTATTTATTTTCAATCCGTTCACGAATAATATACGGAGTTCGTTTACTGGTTTCGAAATAAACTCTTAGAATCAACTCAGCCAAAAATCCTAACATAAAAAACAGTATGCCCGACAAAATAAAAAATACTGACAAAATTGGCAGGGGTGTCTGTCCGAAATTTCTTAAACCTATTATTTTCAGATACACCGCCACTGCGCTAATCAGAATACCAATCAAAAAAGCTACTAAACCAGTACCACCAAAAAATAAAAGCGGGCGACCAGTCATGGTCGCCAAAAATTTAATGGTCAGGAGATCAAAAATATCTTTGACCGCCTTCATAAAATAATGTTTGGAAAGACCAAATTGTCGCGCGTAATGTCGAACGGGAATTTCTGCAACTTTTGCTCCGCGACCGTATAAATACGCTGGCAGAAAAACATGCATTTCACCGTATAAATGAACTTGTGTAATTACTTCACGACGATAGGCTTTGAGTGCACAGGCAGAATCATGCAAATATAGACCGGTCATTCGTGCGGTGAGCCAATTGGCCAATCGTGAAAGAACCCGTCGTCCAAATGAATCATCTCGCATCTGTCGCCAGCCAGAGACAACATCGTAGCCTTCGTTAATTTTGGCAATCAAATTGGGAATGTCAGCGGGATCATTCTGCAAATCACCATCCATGGTAATAATTATGTCTCCTTTGGCATCATGAATCCCCGCGTCAAGCGCCGATGTCTGACCAAAGTCCATGGCCAAGACCACAATTTTAACTTTGGGCAATTCTTTAAGTTTTTTAATTGTTTGATCAGTAGAACCGTCATCGACAAAAATTATCTCGTATTCTTCGGATAAATTAGTGCACACAGCGACAATTTTATTATGGAGAAGAGCGACATTATCCTCTTCATTGTAGACGGGAATGACTATTGAAATCATAGAAACTTGAAGATTGATTGCTAGAATTATAGCAAGAAAGGCTTAATTGTCAACCCAAATATTGTTTAAAAATTTTTGCGGCCAATAGCCAATAAACTGATCCCCAGCGGGATAGGGAGATGGCGATCGAGCCTCAAAATAAACATGATGATACGTTGGCGGATAGTAGCCATAATTCCTAAATTTTTTGGGGCAACCGGATATGGCCGACGAAGTATTTTGCTATATAAATAACAAATTGGAATTAATGTGAAACCAAAATAACGAATAGAAGAAACGGTTATATCATTATTTTTTTTGATTAAAAAATTCAAGTTTGCCCGATTATACCGACGATAATGACCCAATAATTCATCATGGTACCCGAACAAAAACGCGAGAGCCGGTACGGTAATAATTAATGTTCCACCCGGTTTGATGAGACGGACAAGCTTTTGGATAGCCGTTACATGATCTTCAATATGCTCTAGGACATCGGTGGCAATAATACAATCGTACTGTTCAGTGATTGGTAATGTTTCAATTGAACTAACTAAAAAATTGCACTGAGCCGACAGCTGATTCGGACAACGTTTTTCAGCCAAAGCAATATATTCGAAAGAGGGGTCAATCCCAACGACCTTATGCCCGGCCGCGGCCAAGAGAAAAGATAATTCTCCCGAACCGCAACCAGCATTCAGGATAGTCAATATTCCACTATCTTTGAGCACTGCCAGAATCATTTCATACTTGGTTTGAGCATACACATCTTCATCTCGGACTAATAAATCATCGAATTGATATTGATTGAATGAGGCCATACTAATTACCAATAGGTATAAAAAAGAATTTGGGTTATAAAAATTTGAAAAAAAAGTAAAGCTAAAATCCCTGAAAACTGGCGTCCTTCAACATCACGATACAGTGAACTTAGTGGTATAATAAACAAAGGTGTGATAAAAAGCCAGAGTCGTTCGATTTCTCCCTGAAAAACACCAATAAGTAAAAAAAATAAAACGATTAAAAAGCCCAAACTAAGCCAAATATTATGCCGATTAAAAAATGATTTAAAATAACGAATTATCCATGGAATATGAATCACACCCAGATAGATAAAAAAAGCTAGAATGTTCATGATCAAATATGTCCCGTAGGTGCCAACTGATCGCCAATTACTTTCCACTACTTCAGCATTAGCTTGTCGACCAATTAGAAAATTGGTGATAATCGAATAACCAAATTCCATTTGCAGAACACTAAAAAATATTAAAAAACCTATAATTGAGTATCCTAAACGTAGCCAAAAATACTTTCGATCCTTTGGTTGTATTTTACCATAAACATGGAGAAGCAAGGCCAAAAATAACGGGGTAAGAAGCAAGACCAAAAAATTTTGGAATAACGTGAGCCCTACTAATAAACCACCGACGAACGAAATCAAATTACTGCGTTGCCAACCTGCATATAAGACATATATGGTAAGCCACGTAAAAAATAGTAGCGTAAACTCCATTGAAGTTGCTCCGAGCAAAACTACACTTGGTAGAAATATAAAAAGTTGTAAGCCGCGTCGAAGATCTTTTTCGGATAAAAAATTTTTCAGAAAAAAATATAAAGGAAAAATTACGGATGTACCCAATATCACCACCAGAACCGATAGTCCAAAAAGATTAGCGTGAAAATATTTTTGAAAAAGATACAGGGTAATCGTATAACCAGGAGGATGGGTGATACTGTGTTGTGCAAGTTTTGGTTGTAATATAATGTAATTATGTAAAAAATCAGGAACACTCTTAACGAACGGCAGATTCCCCGTATACTCCCAGTAAGTACGCGTGAACGGTTCGTAAATACTAAAAATTCCATTCCGAATTGCAGCCACACTTAAAGAAAATAACACTAGGGTAAACCAAAGTGTTATTAAAAATTTATTAATTGGCAATTTTTCAATACGTTCACGATAATACAGAAAAATACCAAAAACAATTATTGGTAATAAAAACCAGAAAAAATTTTCAACCCGAGGCGATGGTAAGGCATACAGTAATAGCCGATCGGGTATATACCCCTTCACAAAATGATAGACAGTATATTTAGCCACGACTACAGCCATAGTAAAGCTGGACGTGATAAAAAATAACTTTCGCCATGATTTATCTTCACGAAAATATCGCAGGTACGCCAAAGTAAACGCAACAATAAAAAAACTGAAACACCCTAAACCCAAAAGTATAAACGGTATTTTTTCCCCCCACAACGGGGTATACGCTTGTCCAGTCACCCTAGCGATAAGTGTCATTAGCCAAATAGAATTAAACATGTTGTTTCATAAAATTAATAATCAATTCTCCGCGCCGTTCCCAGCTATATTTTGTGGCCACGGTTTCGGCTATTTTTTTTGCTTGATTTTCCAAAACCGAATAATTGTCAAAAGTTTTTTGTATGGCAGCAGCGATTGAATCAGGATTATCAGCCTCAGCAAAAATCGCGTTCTCTCCCAACACTTCGCGCAAGGCCGGCACTGCAGTGGCCACAATTGGCCGGCCGGCTGCCATGTATTCAAATAATTTCAGGGGTGAAGTGTACACCGCGCCGATTTTATATTTCGCGCTGTTCGGAATAACCAGCACATCCGCGGCCGCCAGCCAGCGCGGCATCTCGTTATGATCACGCCGACCAATCACATGCACAAATCGTGAAGAAAATTCGGCGCGAAATGTAACAATTTCCGCGTCAGTTCCGCCGACCACATAGGTGTGGATATTTTCCCCCGCCAACAGTTTTCCCGCGCGTGCCAAAGTATCCGCACCTTTCCAACCATACAAATGCCCGGTATAGACGGCGACTTTTTGATCAAGCGGAATTCCCAATTGATCACGACAGTCATTTTTGCTCGGGACATTTTGAAATTGCGCCACATCTACGCTATCGCGCACTACAATAATTTTTTCCGATGCCATGCCAGCCGCGATTAATTCAGCGCGTAGCCCATCACTAATCACAATAATCCCCCGTGCCTTCCTCCATGCGCGCCGATGCACGAATGTTATATTTTTCGGCAAACTATGAATCTCATAAAACAACGGCGCGTTAATCTTGGTAAACCAAAATGCCAAAGGCAAATCACGAGTATACAAAATAATATTTTTAAAATCGCAGTGCCGACGAATAGCTCGGACAAATAAATAACTTTGCAACCAATACCCAACCAAACCCAGACGATTATTCGTAATCAAATCAGGACACTTTAGTTTCGTGATTGAAAAAGTTTTTTCCACACCATAAAACACAAACGGATCAACCGTAATCGGATTAGTCCGATCAGGAATCACCAGCTCGACTTTTGCCCCAGATTGAACCAAAGCCGCGTTAGTTTTCATGATTTGCAAACCATGCGCTTTTTCCGTGGGCAGACGAACCGTGACACAATAAATAATTTTCATATTTTCTTTTATTTTTTCGCGACAAAAAAATATCCCAATGGATAATGACGCACGCTCGATCGCTTACAGAGCCGACCAACCCCAGCGTCAAAACCAAAAACTAATGGCAGGAGTATCATCTTAATAATTTTCGGCAAAATAATTTCAATTTGAGAATAAGCGGCGATTCCCACTCCACGGCCAAACGGTTTGATTTCAATTGAAGAAAATCCAGCCGCAGTAAAAATATTTTTCAAAGTCTCTTCGCTGTAGCGCCAATAATCATGTGGATCAGGATGATAGGCTACCAGAAATGGCACCACGCCAATAACCTGTCCGTCGGATTTTATAGTGCGGTGCGATTCAGAAATCACCTGTTTAAAATTATAAATATGCTCCAATAAATTCATTACCAAAATCGTATCAATGGAATTGTCCGTGTACGGCAGGGCGTCAGTCTCCAAATCAATATTTCCCAGTGCCAAATCCAAACATTTTATTTCTGTTTCAGACGTACACTGAAAAAACCGATGATAGCTGGCCAAATTTTTTCCACTCCCCACATCCACCGTCAAACCGCGCAAAAAAAATCGACGACATTCAGTATTCATCAAGATTCGGTAGACATCTTTCCCCCGCCACAATTCAGTAAATAATTCTCGCATATTACATTTTTTTAAAAAATTTATTATACCACAGCTGCCACATCACGATTGCCCATATACTGTTCAGATTATAGACTTGGCCGGTCAAATGTTTTTGCCACATTTCCTCAATTCCTTCCGGATTAAAGTGCGTGATATTTTGTTTGGCTTGTTGTAAAATTTCATACACCGGCGCGCGCAATTCACCACGTAGCCATTTGGCCATGGGCGTAAACCAACCACGTTTTTGTTGATTCAAGACATGCTCAGGCAAATATGACTTTATCGCCTCTTTCCAAATTTTCTTGCCTTGAAAATTTTTCGGATTCTGCCACAAATTAAATTTCCACTTCACGGGAATTGTTTCACTTAATTTTACCAGTCGATAATCCAAAATCGGCACGCGGGCTTCCACACCATTGGCCATGGTCATTTTATCACTGCGCAAAAGCGACTCATCTGCCAGCCAGCCTTCGCGGTCAATACGCATAAAATAATTTTCAAAATCACAAGGACGATTTTTGGCATTAATAAAATAACGCTGTTGCAAATTCTCCGCGGCTTGCGTAGGATGATAGATATTTGCTGAAATAATTTTTTCTAAGTGATCGGATTTCTGCGCCAAAAAACGCAACACGCGCTTTTCATCAAATAAAAATAAACCCATCAAGCGGCTATAATAATAGCGCGGATAACCACCAAACAATTCATCAGCTCCATCACCGCCAAGAACGACAGCCACTGACTGCTTCGCATATTTTGATAATAAATAAATGGCTCCAGCCGTAGGATTGAAATTCGGTTCGTCCAAATGCCAAACAATCTGTTCAATCTCATTCCAAATATCATTTGGCCCAACGAGTAATTCATGATGATCGGTTTTATAATACGCCGCAGTTTGTCGCGCCAAATCAAAATCAGCATTAAATTTTTTTGGATCAATACTATCTTTGAACCCAACAGAAAAAGTTTTAATCGGTCCGGAATGGAATTCCACAGCCGCGCCCAGCACAGCAGTCGAATCCAATCCCCCGCTCAAAAAAATTCCCACTGGCCGATCAGAAATCAGCTGATGTTTCACGCTATCGCGAAAAGTTTCCCGAATTTCAGCCACTGTTTGTTGATATGATTTTTTAGGGCAGGGTAAAAAATCGGGTGCGCTGTCCCAATATTTTTTTATTTCCAATTTATTTTCTTTTAAAATCGCGTAATGCGCGGCCGGCAATTTCAAAATATTTTTGAACATCGTCAATGGCTCTGGCACATACAGCAATTGAAAAAAAAGATTAAACGCTTGCCGATCAACTTCGCGCGACACAACATGCTCCAAAATCCCTTTAATTTCTGAAGAAAAAATAAAGCGTGCACCATCAAAAAAATAATATAACGGCTTCACGCCCATTCTGTCGCGCGTCAAAAATAATTCCTCGGTGCGCGTATCCCAAATCGCAAATGCAAAAATGCCATTGAATTTATTCAGGCATTCGGCGCCATATTTTTTATAGGCATTCAAAATAACTTCCGTGTCGCTCTGGGAATTAAACTGGTATTCAACTTCCAATTCACTACGCAATTCTTGATAATTATAAATTTCACCGTTAAAGACAATCACGACTTCATGCGCCGCATCCCACATGGGCTGAACACCACGCGGGGACAAATCAATAATTGCCAAACGATTATGACCCAAGGAAATTTTTTCATCACACCAAAAAGCACTTTGATCTGGACCGCGATGTGCCGTAACCTGGTCCATTTTCTGAACCAAATTTTCATCTCTGAAATTAAAACCATTTACTCCACACATACTAATTATATACACCTTTTCGCTGATTTTTTTTAATTAAAAAAATATCCATCAACATCACTGCCGTATCCTTGATAATGCGCACACTACTTTCTTTGCGATGATTGAGCAGTACGGGAAAATCTTTCATCGGCAATTTTCTCGCTTTGACCAAAACAAATACTTCAATGTCAAAAGCAAAACGCGAGATTACTGATCTTGCCACAACCAATTTCACCAATGACTGGCGCATCATTTTTATGCCGCATTGCGTGTCAGGGATATCAGACAAAACCAAGCCGCGCACCACGCCAGAAAAAAATAATCGTCCCAGTTTTCGCACGAGCCCATATTCCTTTTCCACGCCTGACTCAAAATGAGTCCGCGAGCCATACAGGAAATCCAATGTCGGATATTTTTTCATTTCTTCCAACATATTTCCCAGCACTTTTACTCCGTAGGGCAAGTCAGCGTCAGTATACACACTATATTCACCGGTCGCCATTTGCAACCCCGCTCGAATTGCCACGCCCTTTCCTTCATTCGAATCCAGATTGATAATTTTCAAGCCAACAAAATTTTGAATTTGAGAAGATAAAATTTTAGCCGTGCCATCAGTACTGCCGTCATTCACGATAATAATTTCAACGCTTTTGGATGCTTGAGAATCACGCCACTCGCGCAATGCGGATAGCGACTGTCCAATAAAATCAGCGCCATTAAAAACCGGAATCACAACCGAGAGTTCAAAAATATTCATAGACGTCTTTTGTACAACATATAATGACCCGATCCATACAAAGGAGTATACCGACTGAAAATATCAGTATCCACATCCGGAATATCCAAATCCGCTGTACTCCCGCTCAAAATAATATACTGATACTGATTGAAAAAATCCGCGTCACCAAAATGAAGCTTGGGATTGATTTGCAAATATTGATATATCTCACGATCATTCAATAAAAAAGCCGCGCTCGGGCTGTTGATAATTAAAATTTTATCGCTCGGCTTGGTAAAGGTCATAACTTGCCGACTAAAGACAGTGGCAGTATCGTCATTATACAGCGAATCATTCCGTCGTGTGAACAAATGAATGGATTGAAAAATAAACAACCCGACTAATAGCGCAATCGCCACGCGGCGTGGAATCAGTCGGATCAAAAAAGCGGGCGTAAATAAAAATAATAAAATGTGCGCGGTAAAAAAATATCGATACCAACCCGGAGTTTTCAAATACCAAGCCAAATTAATCAAACAAAAAGTTAGAATTATAATTTCTATTTTATGTATTTTTTTTCCCTGTTTCTTGGCCTGCCACAAACCACCTAAAAAGATAATTAGTAAAAACAAAAAATGTAACGGCGTACTTTCAGAAAAAAAACGCCATACGTTATGTGCCATTAAAACAAAAAAATCAGTACCGGCATACGAATTGGAATAATACTTCGTGGCCGTCAAAATTCCGTTCCAAGAAAAACTGGGTAAAATTGTCTTAAGCCAAATCAATACAGGCAAAATTGCACCCAGGGATAAACTACCGATCCTCTGCCAAAACATTTTTGTTTTAATTGAATACGCAAACCACTCACCCACAAAAATGGCCGGAGCCAGAATCAAAAAAAATGGTTTAGTAGCAGCGCTTAATCCCAACAACAAACCAGATAAAAATAAACGTCGCGAATCCAATTCTTTTGGCAGCAAAAATAACCCAAACAAAAAATAAACCAGTCCGGGCACTTCGCCCAAGACAGCTTTACCATCTCCATAAAAAGGCGCGAAAGAGATCACCAAAGCCATGGTCACCAAAGCCGCATTTTTTCCATACAGGCGACGCGCCAATACATACATGGCGCACACAAAAAGAAATAAAAATAAAATCATTGGCAGACGCGCGCTGAATAATGAAAAACCAAATAATTTTAGGGAGAGAGCCACGGGCAACAATACGGGATAATTAGTCGTAATCAAAAAAGCGCGATCAGTCACAAAAGTATATGGCGCCAAAGGCAAACTATAAACACCATTAACCAACCAACTTTTGGCAATCCCCAAATTAATTCCCTCGTCAAACCAAGTAGCCGGACTCGCAGACACATGCCAAGTGGCCACGCCCAAAAATAGTATCACTAAAAATAATAAAATTTTTTTGTAGTGTGTTTCGACAAATTGTTCCAACCAAACAAAAAACATACTTTAAAATAGGCGATTTAAGTGTTCTAATACCACATCGCTAAACAAAAATAAATCGATAATACTCACTATTACAAAAAACAAAAATGGGATCATAAAATACCTCTGTTTAAACCAGCTTAGTTTTTGTTCCCACTGCACTATTGCATAGCCACCGAACAAAGCTAAAAAAGGATAAATTTGAAAACGATAACGTGATTCGACAACTGTGGCGATAAGTGGGATGGGTGCCATTAAAGCCAGAATAACAAGATACCGCCATAGTAGTTGCCTGGTTCGCCATGCCACCAGCATACCAGAAAAACCACAGACGAAAAGTAGTGCTTGAGCAAAAGCCGAAGATGCCACAAAAAGAGCTTGGCTAAAACCAGTTTGGTAAAACCAAAAACCCATCGGACGGATTAGACTAAAGTAGCGGATAAAACGAAGCGCGACCAGTTTCAAAAAAACGAACGGATAGGTAAAAACAAAGGTCAGAAACTCCTGATTCGCCTGCTCTTTTAAATTAAAAAATCCGTGCACGGCAGTATAGGTAGTGAGAGGGTTAAAACCGCCGGCAATTTGTCCACCATTCGCCAAAAGCGTATTCCCTACCCACAGATTATAGCTCCCAATAAGGGTGGTCAAGATAAATTGATGAAAAATAAGATAATTGTGTATAACCCAGGGCGTGAGCGTTGCCACCAATCCCAGACCAAATAAAAATAAAATACGGTATTTTTTTTGATACAGACAGAAAGCTCCAATGACTACAATAAACAAGATAACGGTCGGACGAGTGAGGATGGCAAAGCCGGTCACCAAACCAAATACTATGCTGTGCCAAAACGTTCGTCGCAAAGCTTGGTAGCTATCTACCAAAAACCATGCCACGAGAATAATAAAAAACAGATAGAGCGTCTCTGTCATAAGCATGGCAGAAATCTCAATCAGATCAGGATGAAAGCCAAAGAGACCGGCGGCAATTAAACCAATCTGCTCACCTTTTTCCACAAATAATTTACGACTGATAAAAAATAACAAAAGAGCGGAAAGTACATGAAGAATAGCCTGAATAATCCAGACTGCTTCATAATGATAGCCAAACACGTTGTAAATAGTCGCCAAAAAAAATTCATAGCCCGGACCAGCCCTAATAATTGCCGTATCAAACTGATAGTTCTGTGTACGATCTTCCCTAAAACCAAACCCATTGACCAGATTGACTGCTATTTTATCGTACGCTTTGGCGTCTACTACAGGCTCGATTCTGTGATAGAACGAGTAACCCAACGTAACACAAAAAATTACCAAGAAAATAATAATTGAATATGATTTTTTATCTTTAATTTTTTTCAAAATACTCCAGTTCATACTTAATCATCTTTCTGACCGCTTGGGTTCAAATTCATTTAATTTTATCTTTGTAAATAAAAATATCTGATCCAAAATTTTTGATATGAAAAAAATCAAGATCAAAATAATTTGCCACATGTGTCTCAAGGTCAAATGCGTTATTCGCCTTGTTTGAAAATTCAGCCACTTGTTCCTGTCCGACTTTCGGATTTTGGTCGTATTCAATATAATATACCTCGCTACCAGCCACGGGTACCGTACTAGGTTCACTATGCCAATCTTTGGTAAAAAATTTTATACTTGCATTCAGATTATTATCTATGGTATTACGACACTTAGTGGCACACGCTTCTTTCTGGTACGACATATAAGATTCCTTATTTTTAGGCAATTCCAAAAGACGAATTCCATTTAATACTACCACATTTCCCTGATTCAAATTATTTATAACCCAATTATGAGCTTTGTTATAGGTAGTAGGAACGGAAATAAAATAAAGAATAAAAATAAAATAAAATATGGAAATCGCACTGATTATATAAAAATATTTTCTAAATTTAAAATTTAAACTGATTAAAATCAGGGATAAAAAAAATCCGAGTGGAAACACATAGCGATAATAGGCGTAAACGGTGAATGACCGTGTACCAATTACGGAAACTAAAATAAAATAAGTAAAAAAATAAATAACTGAGATTACAAAGAGTTTTTTATTTTTAATATTTTCTTTCAAGGTCAAAGCAATAGCCAAAATATGCAATGGGAAAAAAACTAAAATTTTCTTAAAATAAAGCCAAAAAGAACTCATAATAGTCAAATTCTGCCCTACTGCTGTCTGATTACGTTCAATCCACAGCCCCATAATCAATTCCTTGGTGTTGGCAAAATTCAGACAAAGAATGACTGCAAAAACTAACAAAGAAATAAACGTGTATTTCAATATCTTTATTTGTTTTTCTTTATCACGTCTAAAAAATATCAAAAGTAATGGAATATTTATAAGGGCAAAACCAAAAAAAATAAAGTTTGCAGTAGCCAAAAAACCAAATAAAATGCTCAAAAAAATGTACCCATTTTTTTTACTCTTATCCAAATTTATTTCGCTATCTAAAGTTTGAAAAAGGTAATAAAAAGAAATCAAAACTAAGAGTGTGCTCAAAATCCACATTTTTCCCGTATGAAGTACGGAAACAATCAGCATGTTAGTAAATGTTAAAACTAGAATAAACATCCGACTTTTATAATCCTTTATTTCTCTTTTTAAGACTTTGTTGAATAAACCCAAATAAACCATTGCTAAAAATGCGCTTAACAGTCTTGGTATCAAATACATTATCCCAGGCGATTGTATTAAAAAAAGTTTTAAATTGTATATATTAAATTCGAAAAAGAAAAAAAGTATCAAGACAAATCCGCCAATTAAAACATAATTCAGTAAATAAGTTATAGTGCCATAGGGCACTTCTCCGAACGCGGGTATCAAAGTAAAGTTTTCCATCGCTCTTAAAACACCCCCGACATAATACATTTCGTCTCCTACGACATCTAACATCGGCAGAGCATGCCATATACCAATAAAAAAAGAAACGCTCAATAAAATTAAAGGAATATTTTGTTTATTCAAAAAAAATTTATTCCATGAATTAATTCTTAATTCAAAAATGGTTTTAAAAAAATAAATGATTTCCTGCCACGTTAATTTGGATTTTCCGTACTCCCTGTTTAAAAACACTACGGGAATTTCTTTGACATTAAAATCGTATTTTTCTATCAGGTAAATGGATTCTTCCAAAAAAGAATACCCTGTGCTCGTGATTTCATCGATACTGATAATTTCAAATACCTTTCTTTTGTACGCTCTAAAGCCGGTTGTCAAATCACGAGTCCTAATACCCAGTACCAATCTGGCAACCACAGTAGCTCCGATGCTACAAAATTTTCTCCATAAACCCCAGCCGACAATTTTTCCACCATTTACTTTACGTGAACCTACAACAACATCATAGCCTTTTTCAATTTGAGTAATTAAATTCGGTATTTCATTTGGATCATGAGAGAAATCCGCATCCATTGAAATAATTATTTCTGCCCCACTTTCTAGAGCCTTAACAAAAGCGACCTTGTGAGCAGCTCCGTAACCCAACTTGTCTGAACGTTCAATCAAAAAAATAGAAGGAAATTGATTTTGCATTTTTTTCACCACTGCACTAGTGCCATCAGGTGAATTGTCGTCCACTACTATCACTGACAAATTATTAATCTTTAGATCAAAAATTCTTCGAATTAGTTTTTCTATATTTTCCTTTTCATTATAAGTGGCAATGGAAATAAATATTTTTTCATTCATAAAATAAAATCTTTTTTGGTATTTTTTAACTCAAAATCCATCATCATGTTTACTAACTGGTCTAGGCTGACCTTTGGCTTCCAGCCAATTTTTTTTAAAGCCTCGTTAGAGCCTGACATTTTTCGTAAACTTCGTTTTCCAATTAACTCCGGATTTTTTCTAATATACCGACGCCATTTTTTAATACCAACACACTCAAAAGCTAATTCAACAAACTCTTCTACAGTTCGAGTAATGCCGGAAGAAATAATAAAATCTCGTGGCTGTTTTTGTTGCAGTATCAGCCACATCGCACCAACTACATCGCCGGCAAAAGAAAAATCTCTTTGCATACGAATATCTCCAATAATAATACAATCCGTCTGACCCAAAAAAATTTTAGCTACACCGCGGACGATATTTTTAACGAAGGCGGAATCTATTTGCAGCGGCGAAGTATGTGTAAATAACACCCCGTTGCTTAAAAATAAATTATATTGTTCGCGGTAATTTCTTATCAAAAAATGTGCCGCCAATTTTGAAGTAGCATAGGGATTCAAAGGCGAAAAAGAATTGATTTCTTCAGTAGCTGGTTGTAACGAGTTGCCATAAATTTCGGCACTGGAAGCTTGAAATAGTCGGGTGGTAGGGGCGTACACTCGAATATTCTCCAACAACTGAGCCACGACAAAACTATTAATTAAGAAGGTATCCTGCGGATGTTCCCAAGACTTTGCGACATTTGATTCGCCCGCCAAATTGTATATTTCCCGTGGTTGGTACTCGCTCAGTATTTTTTTTATGAACTTGTTATTAAGAAGACTTCCTGAAATTATTTTTATTCGATCGTGTATACCCAGATAATCCAAGCGCCACATTCTTTGACGTTCCGAGGAATGAGTTAAGCCGATTACCTGATATTTTTTTTCTAACAAAAACTGCGCCAGATACGCGCCGTCTTGACCGGTAATTCCAGTTATAAAAGCCGTCTTTTTTGACATTTAATTTTGCGCTAACTCTTAAATACTAATACCAAGCGTCTCGCAGTCCGCCTCTACCATTATTTTTACGAGTTGTTTAAACTTGATAGTCGGCCGCCAACCCAATTTTTCGCGAGCTTTTGTAGCATCACCAACCAATAAATCGACTTCCGCAGGACGAAAATATTTTTCGTCTGCAATTACATACTTTTCCCAATCGAGATTTACCAATTTGAAAGCTTCTTCAGCAAATTCTCTTACTGAGTGTGTTTCCTCGGTCGCGATTACATAATCATCTGGTTCAGGGTACTGCAACATCCGCCACATTGCCTCTACATAATCAGGCGCATACCCCCAATCACGCTTGGCATCTAAATTGCCTAGGTGTATATTCTTCTCTTTACCGGCCAATATACTCGCTACGCCAAGAGTAATTTTACGAGTAACAAAATTCTCTCCGCGGCGTGGCGATTCATGATTAAACAAAATGCCACCACAAGTGAATAAACCATAGCTCTCGCGGTAATTAACCGCAATGTAATGTGCAAAAGCTTTGGCGCAAGCATAGGGACTGCGCGGATAAAATGGTGTGGTTTCTTTTTGTGGTGTTTCTAAAATTTTTCCAAACATTTCACTACTAGAGGCTTGATAGAATTTAGTCTTAATACCGGTATCACGTATTGACTCCAACAGACGAACAACTCCGATAGCACCAACATCGGCAGTATACTCGGGAATATCAAAACTAATTTTAACGTGGCTTTGGGCAGCTAGATTATAAATTTCATCCGGCTGAATAGTGTAAAGCAAACGAGCAAGACTACTACCATCCATCATATCGCCATAATGGAGGAATAAAAGTTTATTTTGATATTGTGGATACAAATGTTCCAGCCGTTCCCTGACCACGCTACTTGATCGACGGACAATACCATGCACCTCATATCCTTTGGACAATAATAATTCAGCAAGATAGCTACCGTCTTGTCCAGAAATACCAGTAATTAAAGCTTTCTTACTATTATTCATACGAACAGCTTCATTATGAGTAGGATAAAATCTCAAATTGAGGACATGGCACGATGAATTTTCCTCCGCTTTTTAAAAAATCCTGTTCTCGTCTTTGAAATTCTTCTATAAAGTGCCATGGCAAGACCAGAGCATAATCAGGCTTGGCGTCGCGCATGACTGATTCAGAATAAATGGGAATATTTGTACCAATAGTCTTTAGCCCATATTTCGTAGACTGTCTTTCGGCCACACCATCTATCAGAGTATGATCAAGTCCAAACCATTGCAGCAAAGTATTACCTTTTGTAGAGGCTCCGTATGCCCAGATTTTCTTCCCCTTGGCTTTTTCTTTCTTAATGAAGGAAACAGTCTTTTTCTTTAAAAGTTCTATTTGAAAATAGAACTCTTTATAAGTCTGGACATCTTTTAGCTTTAATTTTTCTTCGTGAGAAAGGATGCTGGCTACTCGATACCGAGCCACATCTCTCCACGGAGCATTTGCGAAAGTGATCGGGTTCGCCTCCTGTTTTCTAATATAGATTCGAAAGCTCCCTCCGTTTATATCATTTAATTGACAATCTACTATCACCAAACCGTGTTTGTCTAACAAAAATTTCAATGAAGAAAGACTATAATATTCTAAATGTTCATGGCAAATATTATCAAAAGCTAACTGCTGTAACATGAGAGGAAGATAGCTCATCTGAATGACCCATAACCCTTCTGTATCAAGGATAGATTTTACATCTTCTACAAAGGCGTGCGGATCTTCCAAGTCATAGAACATGGCAATTGATGTAATGATTTTTGCCTTTTTATTCTTGAAACGTGATTTTAAAAAAGATGCTGCCGTAAAATAATCATTGATAATTAAATTTGCATATTTTTTAGATGCCTCTTTAAAGTTATTTTTTGCTGGATCAAACCCCACTCGAACCATGGTCGTGTCTACAAAACTTAAAAGGGTGCCGTCATTACACCCAATATCAACAAACAAATCACCTCTCTCATGTCGGACAAGTGCCTGTGCTGATTCAGCAATTTGTCGTAATTCACCCTTCATGGCAGTATTAGTCCCTGATCGGTACCAATAATTTCTATACATATCATCAACGGGTGCTGAGTGTGCGAGTTGAACTAATCCTGATTTTGGTGCAAGACAAAATTGTAATTCTACTTTTTTTTGTTGAGGCGAGACACCATCTGCAATAAAATCAGAAACAAATAATTCACCCAAAGAGAAAAGTGGAATCAATTTTTCTCCTGAGATTCTACACGTTTTTCTTTCTTTTGTGCTAGCCTGTATTTTTTTCATACTTATTTTATCATTCTATTTACTACTTAATAAAGATTATCTTAGTCTAATTTCTTAGTACTGTCAATAATTGACTGACCGGTTGAATCTACTATTTCCCTGGAAAATAAAGTAGTGGCTATATCCACCGCATTTTTTGATAATTTTTTACGAAGATCATAATCTCGAAGTTTTTGTAAAGCATCCACATACTGATCCGGAGTGACAGCGAGTAGGACAGACTCTTCGTGATAAAAAGGATAACCGACAATATTGCAAGGAGAGGTAACAAGAGGTATTCCCCGCACTAGAGGCTCAAAGACTTTCTGTTGCATTCCTACTTTTTTTGAAGATGGGCTTACCACAATATCAATCCTCGCCAAAAAAGACTCCATCTGGTCAATGGGAATATAACCTTCATATTTTACTGTCTTGCCATCAATAAAAGTAAACAAGCTGGGCGGGAGTTTTGATCCAGAAAAATGAAATACGAATTGATTAGGATATTTTTGATGAATTATTGGAATTATTTTATTCAAGAGAAGGCGAAGCGCTCTCTGATTATGAGCAACCGTATAAGAAGAACTCATATATAAAACATGTAACGGGTGATTGTCTTTTATATCAGTATTTTTTCCGATGAGAGCTGGTAATTTTCGTAAAGGAAGGACAAAAACTTGTTTCGCACCAAGTGCTGCATATATTTTCGCTTCATTGGGATTAAGAGCAACTATGCAGTCACTCCTCCTGGCTACCAATATTTCACTTATAAACTTGGGGAGGCAACGAATAAGATTGATCAACGATAGGCCATCTTCTTCAAGAAAATGTCGAGGTTCAAAATTAATTGAACGAGTAATAATAGGAATATTTTTCTGTTTAATTTCCTTATACAAAGGCCACAGATAGGTATAGTCAAACCAAACAACATCGGGCTTAAATGTTTGCAGAGATTCCCTAACAACGCGCCGGATGTTCGGCTCAGTAAACTCAGCGGCCGCGCCGTCCCAATACGGTGGCCACAAAAATCGTTTTATATAATAACGTATTTTTTCCAAATGATCTCTTTTCCTTGTATAGATATATGGCACCGTTTCCACGTGGATACCAAACTCTTTTGAAAAAGATTCAATTTTACTTTTGTCTTGGAAATCAAAAATTTTTCCTATCACTCTGATATCATATCCGAGACGCTTAAGCTGTTTGATCCCTTCCAACCGGTCTTGCTCACAAGCACCGGCGGTCGGTATGGGGAAACGTGGCGTAACAATTAAAATTTTGCCTTTATTTTCCATAACTAAAGGAGGTTAAATTTGATAATCGCCCAAAGCGCACAAAAACCATCTTTTATGCCAATTTTTTTACCCTCTTCATAAGTACGACCATAATATGAAACTCCAACTTCATAAATCCTTAAGTTGGCTTTAGCCACGCGCGCGGTAATTTCCGGTTCAATATTAAATCGATTGGCGGTTAATTGTGGCAAAATTTTCTGCAAAGCTTCACGCGTAAACGCTTTGTAACACGTTTCCATATCAGTCAAATTCAAGTCAGTCAGCATATTAGAAAAAATTGTCAACAATTTATTTCCCACTGAATGCCAAAAAAATAAAACTCGATGCGGCCGATCCCCGATAAAACGAGAACCAAATACTACATCGGCTTTTCCACTTTGGAGAGGCCCCAATAACAACGGATACTCTTCTGGATCATATTCCAAATCCGCGTCTTGAATAATAATAAAATCGCCAGTAGCCAAAGAAAAACCCTGACGCAGCGCCGCTCCCTTACCTTGATTTTTTCCCTGAAAATGAATTGTATATAATGATCCGGACAATCCTTTTAAAATATCACACGTGCCGTCAGTTGAACCATCATCGACAATAATTATTTCTTTCTCTAGGTTAGGCAAAGCCACCGCCTCAACCGCGGCCAAAAGTGAAATAATTGTCTTGGCTTCATTATACACTGGCACCACAATCGACAATTTCATATTATTTTTGGCTAAAATAACCTTGAATTCTATTTATTAATAAATCCAGATTATGATTTTTCCGCACATATTCAATCGCAGACACATTTGGCAATTTATCCGAGTTAAGTATGCCAGAACTCTGGGTTTTTTCAATAGCTTCAGCTAATTTTTTATAATCTCCAATAGGAAAAACAAAGACGACTCCTTGTTGCACAGCGTCGGCATAAGCTTCACCTGATGTCACCACTGGGCAGCCTGAGGCCAAAGCTTCCAGCACAACTTTATCAACACTCCCCGTTTTGCTTGAATGTACGAAAAGTTGATGACTTTGATATTCCTTTGGCATCTCTTGATGATTTCTTTTGCCTAAAAATTTAATCGTCTGGGAAAATTGCGCGTATTTATTTTTTAAATTTTCTTGATACACAATATCCTGCGGCAAAATCGCTTCGCCAATAATATCGAGCGAAACAGACAATCCTGATTTTTTTTCAATTAAATAAACAACGGCTTTAATAATAGTTTCCAAATCCTTTGCTGGAGCGATTCTGCCCACGGTAATTAATTTCAGTACCAAGTTCTGGTCATAATATGCTCGTCCTGAGCTTGTTGATGACCAAAATTCTGCGACATTAATCCCATGCCCAACAATTTCAACTTTATTGCTCTTTAAACGAAAACTTTCTTTTGATGCGGTAAAAATTTTTGTGACCAATTTTTCCGCAATTTTTAATTTCAAATCCACTGATTTATGCGTGTACCATAATAAAACTTTCTTCTGCCAAAGCCGCCACAACCATCCTCCCAAAACAATATATTCCGGATTCATGTGTACCAAAACTCCATCGTATTCTTTCTCATATTTAAAAATATAAAAATAAAAACGCCAAAGATATTTTAGCCGCGATCGATTTTCTTCTTTACCAAGCGACAAGACCGTAACATTTTCAGGCAAAGAATACTCTCCTTTTTCTAAACAGATGACATACAAATAATCCACGCGCTGAGCGATTTTTTCCAGCCAAGCGTGAAAAAATCCCAAATTAGAATCATTTTTGTCAACTTTTTGAGTAATTACCAACAATTTCATATTTATTTCTTGATGTCTTCAAAAGAATAATTTTACCAATCCCAGTATCCCCTGTTTCCACGGCACACGGTGCGAAACACCGGATTTTCCGGCAAAACTTTTCAAGTTAGCCAAATACCATTCGTAATTTTTGACTAATGCCTGCTTATTGGAAAATCTGGGATGCCAATCCAATTTTTGTTCAGCCTTTTCTATAGAAACAAAGGAATCTTTATGCGCGGTTTCATATACCCATTTGTATAGTGGCGATAATCTCAAAGCTTCCAACAAACGCAAAGTCAAAATAACTGGCACGGCTGGCAAACCAATAATTTTTTTACCAAAACCCGCGCGATCCAAAACTGCCTGATAATCCTCTCCCATAGTCGTAAATTCTTTGGCACCAATGTTAAAAGTATCATTCACTACGATGCGATCTTTGATCGCGCACAAATAAATCGCCACACACAAATCTTCCACATCCAGCAATTGATATTGATTTTTACCATTACCAATCATGGGAAAATTATGTCCGTCTTTGGCCCAATCATAAAACAAAGCAAATACTCCCAAACGCTCAGGCCCCACAAAAGATTTAGGACGAATAATCGGAACGCATTGGCCATTAGCGCGAAATTTCAAACATTCTTCTTCGGCCAAAATTTTGGCTTGGCCGTACGAGCCGACACCGTCGAGCTTATCGGTTTCCAGCAATGGATGATGATCCGGAATTCCATATACTGCCGTAGAAGAAATATGAATAACGCGTTGCACATTGTGCGTGAATGCGCTGGTCAAAATATTTCCGGTTCCATTCACATCAGTCGTCATAATATCTTCCTCAGAATACAGCGGCAAAGCCGCGGCCGCATGCACGACAATGTCAATATTTTTCATCGCCGTATCAACACATTCTTTATCCCGAATATCACCGATAATCGCCTCCACTCGATCGGATTCAGGATAATCAAAAGGCAACAAATCCAAGGTACGAACGCGATGTCCTTGCACCAACAAATACCGCGTCAAATTAATACCCAAAAAACCAGATCCGCCGGTAATTAAATAGAATTGGACAGAATTATTTTCCAACATATTTTTTGACTAACCAATTCCGACCAGTCGGGATAAAAAATTAAAAAAATCATCAACCAAATAAATTATTTTTATTTTAAACGATTCTCGTCCCGAATATATTCTTCGTACTGGCACAAAGCGCGCGCCACTGAATACTGCCAACAAATAATCAGTCAAAAATTTATCACCAATCACAGTACAATCCCCGACCCGTCGACCAGTGGCCATAATTACCGCCGGATTTGGCTTATTTTTATCCGCGGACAAAAATGAAATTCCCAAAGCATTGGCCATTTTTTTACCACGTTCAGTATTTTTAGAATTGGAAAACAAGACCACGTTATTATTTTTCATTAAGTTCATTACTTTTGCCCGTGTCTTTTCCGAACAATCTTCTTCACCATCCGGCACCAATGTTCCATCAATATCCAAAATAATTGTTCGATTAATTTCGGACAATTCTAATTGATCAAAAATTGGCGCAGTGGCAAATGACATATTAATCAAAAAACCAAATAATCATAGCCGCGATCATGATCCACAAAATAAGTGTTATCTGGAGCGGCCGATCCTGCCAGACAATATCAGTCGGACCATCGTGATTACCAATAGTGCGATTGCTCACATATTGATACCGAAACAATCCATACAGTACCACGGGCACTGTTACCATGAGCCACTGGCTATGCTGAGAACCAAATGTATAAAAAGTATACGTCACCAATGTCAAAGGCAAAATAATCGCATTCATCTGATCCAAAAACGCGGACGTATAATCAGCTAAAACTGTCCGCGTCTCTGTTCCATTTACCACAATCAATTCTTCCCGTCGTTTAGTTATCGCCAAATATAATGTCAAGAAAAATGTACAAAAAATAATCCACGGTGAAAATGAAACACTGATTGCCACGGCACCGGCCACGACGCGCGCTACAAAACCAAGAGCGATCGTTATCACATCAATAATGACAATTTTCTTTAACCACAATGAATAAAAAATCTGCACAATAATATAGGCAGCAACAACCAAGCCAAATTGCGGTCGCAACCACCACCCGAATATTAAGGCACTGATTCCCAAAACACTGGCCAATAAAAAAGCGTGAGATATTGAAATTTGGCCAGCCGCAATTGGCCGATTTTTTTTAGTCGGATGCAGACGATCGGCCGGAGCATCGCGAATATCATTCACGATATACACAGCGCTCGAGGCCAAACAAAAAATAGCGGCCGCGATTAACGCTTTTCCCACTACTGCTGGATCATTAAACGCCCCAACAAAAATTACCGCGGCCAAAACAAAGCTGTTTTTGAGCCACTGTTTTGGTCGAAGTGATACGATGACGGCAGAAAAATGCGGCATATTAAATGTTTTTCATAATACCTAGATGTTTTTTAAGGCAGTCATAAATTCTACCCAATCATTCACCGCCACAATTGTTACTCGTTCACTGGCTTTTAATTCATAATTCGCCACACCTACGTCATTCATTATAATTTTGGTTCCGGCCGCGGCCGCTTCCATAGCTACTAATCCATAACCTTCGGACAAACTGGGAAACAACAAACAATCAACTGTTTTTAAATAATCCAAAGGATTTTTCAGCGCGCCCAAAAAACGAATGTAATTTTTTGCGTCCAAATTTTTAACCTGTATTTCCAACTGATTTCGCTCTGATCCATCGCCGGCAATGAGGAGTAAAACCGGAACATGATTATTATGCACATAATCATTAAAAACAGCAATCAACCACCCTACATTTTTTACGGTATCCAGTCGCCCAAGGCATAGAAAAATTTTATTAAATTCGGGAAACAAATCATGCGCATTTTGTTTGGGAATGTACTCTTGAATTTCTTTAACCGGCACGACGATTGGCTGAACACTGATTTTTTCTTCTCGAATTCCTAATTTTATTATACTCTGTTTAACTCGTTCTCCCACCACTCGAATTTGATCGGCATAAGGAATCACCAGCCATCGCGCCAGATAATAATAAAGCCAATTTTTCAAGCCACTGTTACGATAATATGATCCGCCAAAAAAATCACCGTGAATTTGAATTTCAAAAATTTGTTTTTTTTGCTTCAACAGCATACCCGCAAAACCAACCAAAAAAGGATCTTGGGCAGTAATTATTTCATAATTATTTAATTGTAATAATCCACTACCACGCTTCAAAAGATAAAAAAATTGTTGCCATTTCGTTCCTCCACTACCATACGCAGTCACCGTTGGAGACAAATTTACGGTATTATTTTTGACCGATGGAATAATAATATCAATGGTTTTATTTTGTCCATACGAACGCATCCGCGCGGCAACGCGCGAATCGGGATTCAAAATTTCTTGGTCAAGGCTAAGCATTAATGTGCGCATATTTTTTCCAACAAAGTTCTAGTTTCACTGACCATTGTCTCAAATGTAAATTTTTTAAACCAATCCGCGCGAGAAATTTTTGCACTAAATGGTTTAGGCATACTCCCGTTTAATGCCAAAACAATTTTTTCTTTAATAATTTCTTTATTATTATACGGAAACACATCACCTGTCTCACCAGGAATAACCACTTCCGGATTACCACCAATATCACTGACAAGAACACGACAATCCAAACTAAGAGCTTCGACCAAAACATGAGATAGGCCTTCATAGCCGCTATTTAAAATTACCAGGTCAGATAATTTCATGTAGTCCAAAGCCAATTTATGTGAGAGATTTCCCAATAATTCCACATAATTTTCCGCCCGACAATCTTGAATTGTTTTTTTTAATCGATCCAAATCCGGCCCATCGCCCACAACTTTATAGCGCGCATTCGGAAATTGGGATTTTAATTCAACCAAGACTTCAATAATTTCTTTTATGCCTTTCCACGGCGTTAATCGCGCGACAGTCACAATCCATTGTTCAATATTTGGTTTAACCAAAACATTCTCCCCATTATTAGACGCTGATAAAGAAATCGCGTTATAAATTACCGATATTTTTTCCTCGTGCGCGCCCCAACCTAAAACAATTTTCCGCAAATAATTGCTGGGAACAATTACCTGATCGGCCTGTCGAACAACCAAACGTTCCAATCGTTGCAACCAACCAACTGCGCCAGTATATTTTTTAGTTTGGAAATCATCCATCAAATCAGTAACGCCAAAACGTTGCGTTCCCTGTTCCCACGCATAATCTCCAACAACTTTAACAATTAATTTTTTGCGTAACAATATTGAGACAACGAGAGCGGGCAAACCGGCGTTCACCGGCCCCATGGCATAGATACAATCAGCTTCACGACTATGCTTTAACAGTAAACCAATATATTCCAAATACCGCAGAATTTTATTTTTTTGTCTGACCACAAAAATCGGACAATGTACTTTGGTAATGTCGGATTGCGGTGTGAGAGATATGATTTTTACATCAACATTTTTTGCAGTTAACGCGTTTGCCAGACCCACCACGTAAGTAGCCGGACCACCAGATAAAGGCGGAAAAATATCTGCCGCGATTAAAATATTCATATATTATCAAAAATATGTTTCATTTGTTTGGCGACTATTTCCCATGTAAATTTCTCGCTGATCATTTGTTTCGCCCGCGCTTTAACTTGTTCCACTTCTTCCGCATTTTTTTCAGCCAACACATACTCAATTTTCTTCGCAATGTCACGGGAATCTCGAGCCTGACAAAACCAACCGGTTTTGCCTTCTTCCAAAAAATCCACAATTCCGCCAACTGGTGTCGCAATCACCGGAACATTTTTTTGCATGGCTTCCAAAAAAACATTTCCCAGTCCTTCGGATAGCGATGGCCGAACAAATACATCAGCACGCGCATAATAATCACCGACTTCTTGATAGGGAACTTCCCCTCTTAAAATTACTCGCTCTGACAATTCTAAATCCTTAATCATTTTTTCTAATCTAGGCCGCAATTTTCCTTCACCGACAATTTCCAAAATATAACTCTCTGGCAAATCAATCATAGCACGAATCAAATATTCCAAACCATTTTTTTCAACCAATCGAGACACTGACAAAATTAATTTTTTACCGGAATTAAATTTTTTCACTGGCAAAAAAATTTTCTCATCCGCTAAAGCAACGCCGTTTGGCACTACATCAACCAAACATGTCGCTCCCATTTTTTTGGCCCAAACTGCCAAATAATTACTAATTGCTTGGATTCTATCCGCTTTCCTAAAAATTTGTTTAAACCACGGCCAAATAAAAAATGCGCGAGAATAAATACGCGACAAGCTATCCCCTTCTTGCAAAGTCAATAAAAAGGGAATTTTTTCTTGTACTGGATCCACCGAGTCACCACGAAGTGAGCGAAGTCGAAGGGTTTTATATCGAAGCGCGGCCAGTCCACCGTAACTGGCCATGATTCCCCACACGACATCAAACTGGCCATTCTCTTCTGCGACTTTCCAACCATTCCACCACAAATTAATTTTATCAAACCAAGTGCCATTGCCCACACGAATCACTTCAACCACTCCAATTTTTTCTCTTGCGGACAATGCCTGATTAATCCGCGCGGTAACTAAAACAAAGTCAAACTCGTTAGACAACCGGTCAGTAATTTCTCTGACCGCAATTTCCGCGCCTCCCACGAAAGGCGCGTACGCCGTGGAAAAAATAAGAATTCGGCGTTTGGACATACTTATAAACGCGTCGCTAAAATTTCTAATTCTTGAAAAAGTTGTTTTACATTTTGCGCCACAGCATCAGTGTCGCCTGTGTAATTGATTGCCGAGACATGTCGTTCATCTTCCAGCCAACGTTGCTGTTCAGTAGTTAATGGCGCAACGACTTGCCAACGATATACATATCGCATCAAAATATTATACCAATGAGATAATGATTTTCCGCGATTAAGCATTGTTTCACTAACTTCACTTTCCAAAACAGTCAAAAGTAAAGGGACGCGACCACGCATGCGCCACGAAAAAAGTGCTGCGCCAATCTGCGCTTTGCCCACTGCAATCGCCCAACCAACTTGATAATTATTTTTTTTTTGCAATTGTTTGGCCAATCTTGCTGATGAAAACGCGAACAAAATTGGATTCTGTGTGCTAAAAACCTGATGAACAGTCAACCCAAGCATTTCTTTAAGCGAACTATCATTGGTCACTACATCAAATTCCCAACCAGGAGAAGTCGTAACTACGCTTGTCAAAATTTCTCTGGCTATCTCTGAACGATTTTTGTCAACGCCAAGAAAAATTAATAGACGTGGTTTGTTCTCCAATCGTTTTTTAAAATCCGCGATCGTTGTGGCCAACCCTTGTGCAAAACCAACTTTTGGTTCCCAAATTAATACTGTTTTCGCCCGAGTAATATCGGGACAGCGTTGTTTAGGATCACCTTCACGATTGGGAATCTGCGAAAAAGATTGAAAAACAATTTCACTGTTTGATCCCGTAGTTTCTTTGACCAAACGCGCCAAATCTCCAATACTTCGTTCATCAGGATTTCCCAGATTAATCGGCGACCAATCAACAGCCGAGTGTTCTAACCGACGAATCATACCTTCCATTAAATCTTCTACAAAACAGAAACTTCTAGTTTGCGTTCCATCACCATGCACGGTAATATCTTCGCCAAGCAATGCTTGCACAATAAAATTTGATAATACTCGGCCATCATTGAACATCATGCGCGGACCATACGTATTAAAAATCCGGATTAAACGGACATCCACACCATATTCAATCGCGTAATCTTTGCATAGTGTTTCCCCGGCTCGTTTGCCTTCATCATAACAGGAACGCTTACCAAGCGGATCAACATTTCCCCAATATGATTCTTTTTGCGGATGTTCCAACGGGTCGCCATACACTTCAGATGTTGAGGCTTGTAACATTCTGGCACCGGTTTTACGAGCCAGTTTCAACATATTTTGCGTACCGATAATCGCTGTTTCAATCGTTAAAATCGGATCAAATTGATATTGCGTCGGTGAAGCGGGGCACGCCAAATTATAAATTCTATCCAATTTTTTGATTTCATTTAACGGTTGGCGGATATCATGTTTAATTAATGTAAATTTTGGATTGGCTAAATATTCAGCAACGTTTTCTTTTTTACCACTATAAAAACTATCAATACAAATAACATTATGGCCTTCACGAAGAAGACGACCACACAAGTGCGATCCGATAAAACCAGCGCCACCCGTTACTAATATCCTCATATTCTAGCCAAAATATTGAAAATTATTACAGAATATAGTATGCTATAGGCTCTATGAAAAGTCAATCAGAAAAACAAAAGATTCTTTATGTAATTACCCAAGGGACTTGGGGGGGAGCGCAGCGCTATGTTTTTGATTTATCGTCCAAAATAAATCAAGACTTTTCTGTTTCAGTGGCTGTTGGCGAGCCAAATACTGCACAAGATTTGCAAAATAAACTAAAAAATAATCCCTCCAAAATTTTCCAGTTACAGCATTTGCGCAGAGCTATTAATCCCTATCATGATATTTTGGCAATTTTTGAACTGCGACTACTGTATAAAAAACAACAGCCGTCAATTGTTCATCTGAATAGCTCAAAAGCGGGAATTTTCGGATCCCTCGCAGGAATTGGTCTTAAAAATAAACCGAAAATTATTTATACAGTCCATGGCTGGGTATTTCACGAATCACGAAGTTGGTTTATAAAAAAACTGTATCTTTATTTGGAAAAATGGACAGCGCTTTTAAAAGACGCGATCATTGTTTTATCGCCCCAAGAAAAAAATGACGCGGAAAAAATTCTGCATATCCCTACGGAAAAATTAACTGTTATTCCCATTGGGATTGCTCCGCCACAGTTTTTGCCAAAAAAAGAAGCACGAGAAAAAATTTTAACGTTGGCCGGTTTAAAAAATAATGATGATTTTTTAATTGGCACGATTGCGAATTTGTATAAAAATAAAGGCCTGGATATTTTAATTGCCGCGGCGAAAATAATGATGGAAAAAAATTCTCTCGAATTCTCTCGACTCCGCTCGGAACAAGCTGCTCGGGACAAGCCAACCGTGCATTTTTTTATTATTGGTTCCGGGCATGAAGAAACCAATTTGCGAAATTTAATCACTGCCCAAAAAAGTAACAATGTACACTTACTCGGCAATTACGACAACGCAGCCGAACTCTTGCCGGCATTTGATTTGTTTGTTTTGCCTTCGCGCAAAGAAGGCCTGCCATACACTATTCTGGAAGCAATGGCCGCGGATCTCCCTATAGTCGCGACCAGAGTTGGCGGTTTACCAAGCCTAACTAACCACTATACACAACTTGAGCTAACAGAACCTAATAATGCCACAACACTCGCCAATGTTATTACCGACAATATTAACCGCATCCTCTCGGACAAAAAATCAATCATATTGATTAATTCTTTTTCAAACTCACTATTGCCAATGATTTCGAAAACTACTGTTTTATACAACAAACTATTTAGTTTTAGTTCCGGTCGTACTGGTCGGTGAAACCGGTAATGGCAAAATCTCGTTAACAACGTTTTCACCCACTCCGATAAATAATATTCCTTGAGCTCGTGCCTCACGAACTACATTTTGTGCCTCTTCAATTTTTTTGGCATTTTGCAGAATATATGCTAATCGCCACCATCCTTCGGGGATTGTAGGACTGTCGGCCACACTTTTACGTAAAATAGCAATCGCTTCATTATGCTTACCCAGCATACTCTTCAAAATCGATAACACATACTGAATTTGTTGCCGTGCCGGAGAAAAAACCTGCGCTTCTTCCAAAAGTCTTTCCGCTTTAAACAAATAATCGGGATTTTTAGACACATCAAAAGTGATTTGTAATAATTGCGCTTCTTGAATATGATTGCGAATATCATTGGGATGCAAAAGCCGATTTTTATCCAACTCTGAAATTGCCAAATTCAATAAACGCTGAGCTTCGACTTTTTTGCCGATCCGTAAATACTCGGACGCAGATTGAGTTATCAAACGAGCCATATCCATGCGATTATCATCGTGATGAGGCGAACTAATCGCCAATACGCCATTATAAGCAGCTACCACATCGCCTTGCGTATATATCGTACGAAAAACATCAATCATGGCCATATTGGCTCGAGCCGGACTAATATTAGTCACCCAAATTGATAATATCACCATCACCCAAATTGCTACCCTCGTCACACCACCAAACACTGACCGAAACATTGTCTCGTTGGTGGCTAATTTATCAGTCGAATGCGTTATACTATTAATAAAAGCCAGATAAAAAAAGAAAAACAAATACGACGTAATATTTTCAAAGACAAATATATTTTGTACCAGATGCGCCACTAAAAAACCCGAGCTGAGCGCCACCAAATGAACTGACAAATGATTTTTTTTAAACGCCCGAAATAATTGCCAAAATGTAGCACCAAACAATGATAGATACGCCAAGAGTCCCACAAATCCCTGAGTGGTCAGAGTGTTCATAATAATATTATGCGCGTTATCAAACCACGTTTCTCCCCATCCATGTTCCAAAAATCTAGGATTATAATATTTATTAAAAGCATAGACAAAATTGTTTGGTCCCCAACCAAACAATGGGTGATCTTCCGTCGCTTGCCAAGCGATTTTCCAAGCCATGATACGAGTACTGGCTGTGCCGGCGATAAAATTAGTATTTAACAAACTTCCCACTGCCGGAATATGAGCGACGAGAGACGTGGTTCTAAAAGCAAACAAAACCAAAAAACCAAGCACTGCCACAGCTCCCCCAACCCCAATAATACGTCGCTCGCGCTGTTTTTCTTTTGGGAGAATACAAAAATAGACGATAAACAAGATGACCAAACCTACTACCAATCCAAGGACTGAACCGCGTGTTCCGCTCGCAATAATTCCCAAAATCGCCAAAACAGCGAGACAACCCAGTAACCAACGTCGCCACACCAATGTATCCGTAACTGCCAGATAACAACTGACAAAAAAAAGCCAAACACAATATCCTCCCAAATAGATGGCATTACCCAACGTAGCCGAAGTACGACCATTATTATTATTCAATAAAAAGTTTGGTTGAATTTTTTGCCATAACGCTATTGCCAACACAACACTGGCTGCCATGACAAAATATAATAATAACCGACGCCACGTATCCATTTCTTTGAAAGTCGTGGTAATTATAAAGTAATACAGTACATAGTGCGCAATCGTAAACAAACCTAACATGCGTTCGTGATTATCCCAAAAACTATGATACCAATCTGTCCCAAAAAAAGTGGATAAGGTAAAACTGGCGAAAAAAAATAAAACCGCTATTGAAATCGGTGTTCGACTTATCCGAACCGTTGTCTGTTTAGAAAAATACCATAGCAAAAATACTCCCAATTGACACAAAACCAATGTTCTAAACACCAACACCTTTGGAACTATAAACGGAAAAATAAAGTATGACGGCAATACAATGAGTGGTACTAAAAATGTTGCCACTGTCAACCACCACAACGCGCGCGGATAATTTTTTTTCATAATAATTATTGTTTCTGGTTTGGCACAACCAATAAGCTTGGTTGTGGTGTAGTCGGTCGACTAATTGTTTCCAGTTTTTTTTGATAACTGTCCGCAGTTTCTTTATCGCCAATTTCAGTATAAAATGCTATGGCAAAATATACCAAATCATAATCATTCTTTGTTCGTTTTAAGCCTTCCTCCAACGTAATTTTGGCCGCGTTTTCATTATTTAATTTTTTCCATTGGATTTTAATTAAATCCATGTATAACTCCGCTCTATTTAATTCATTCCTGATGGCCAGACGATAATGCGCTTCTGCTTGTTTATAATCCTGTAAATTTTCGGCGTACAATACTGCAATATTACGTTGAGCCACAATATTATTTGGCTGTATTGCCACTGATTGTTCATAAGCTGCCAATGCACCAACATAATCACCAAACAGGCTTTTCAAATTACCAATTGCCACCCATGTTTCCCAAATATCAGGCATTTTTAGGTACATTTCTTTGGTCGCGCTAATTTTTTCTTCGTATATTTTTTTTGTAGTGGCATCTGCATTTGGTATTTTAATATCAGCCAACGGATCTTCATTAACAGAGATATCATCACTTTTTTGTATATACAAAAAATACCAACTTCCCAAACCAAACAATAAAAAAGCAATGCCTAGCAAAATAACAACCCATTTTTTCTCCATAACTATCAATTAAAAAGTTATACCTCCATATAATAACAGAGGACACATAAATTATCAAGGGATAACCCCTGCGACTAAACTCGGGATATACAAAACTCCCCCAAAAGGAGGAGTCTTGTATTCCGAACGAGTTGAGGCAAAATTATTTCGCGACAACAATCGGAGTGGATGAAGCTGAGTTCAAACCATTAACCAAATAACCGTTAGTCCAGTCAAGGGTTGTGGTGGCATGAGCGCCAGCACTGCGATCTGACCAGATAAAGTCATCGTGCAAAGCGGTTGAATCAGCTGTAACAGCACTATCCATAAGAGTAGCACTTACTGTACCAGCAGAGGAAGCAGCATCACCACCTAAGCGGGTAGAAACTGAGGCTCCTGTAGCAACAGCAGTTAGGGTACCACGCAAAGCGAAGTAACGAGATGTGCCGGCCGAAACAGTTCGTTCTTCTCCACCGGAAGTAACACCGCTACTATCCGTATCGAATAGAGCTTCGACATAAGGAGTACTAGCAAGAGCGGTATTAGAATACAATGATATTTCATTGGATTCAGTGGTATCGAACAATTCAACTGAAGTAACACTAGCAGTAGTCGTGGTAATGTCAAAGGTAAACTTGTAGAGACCGACATCAGAGGTATTAGCTTTGACACGGAAACGAATCAAGTCATTTGAACCATTAGCCAAGACACCATTAACTTGTTTACAGTTAGAGGCATCATCAACTGTACCAGTACATACTTGGACAGTAGGGATAGCCTTAAACATCACATGAGTTTGACCAGTCGGAACACTGGAACCAAGATACACAACGGAAGTAGAACCAGTCAATGAACCCTTAGCTCCTACTGCACTGGCCGCCAATATCTTATAACCAAGACTGTGTCCACCAGTAGTTACATTCTGGCTTGGACCAATACTGGAAAGATCAGCTTTAATTACCAACAATGTACCACTCGTATCACTTGATTTCGCCACAAATGCTTTGTCTGCCAAATCAATGAAGACCGATGTACTTGTTGGACTGGCTGAACCAACCATATCTCCGGCCGCATTGTACAAGTAGACCATATCATAGTCTTTGAACGATGAGCTGGCAGTGGCGGTTACTAACTGGGTCAAGTTAATCTTGTCCAATTCTACGTCTTCACTGGAAGTGGCATAGAAACGGAAAGTGGCTAGGGTTACACCCTTAGTACCAGCGGCGTACTGCTTGGCAGTTTGGTTGGAAGGATCAAGCGATACTTCAACTGTACCACCAGCCGCACCAACCGTCATAGCCTGACCGGCAGCTGAATCAATTACTTCAGTAATTGTTCCGCCAGTAGTTGCACCGGTCGCAGCAATATCATTGGCTGTATCAACCGAGAAGGTATGAGTACCAGCGGCCGCGCCACCAGCAATATTACCTTTGACCCATACTTCTACTTTCTTACCGGCTTTGACCAAGAATTGATCAGTGCCACTAAGATTAAAGGTTAGGTCTTCGGCCGTGTTAGCGGTTGACTGTGCTCCACTTTGGGTTTCAGTCAATGCCACTGCTGAGCCTTTTCCATCATAACTATCTCCGTCAAGATCCACGAACAAACGAACGCTTTGGATATTTATACCCTTCGCACCGCCTGCAGTAGTATTGGTAATGATGAATTGAGTTACTTTGGCATCTTCTGAAGAATCAGAAGTATCGAAGAGAACTTTGGCAAAGACCACGTCATTCGTACCAGCCGCATAGGTTGTGGCGGGAGGAGTTGACAATGTGGTCACGCGCAAAGCTGAACCTTTGACTGTCATGGTGTTAGCCGACACTGCTGATTGTGGTGTGGCATAGGTTCCCAGAGTGATAGTTTCACCACTGTTTACCCCACGAGCATCAAAGTTGCTGGTGTTAGTCAAGTCAATGGCCACAGCAATTGTGTCATTGGCCACAGCTGTACTGTCAACTTTTGCTTTCAAAGTCAGGATATTATCACCGACTGGGAGAGTAAAGGAATCAGTACTAGTGGCGTATCCTGGGCTGGCTGATCCAGCACCATCAACACCGCCGATCAAAGCTTTACCAGCTGCGTTGTACAAAGTAATGCTGTCAAGACCGGTTGGTACGATGGTACCAGTGGTCGTGAGGCGGAAAACAATGGTACGAACATCAACCGGTTCACCTGTAACCTTGAAATTCCAAGTACCAAGTGATTGATTGGTTGCGTTCCGAGGAACATTGCCTGTCGGAACATTGTTAGTCTTAGAAACATCCAACTTACCTTGTGACACGGTGACCGTATTGGTCATGGCCGAGGCATTGTTGGTTGGAGTTACATAGTAATTGTTCTTAAGATCCTTGGCTAAGACATGAACTGTCCGCTGGATATCAAGATTTGAGGTACGAGCTGAACCGGCGATCAAATCGGCATAGACATTAAAGGTCTTGTCATTGCCTTTTTCCAACTTACAATCAGCCGTACAAGCGGATAAATCAAAGGTCAAATACTTATTTTTCATTGCGCCTTGAGCAACAATGTTACCATTGTATTTCAAAACGAATTTTTCAATGTCACCATCAGCCGCAGTACCGGAGTTGTAGAATACAACCCGTCCGATTTGAAAATCTTCCGTAGCAACGGTAATTTTCAAACTGGCTAAGTTAACATCCTTAGTGCCGACCTGTTTGGTTACCGTACCGATAGTTGAACCTTCGGCCAAAGTAACAGTACCCAGCGTAACGTTAGCATTGGTCACTACCGCGTTACCATACATTGGTAAAACACCTTCAACAGTGGCCTTAGTATCTACCGAATACAAACCCAATGTAGGAACATTGCCACCGGTCAAACCTGATCCAGCCATATCACCAACCAAAGTATAGGTTTTCTTTGCACCAGCTGTAAGGACAATGTCCTCGGTGAAAGTAACCATATTCTCGGAGTTGAGTGATTTGCCAGCATCATTCAAAAGATTACCCATTTCATCAACTACGTTGACAGTGGTAAAGTCAGCATTTACTGCTGGAGCTCCACCGCGAACAACTTTAAATGAATCAATGGTAACTGTGTCGCCACTCGTATTTTCAAATACTACGTTAGTAAATGGAACGCGAGCCGCACTCTTAACTGCGTAAGTACCACTTGGGGTATTGGCGGCAATACTAACCTTCAACTTACCCGCACTTGTCGGAGTAGTCGGACTCGTAGCAGTACCTTTCTGAGCTGGGTTTGTGGTCACGGTTGCGCCGGTAACAGTAGCTGTGTCCATTGACACTGAAGCTAAAGTTTCAACGGAAACCGTTCGTACATCACCACTTGTCTGAGAAGGCAATGTTCCATCTACTTTCTTCAACATTCCCATCCAAACATAGTAGACAGTCGTATCACCTGACTTCATAACCAATTGACCATCATGAAGTTTGGCTTCCTTAAGTTCTGCGCCAACTTTGTAGTTGGAGTCAAAAACATCAGGAATTACGCGGACAAGTTTGCTCCAAGCACTGCCATAAAGGGCAGCGGCAACTTTCTCATCAGCGATTTTATGTTTCATGTTGTCTGGACCGACGGCAAAGACAGACGGAGAAACCGCGCTCTTTACCAAACGGGCACCGGGGCGGAAGTTAACACCACCACCGGATGGATACGCGTCAACACAGGCCGGTTCAATGGTAGTGATACCACTAAAATCCTTGTACCATGTGTTATAAACTTCCGAATTGGGGAAGTACATACGTTCCATGTTGGAATTCAACAGATATACTGCTGCGTTCCCTTTAACTTTGAACAAGTCTCCGGCTTCAAGCTCTGGACAAGTAGCGGCGACAACACCGGCTGGGACGAGGGCTGACAAGCCAACGCTCCAAGCAATGGTCATACTAACCACTGACATAGTGAAGAGCTTCTTACCGAATTTCTTCAAATCATTCATAATAAATATACTAATGTATCTTTAAATAAAACTATACACTTTCCCGACTTAATCGGGATTCGACCTTTTAGTGATAGTAGCCCGCCGACTTTATGTCGTGGGAGCCGTTACTGTATGGCTCACAATTTGTTAATCTAATAAACTGAGAGCTATACAGTATAACGGCCATTATCGTTTATCGATTTCAACTTTGGTTTTGATTTTTACCAAAAGTTGTTGGGCTGTGACCGCGCTTTCGTTCAGCGCGCGCAAACCATTTACTGCTTCCTGCAAATTTCCACTGTCAATATTTTTTCTAATATCGGCGACTGATTCGCGCGTCGCTGTTATTTTTTCTTCAGCTTCCCTACTAATTTCCTTTGTTGTTAAAGTAGCGGGAAGAGTTGAGCTGACATTCGGTACAATTATTGCGGCTGTTCCTGTTGGTGCAGCAACGATAATTTTCAAATCATCATTTGTATTTTTAACTTCTTGTGTCAAAGCTTCGTTTGATCGTACCAAATCAGCTACTTTTTCCGAAACAATATTTCTGGCCGATCCGGTTTCTCCTCCGCTCTTACTGAGCTCATCCTGATTTCTGACTGCCACTTCAATGGCATTAATGCTTGTTTGGTTTACCACTCTAACCGTTTCCAAAACTTGTTTTGTCACCTCCGCTCCAGCGGCTGTGGATGATACAATGGTTGATGTTAATTCTTTGGTTAAATTATTCGTATCTTTGGCTACGTCTTTTACTGTTTCTACAACTTGCAATTGATTATTTTTGGTAGTGGCTACTTTTTCCTGATCAACAATGTTGGACGATACTTGTTTGACCGCGGTCTGGACATCTTGTGTCGCGACACTTAAATCCTTAACTGCCTTTTTCAAATCACTGGGCGAAGTATTAATTAATTTTTGCGCCACTGCCTTTTTAATATCATCAACTCGATTTTTTGCCAGATTAAGTTGCAACTGCACTTTTCTATCGTTTGAAGCACCAAAACTTTTAACTGCCACTTCAGTATTCTGAGCCGCGCGTTTGACTGCCCACAAACGATCTCCGGGCAAACTATTGAACGAAGCACTGACACTGGCAATCCAGCCACTGGTTGCGAGCGCAGCCACAGTCAGCGCGGTCAAAACCGGACGCATAACACGGAAGGCAGTGCTGGAACGAAATTGAAACCAGAAAACACGAGCTGTTTCTCCAATTATCGGTTTTTCAATCGGCACTACGGTATTATTAATTTGTTGTAACAGTCGCGCGCGATTGTTTGTAACCCAAAAAAGATCGGGATTAACCAAACCTTTTATTTCTTTTATCTGCCTTAATTGTCGCTTAACATGATTCATACTTTGAGCGACTTTTTTAAAACAATCATTGCCCGATGCAATGTGACGCGTACATTAATCGGTGTCTTTTTTAAGATTTCCGCGATCTCCTTGATTGATAACTCTTCAATATATTTGAATACCAACACTTCTTGATACTCTTGTTTAATTTTTTTCAAAGCCTGTAAAATTCTAGCTACATCGTGGCTCGCGTCAATGGCCCCAAATTTTTCCTCATCAATAATAAATTCATTTGCCAGATCCAACGAAAATTCTTGGCGATTTGCTTTTGCTCGATACAAATCAACCAAAGCATTGCGCGCGATCTGATAAATCAAACCGCTAAAACTTTTAATTTCTAAACTTTTATTTTTGGTTAAATACTGCCACGTTTTCAAAAAAACATCACTGGTCAAATCCTCAGCTTCTTCTTTACTTCCGACTTTGAAAAAGATGAAACGATAAATACGAGCAACAAACAAATCGTATAATTGTCCGTATGCCTCAGGATCATGATTCTTGATAATTCGGTAAACCAGTTTTTTCTGATTAATCTCTGCTGGCATAATAGAAGACGTGGAGAATAAAAAAGTGTTACACCTAAGGAACACTTGCACACTTCTATATATAGTATAATAAAAACCAGTATAAGTAAATATGGCAACATGAAAAATAGGGAAAAATCTAAATAACAAAAATTTTTTAGATATTTTTAAAAGAGTACACTAGTGTATACAAATATTATTAAAAGTATAGACTAGTGTATACTTTTACCGATCAAGAATACTTGTTTTTTACAAGTAAGCAAACTATAAAATATACTTGACAAAAGTACTGTTTTTTGTTAATATCTGTGTATACAAATGTATCCAAACAATGCTTTATGGAGCCAAATAAACAGAAAGAATTAATCCGCGTTTCCATCTCAGAAGCAGCTCGTTTGTTTGGTGTTAATCCCCAAACTGTTCGGCGCGCTATCAGAGATCAAGAAATTACCTATGTGGTAGTGGCCGGACGCTACAAAATAAATTTTGAAAGTCTCATCAAATGGTCGCAACGCAAAACAACGGTTAAAAATAAAACAAATCAAAAGGGAATAGGACAATTCGTGGATCAATGGAAAATCAGTAATACACTCTATTCTCCCAGCAACAAGTCAATTAAACCGGAATAAAAAAAATCCTTTAGACCTAGAGATAGGCGAAGGATTTTTTTATTGTTATACTTCTAATATATGAGGTATGTCTCCAATCATCTTACCAAACATCACCTTCTTCATGCTCCGCACAAATGGTTTCTGGCTTTCTTGATTTCCCCGATTCATGCGCTGGAAGTTCATTATCAAAAAAAATATCATCTGCGGTTTGCCCATGCTCGCAAACTTTTTTTGTTTGACATGCTACTTTTGGCCAGTATTTTTATTATTGGTGGTATCGGCCTCTTTTGGCACTGGTATGATCCAACTGTTCAAAAAAATGTCGCAATTTCAATAAAAATCAATGGACATGAGCAAAGTGAATTAAATCGAGTCCAGAGTGGCGAGCATTTATTTTTTTCCGTCACCTATAAAAATAATAGCGAGGTAGTATTGGTTGACCCAATAATGCACATTAATTTCCCTGTTGGTTTTATTCTATTTAATGTAAACGGCAAAAATTTTGTTACCAACACTCACTCAATTAGCGTGCCAAACATTGAGCCAAAAACTGAAGGTGAAATTATATTTGCCGGTCAATTTTTCGGTGAACCAAATCATAATTATCCTACGGGAATTGAATTGGTCTACCGGCAAAAAAATCGTAACATTTTTGAAGTTGTGACTACAGGAGTAATCGCCACACTTCGAGATTCCACTTTGATTGGATCATTATCCGCACCCGCGACTATTTTTGAAAACAGTAGTTGGAAAAGTGAACTGGTAATAAAAAATAACAATCATCATGATTTGGAAAATATTGTTATTCCCGTCGAATCCAATAAATATACGAGTTACAAAATAGACTCAACTACAGCGGGGAAAATCGATCGAGAAAAATGGTATATTCCCCATCTGAATGCCAATGAAAGTGCGACTACTACTCTGACGATTACGGCTTCCGTACCAAAAAATATTGACACGATTTCTCTTGAGTTGACGCCATCAATTATAATTAACGGTACTATATTCAATCAAAATAAAATTGCGGCCAAAAGTGCAGTGGCCCATCCGAATATTGAAATCTCCGGCCAATGGTCAGTCAATACAGCCAGTCCCGGAGACATAGCCCAAATAATAATCCGGCTAAAAAATACTGGGAGCGTTGATTTAAAAAATCTTAATTTGAGTATTCCTCTGCCTTCAGCTCTCGTATCAATAGCTGCGGCTCGACAAAAAAACAATTTTTCCAGCCAAGGATCAAATTTAATCATATCGCAAAAAAAATTCCCCGAACTTAATTTTCTCGCTCGCGGCACAGCAATACAAATCCCCATAATAATTCCCATTTCCTTACATCCAAGTGGAGCGACGAATCTTAATCTTGTCCTTAATCCAAAAATTACTGCTGAAGTAGTTGGAATTACTCAATTGTTTGAAACAAACGCACAATTAAATCCTTTGGCAATTGGTACAAGTCTAAACATCAATGCGAGCGCGCATTATTATTCTGCGGAAGGTGATCAAATTGGCCGCGGACATTTGCCTCCAGTGGTTGGAAAAGAAACAAAATATTGGGCACTTTTGGAAATCCAAAATGGAACGAGTGCTGTTTCCGGACTCAAACTAACAGCGACTTTGCCGTCAGGAGTTAATTGGACAGGAAAAACAAGCGTGAATCAAGGACGAGAACCAATCTATTCTCCGGAAAATCGCACTGTTTCCTGGGAAATTTCCCATCTTTCGGCGCACGAAAGTGCGCAAGTAAATTTTGAATTGGCAATTATGCCAACACCAAGCGAACGCGGTACAATTTTACCTCTTCTTGCTAATGTACATATTTCAGGATGGGATACATTTATTAATAAAACAGTTATTGGTTTTGGTTCTAATATTGATACTAGTTTACCCGATGATGCAATCGCCCGAAAAAAAGGTGTGCTTGTACAATAACCTGTTGATAACTTTGAAAATTTAAGACTTCCTTAAGGTTGTTTGTGTTATGGTTAAAATATTGTTCTTTAGACCATAGCCTTTTGAATAGGTGGAAAAAATCCAATGAGAAGTTTTATTGTCTTGTTCGTTATTTTTTTTCTAGCCGGATGCGTGTTTGACAGAAATATCGATGAAATCTCTTTCCAACGAAAAATGTCTGCTGATGTAGGCAAAGAAGCGCAGGCGACTTTCGTGTTCCAGAGCGATGTTACGGACGATGTGTCCAGCGTGTTGCCCGACGTGATGTCTCAAACCGAGACGACGTATCAAGACGTGACGCAGCAGGATACGGATCAGAAAGACATCGTTACGATGACGGACGAAGTGTTCAGGCCGAATGATACTGCAGATGGATCCTACAACGATGCCGATGTTTCGGAAAATTTTGAAACGTCGATGGACATTAATGTCTCGGACACGAGCGATGTGATTAATGATGTCCTTAATGTTGATACCACGACCACGTCTGAAAATGAAATTGTGGATACCTACGACAATGACATTAAAACGTGGTCAAACGATATTTCAGATGACACTAATCAAATATCAGACCATGGTTCGATTAGTGCACCTGAAGTAATAGAACTTCCCAAGTGTGTGGATCTTGACTGCGATGACAAAAACTCCTGCACTAACGATGCCTGTGATCCAAAGATTGGTTGCTCGTTTGTGGCCAACGTCGCTTTATGTGACGATGGTAATTGGTGTACAGAAAACGATGTCTGTACGTCTGGTAAATGCGCCGGAAGTCCGTACGTTTGCGTCATTCCTGAGTCGATCCCCTGTTACATAGGAGTGTGCAATCCCTCGAAATCCGAATGTGTGTACAATAAGGGAGACAATGACCAAGATGGAATCTTCGGCGGATGTGACACGGATTTGGACAACGACGGAGTTCCAAACAATATCGACATAGACGACGACAACGACGGCATTCCTGACGCTGTTGACAATTGCGCCTGGAAATTCAATCCGACGCAAATTGATAACGACGCTGATGGTTTGGGTTTCGGGGACACCTGCGACCCGGATGGAAACAACGGCTAAACCCACCTCAATCGGCACGGACGATTTTTTCCGAATCGTCCGTCTTCCCCATTGCGCATAAAATTTTTGTGCCCAGTGCCATAAGTGCGGTACAATTACAATCTATGCGAATTCTTATTGTTGATGATGATCCCATTCTCCTCAGCAGTCTTAAAACAGCGTTAAAGTATGAATCATACGCTGTTGATACCGCCGGTGACGGTGAAACCGCGACGTCATTAGCCTGTGTGAATGATTATGATCTTATCATTCTGGATTATAATTTGCCCAAGAAAAATGGCGAACAAGTCTGCTCTCATATTCGCGGCCGAGGCAAGTATGTTCCCATTTTGGTTTTATCAATTAATCATGAAGTGGACAAAAAAGTCAGTCTCTTGAATCTTGGCGCTGATGATTATTTGACCAAACCATTTTCCACCGCAGAATTACTGGCGCGCTTAAGAGCCTTGACTCGTCGACCAAGCCTACCGAATAACACCATTTACAAAATCGATGATGTGGTATTGGATACAGCCAAGCAAGTTGTTCATCGCGGAAAATATTTTGTTGATTTGTCACGCAAACAATATATGCTTTTGGAATATCTCATCCGTCGACCCGATGAAATAATAACCCGCGCGCAAATTATGGAGCATGTGTGGGATATGAATGCTGATGTGTGGTCAAACACGCTTGAAGCGCATATTTGCGAGTTGCGTAAACAATTGGACATTGGCAATCGGCACAAACTTATCCACACGGTTCAAGGTCGCGGTTATCGTTTGAGCGTAAAAATTTAAGACTATGGTAAAAACTAGGCTGTGTTGTAACTTTTTTATGAAAAAAGAATTTAAGAAATAATTGAAGAAAATTTAAGCTCAAAACCGCTATGATATATATAGGAACAAACAATTAATGTTCTATAGGGAAAATCACAGCGATTGCACTAGGTCGACATCGCTTGCACCCTATTTATTTACTAATATAAGGAGACATATGTCAAACCTCATTAGCGCAATTCTTGAAAGCACCGAAGGTCGTCAAAAGAAAATGTTAGCCAGTCTTGCCCAAAAGACAGCGGTTAATACACCCCCCTGGTCAGGCTAGATGTGTCAAAAGATTTTTTCTTTTCCATTCTTTTCCGGCTGAGGACATTTTGGCAAAAAATAACTCAGCCAACCTCACGACGAGAGGATGATGCGCGGCGCGAATATATTTTATGCGTCTTGCTCATCTTTTTGTCAGCTCTTTCAATTTTGTTCACTGTTTCAGTGGCTTCTTTAGCAACCATACCGGGAACGTCGCCGCGAGGAATTCCTATTTGGATATCAGTCATAATTTCCGGCCTTTTTCTTGGTCTGTTATACCTAGCCAGAAAAGGCTGGTGGAAATTTTCCTCATACGCATTTTTGGGTCTGTTGATTATACCAACCCTATATTCACTCACCCGCTGGGGTACGCTATTACCAATACCGCTTTTGACTCTTAGTCTGATTATTGTTTTGATTGGTATTCTATTAAATACGCGATCAGCGATTATAATGGCGATTGCATTGGGTAGTTATCTTGGCCTCCTTGATTATGCACACCAGCACAACCTTATATCGGTGGATGAAAGCTGGATGCACAATACATTGTATGCCAATTACAGTATGGAAATTACGATTATATTATTGGTAATTTCCGGAATTACTTGGCTCGCGTATCAAGAGATTGAAAATAGTCTTCGTCGCGCGCGACGTTCCGAAGTATTGGTTAAAAAAGAAAGAGACACACTGGAAGAGCGCGTTCTTGCCCGTACCAAAGAATTGGAGCATACACAGCTGGAGCGATTAAAAGAAACATCGCGACTAACTGAAATCGGCAAATTATCAGCCGGACTGATGCATGATTTAATTAATCCGCTCACGGCCGTAACCATGCATATTGATCAATTAAGTAAAAATAATTCCATTAACGCAGGAGAAATACGCGAACAAATTAATGTCGCTTTATCGGCGACCAATCAGTTGTCAGAACTGATTGATAGAATAAGACGCGAATTATCAAATAGAAATGAATCACGGGTAATTGAAATTGGAGAAACAGTCAAACAAGCCATTCACGCAGTACAATATAATGCAAATCAGGTCAGTACAAAAATTGAGTGCCCTGATTTCGCATCGTGTAAAGTAACTGCCAATCCACTGCGTCTGTACCGAGCTTGGGTGAATATCTTAACCAATGCCATTGAATCCTGTGCGGAAAATCCAATCGATCGCGAACGAACCGTATTTATTTCATTCACGATTGAATCCATCGATTTCCCTCGACTCGGTTCGACTTGGTTCGACTGTGCTCACCACAAGTCGCTCACCACAAGCCACTCAGGACAAATCGCTCGAGATAAACAAAAATGTCAATTGATTATTAAGGATACGGGATGCGGAATTGATTCAAAACTTTTACCATTTATTTTTGATCCGTTTTTTAGCACCAAATCTGAACGAGGGATAGGACTTGGTTTAAATATCGCTCAAGAATTATTGCGTCAGGAATTAAGTGCGGATATTTCAGTCGAGAGCGAACCGACGAAAGGTACTTCTTTTATCATCTCGTGGTCAAAAAATTAAATTTCTATGCCTATTTTTGATAGCGCCGAGTATGTGCGCTCCGCAATTATTTTTGTTACCCACAATCAAAACAATGATGGCGGTTTTACCAGTATAACGCGTAATTCATTGGACAAATCTCCGGTGAACCATAGTACTATTTTCTATCCCGCCTTAATTGGCAGCATACTGGCTATGCTCAAAAGAAAAGAAACGCACGATATAATAAAAAAAATAAATTATTTTTTGCAATCAGAAAAATCTGACAACGAACTATGGTCATATTGGGCACAAACAGATACGCACAATACGCAATTTCCGTATCCGGCTGATCTTGATGACAGCAGTCTGGCGATTGTGGTTCAATCAGTAACCAAAAATCTGGAAATACAAACATTAATACAGTACATCCAATCTCTCACAAATAACGAAGAAAAACCGGGCGGACCATACAAAACATGGATAATGACTAAAAACGAGGAAAAATGGTCTGACATTGATCCGGTGGTTAATGCCGGAATTGCTTACGCGTTAAAACAACAAGACGTTGTTTTAAACAATTTGAATAATTATATTATTGATAGAATAGCCACTAATAATTGGCGATCACCATATTATGTCTCTGAACCACTAATGTTATTTTTATTGGATCGAGGATTAAATGGCCAGTGTGACACGGAGATTAAAAAAATAGTAAATGGTTATTCACAAAAAATTGATGGATTATCACTTCTGGAATTGGGATTAACATTAATACTCATGATAAAAATCGGCAGTGACTCCATAATAATTACTGAATACGCTAAAAAAATAATTGGAGCCGGACAAGCATATGCCGCTGATCCGTGCATTCTGGAAAAACAAGAGAATGCAACCACGGAAATATCCGGATGCGTAGCATTAACAGCCACGGTTTGCGCGCTCGCGATAAACTATTATGATGATTATGAAGTAGGAAGATGCAGTAAATCACCAATCATTTCATCAGTGGAAAATCAGCTCCATGATGTAATAATTACCACAGTGGCCGGAAAATTAAACAAGCTTGATCATAATTTATTCACCGTAGGCCTGCAAGAATTCAGTACATTAGTCGGTACACCACTGGCACGCGAAATTACCCTAATCAGTTTTGATATTGCTCGCGCGTTTGAAGCTGAACTCCCTTTGCAATTATACATCGAACTGGGAACAGCCAATTTGTGGGGCTGGCTCTCATATCAATTGTACGATGGATGCTATGACGAGGGAACTATTTCCCAAAATTTATCATTGGCCAATATTTGTTTGCGCGAAGCAACACTGGGATACCATGCAGTCGCAACCGAATATCGCATACCAACCGAATTGGTAACTGACACTCTTGATCATATTGATTTGGCTCATGCCCATGAATTGAAAGAACGAACTCATTTTTTTGCGGATTCTGCGTATGCCAAAGAATTGCTCGGATCCACGACTCTTAATTTATGCGAACGCTCGTTTGGTCACACTCTGGGACCACAATTAATTTCAATTATTTCTCGCCAAACAAAAGAAACGCAACAGCAGTTAAAAAAACTATTTACCCATTATCTGAACGCGCGCCAGATGTGCGATGATTTACATGATTGGAATGAAGATTATGCGGCCAATCGTCTGACCGGCGTGACCAAGCCATTATTTCTGTCATGTTATGCTTTCCCCGCGCTCAATAATAGTGGAGCGGCAAAAGAAATATTTTGGGAAGAAGGGATTGTAATTGCCATTCGTCAGGCACAACAAGAAATCGAACAAGCGCTATACATAATGAAAAAAATATCATGGCGTGCTTCCGCACCAATTATGCTTTCTAAAACCATTAACCGATTGGGAGATGCTCTGCACACAGTAATGCGCGAACATCAAACCATGCAAGCTTTAATCAAACATTATAATTAGTTATGAAAGACATAGAGCGCAATCTGGCAACATGGCGACAAAATATTGCCGCACAAGTAAGAACTGTTATTGATGATGTAGAAAATCAAGCACGCGAAGATTTTTCGAACGACCATTATATTTTTAAAGAATTACAGCTCGCCTCACAAATCGGCAAAGCCTGGAGAGGCGGTCTTTGTCTGTTGTCAGCAGAGAGTTTTGGCGCAAAAGAAACAAAAATCGTAGAACAAGTCGCCGGATTAATCGAGGTCTTGCATTATGCGCTCTTAATTCATGATGACATTATTGATGAAAGCCCCATCAGACGCGATACCTTAAGTTTTCCCGCTCGTCTAAAAGCAATTTTTGAAGGACGAGGCGTGTTGGCATATGAACGACATGGGGTTGGCACTGCTATCGCGGTCGGAGATTATTTAATCCAATTTGTACTGAATCAACTGATTAGTTTGGAATGCGCCAATGAAACCAAAGTGGAATTACTAACTCTTTTTCTGAACATACTCACTCGTACTACACGCGCGCAAGTATATGATGCCGTGGCTCATGAACCAACACATAACATAGACGACGTCTTGCATTTATACGAAAGTAAAACCGGAGCATATAGTTTTGTCTTACCGCTGGTATCCGGATTTATACTAAGTCATACGCCAGATGAAACCACCCGCTTATTTCTGAAAGCCATAGGTGAATCTCTTGGTATTGCTTTCCAAGCGCTTGATGATCTGGCCGGCTTCAATGAAAATGGTAACAGTAAAAACCTCATTGAGGATCTTAACAATAAACAACCAACGCTGTGGTGCGCACTGCTTTTGCCTGAGTTAAATCGCTCAGAAAAAGAAAAATTCAACTATACATTTTGGTTGGATCAAATTCCTTTGTCACAGGCCAATTATGTTCGTGAACTATGCGGGAAATATAAAATTCGCGAAAAAATTCTTGATATGGTTCAGGATCATACCGGTCTCTGTCATGACTTGGTTCATGACCTGCCAATCTCAAAACAAAACCGGCGTCTGTTTCACCAATTTGTTGGCTTGGTTCAAGAATATTCCGGGGTCTAAAAGACCCTAACCAATGGCTCGTCTCGAAAGGTACGCAACATACCTATACGGGAGGGCGAGGCCGGGCTATTGGTTAGGATTTTTTAGCCTCCGTTCCATTGACAAAAAACCAAAACTGGGCTATCATACTCTGTTATTTGTTAGTTAAACAATATGCGTATCGCCATGATCGGACAAAAAGGAATGCCGGCCAGCTTTGGTGGAGTGGAACGCCATGTCCACGACCTGGCAGTGCATTTGGCAAAATTGAACCATGACGTAACTGTCTATGGCCGATCTTGGTACACCAAAAACCAAGGAACAATAAATATTGACGGCGTAATAATCAAACATCTCGCATCAATTAAAACAAAACATCTTGATACGTTTACGCACACCCTCTTGTCTTCACTACATGCCCTGAGTCAAAAATATGACGTAATCCATTATCATGGAGTTGGTCCGGCACTTGTGTCTTGGATCCCTCGTCTTTTTTCGCCACGAACAAAAGTGATAACAACATTTCACTCCATTGACCGCTATCACCAAAAATGGGGGCTGATCGCAAAATTATTTTTACGGATCGGTGAAAAGGCAACGGTTTTATTTGCGCACAAAACAATCACGGTGTCGCGCAGTTTACAATTATATTGCCTGAATGAATTTGATCGAGAAACAACGTACATTCCGAATGCAGTAAACCAAGTTGAAACAATTAATTCGGAAGAATTATTGAAAAAATTTGGATTAGTCAGTAGTCAATATATCCTTATGGTCGCGCGTCTCGTACCGCACAAAGGAGCGCATATTTTAATTGATGCGTTTAGCGCTCTCAAACAAAACATAAATAATCCGGCAATCACCAACTTAAAATTGGTAATTGTCGGCGGATCGGCGTATACCAATGAGTATATAAAAAATCTTCATCAGAAGGCCAATTTATGCAATGACATTGTGTTTACTGATTTTCAAAGTGGCCAAGCATTGGAAACATTGTTTGCCCATGCCAAAGTCTTGGTGCATCCTTCACTCAATGAAGGCCTGCCCATTACAGTGCTTGAAGCCATGAACTGGGCTAAACCGGTATTGCTGTCAAACATTCCGGAACATTTGGAATTAATCAATAATCCAAAAATTATTTTTAATCAAAATGATTCGTCTGATCTTAAAACCAAATTAAACACATTTTTATCATTATCATCTGATGAACAAAAAAAACTTGGCGAAGAAAATGTATTGATTATTGAAAAACAGTATCGGTGGGACGCAATTATGCCGCGGATTATTGAAATGTACAAAGCATAAATTTTTATAATTTATAAAGCCCCACTTGTCAGAAGCACAATATCGGCCGCGCCATCAAAATTAACATCAGTAATTTGAATCTGCGCGTTCCGAAAAATTTCACCGGCAAAAATAATCGGCTGACCAAATTCTTTTCCTTCAAGTGTATATAATTTAAGAGTCGGCTTTCGTCCACTACCAAATCCGGCGACAATCTCCGGCATACCATCACCATCCAAATCCCCTGCTCCAACCATTAGTTCATGATTTGATTGTTTAAAAATCGACCATTCCGCGGTTTTTTTTAATCCGGCATCATATAGTCCGACGGTTGAATCATGATCATTCTGACCCGTAGCATGATTCGCTCCAATCACTAACCGACCATCATATCCTTTGCCCGCAATTGCCAAAGAATAACCATCCTGATATTTTTTACCAAACGGATACCAGCCTTCAGGCAAAATTTCTTCGCCAAACAAATTGTAAATTTTAATCGGATACGACCCTTTATCCGGCGCAACATACAGTTCATCAAAACCATCGTTATCAAGATCACCAACCGCCAAGACTAAATTGCCGGAATAATTCGCCGTGTACGGATAAATTTTGAAAAACGGCTGACCATCGTCGCGCGTGGCCGTAATTTTATTCCCGCTCGCAACCAAAGTATCATGTTTTGCATTGCCATCAAAATCAAAATATAAAATCTGCGCGCCACCTTTATATTCCTCATCGAAAACAAAAAAACCATTCCGCACACGGATGCCATCAGGCTTGTAAAACCGCGCAAAAGAACCGTTGGAAAAAATCACATCATCAAGCCGCGAAGTGGTTTTCAACAAAACCAATCCATCGTTGGGAGCAATCTCAACTTCAGACACAATTGAGCCATCATTAACCGTCGGATCTTGTCTGCCATTAATTTTTTCATAATCCCCGCCCAAATCCACAGCCACCAATTGCGGCGTACTGTTTACCAACACCAAACCATGATCAAAATCCCGATGCCACAGATCCGGTTGATACGTTGCATAATTCGCCCGCGATACTGAACCACCAATTGGCTGGCCAAGTCGAACATTATATTCATCATACCACCATGTTTGACCATGATTTTGGTCACCATAATCATAGGAAAAATAACCGTTCTCCAATAGCGCACTCCCCAAACCGAACCGAACATCACGGTAATTTTGTACGCCAGTATTAGCAGTATTGGAATTTATAATTGAAATATGAGGAACACGATTATTTTTTTGTGTTTCATGCACTCGATTCATTACCGTACCCCACGAACCATCGCCTTCCCAAGGCGTAGGAAAATTTTCATACATCCGACCATGAACATAAGGCTGAACCACAGCAGCGGAAGTTCCATTATCAACAATATACATCGTAGGCATTATTTCTTTGGCTCGCTTAAAAAAATATTCAGTGCGATTAAGCCACAGTGCATCGGCTTGACTGGAAATATCACGCACACCATCGCCATTCAAATCAATGTCACCATTATTCAACCACGAAATATTAGGCGAAACCATATCAAAAAAAATCCCATCCACTCCGGAGAGGACGCTAATATGATCCCGCACAAATGGAAGAAAATATTCACTCCATGTTTGATCCAAATTTATATTTTTTATACCGGGCCACGCTGATATAATTTTGCCACGACTATCGCGCAACCACCAAGCATCAGACACGTTAAGAGCACTAAAAACCACATCTCTTGGCCAATAATTAGTGTTATAACTTTGACTTGGGACGTATGCTAAAATAATTATCTGTGGATTCAACTTTTTTATATCGCCCATTATTCCTTGATGAGTCGCAATCTGTGCCGGAGACAGCACCAATATGTCATACTTAGATAAATCATTGGTCATTCCAGAATATAGCTGACCTAAATGATAGTTCACCAATTTCGCTCCCCCGCTTTGAGCTTTTGTTTGATATACAAAAATAGGAGCACAAATACCCAAAAAAATTAGCAAAAATAAACCCAAAAAGCGCGCGTTTTTTTTATTTTCAGTGGTACAACTGACTATGTGTCCTAACATAAAAAAATGTACAGTCTTCGCCTTCTTTGACAAAGATTGCTCGCCAGTCAGCCATAACATTTATACTACGATATCCTAAAAAATTCCCCAATAAGGCATGATTATGAAGTTGCGGATGAAATTGATCTGAAGAAAAAAGTTTAATCCGATCTCGACAAGCTATTTGAATTTTTAGTGGTACTTTTTCAAATTCTTTGATAAAACTCCTCCTGTAATGTATCTCCATACCCTCCTTGTTGTTTTTTAATAATAGCATCAAGATGATTTATAGCTGATGCCGAGTCAGAAAATGAAACGATGTCACAACTATCACTAAATTTTTGATTGAGTAATTGTTTGGTTTGAAAATTAACCGATTTATCTGATTCATTGCAAAATAAAGAATGAATCCAAGATTTTATCTGATCAAACCTATTGTTATTTCTCTCAATTTTCATCATCATATACACCTAGTATACTAAAAAATAATCCATTGTCAACCGGCATTTATTAACAATTTTTCATATAAATCTTCAATTTTTTTAAGATACAGATGAGAATCGTGACGCGCCAACGCCTCTGTGCGCAAAACATTCCCCCACCTATTTCGCTCTTCAAGAGATTTGTTAAACCACATTTTTATTACGATTGCCAAAGCTTCGGGATTGCCCGGCTCCACCAAAAATTCTTTTGGTAACAATTCCGGAATACCGCCAATATTAGAACCAATAACAATTTTACCCAATGCCATTGGTTCCAAAATACTGTACGGCGCATTTTCATACCACACCGACGGCACAACCACTATGCGAGCGTTGTTAATCGCCTGTTTTAATTCCACACCGATTTTAAAACCGGCAAACGAAACATTAGCTACTCCGTTATTTTCTACCAACGCGCGCAATCTACTTTCATCCGGACCAGTCCCAAAAATCTTATACGGAATCTCCGGTGTGATTTTTGCCGCAAAAATAAATGTTTCAATCCCCTTTTCTTTGGCCAGACGCCCAACATAGGCCACATATAAACCATCCACAAAATTATCCGTATCAGGCAATTGATTAAATTGATTAATCGGATTACCAACCACTGCCAGTTGACTTTCATTCCATCCGGCGCGCACATGAAGCTGTTTAATAAATTCACTGGGACAAATAAATTGATCAATCGCATTTCTATATTTTTTTTGCGAACGAAATATAAAATCAATCATCCCAACCACTGTTTTTTGCCAATCCTCCAAACAATTAGTAAATAATGGCCGAAAAAACTTTTTCCCGATTAATTTTTGATCAATCTGTCCATGATGAAACAATTTATAATTTGGCGACAACCAATGATAATCATGCAGTGTCATCACCATCGGGATCCCCAGTTCTCGCCCCGCATCAATCAAGGAAAAAGATAATTGATGATAAATATTATGAAAATGAATAATATCAGGTTTAAATTTTTTTATAAGTTCACTAAATTTATTCTTGGCTTCGCGATTATACAAAATTCGCCAAACATCACGCCAACTCGGTTTGGCCGTATCAACAAAATCAGCTAAATACGGTTCAGTAATTTCATTGCGACTATCATGCATTCCAAAAATCGCCACCGTATGCCCAGCTCCTTCCAACAATTGCTTGGTCACAAAAACCACTTGCTCGGCTCCACCCCGATGATACCAAAATTTGTTGACGAGCAAAACTCGCATAAAAATCAAACCAATTCCAAACCAAAAAATTTATTTTTAACCACCCAGCTCGCTACCTGCCACGGATGTTTTTTAATCGCCGTCCGCGCTGTACAAATCATCCAGGCTGGTTTGCCTTCAGTTCGTACTTTTGCGCGCGCGGTTTCAGCTTCCTCACTATTCCACAATTCTCCCCACGAATTAAAATTTTTCAAATTCCCCATTGCGTAATTGTGAACAACCGATGGATATACCACTCCGTCAGACGCCATAAAGAAAAACCGTGTCCCCGGATCATTATTTAAAACTTGTTTTTTTTCATTGATAAACCGATACAAACTATACGCATAAAAAGCCCGCGCCCAGCGCTTTAGATTCCACGATTGCAATTCACGCCCGATAATATGTTCGTATTGTTGGCGCAACACCCGCAAATCCGGATCATTCATAATATGGATACCGCCAAAATAATTATCCGAACTCTGGGCATACGAATGTGTAAATTGAATCCGCCGCTCACAGGCATCATCATACACTTTACTGAAATGCGTTACGTTTTCCGGAATAATCGTAAACGCAAATCGTAAATTTTTCATGCCCAACGATTGCAAACGTTCCAGAGTTTCCGTTGATTTTTTATACGCATCAGGAATTCGGCGAACGGTTTCATGCATTGCACCAACCCCGTCAATCGATATGGCCACGCCAATGGTCGGATCAATTTCCAAAATTTTTTTCATTTGTTGTTCAATGAACGCGGGCATAAAACCATTGGTGGAAATAACCACCCGCGCTTGGGGACAAGCCGTTCGTACTGCTCTAATCACTTCCGGAATATCTTTGCGCAAAAATGTTTCGCCTCCGGAAATATTCACATCCAACAAACTGGCCGGTAATTTAAGATATTCTTCGGGCAACAATTCCGGAAATGATTTTATTTTCCAAATATCGCACATAACACAACGCGAATTACAAATATAATTGATGCCAATCACACAGTCAATTGGAAGCGGAATTGAAGACATAAAAAAATTAAACTTTTCTAAAAAGAAAATTAGCCGATCTAGTTTCATGCTGGCCAGTAGTATAAAATAATCCCACAATCAACCAAAAATTAAACATCAGTGTTCGGAATTCAAAATAAGGCCCAAAAAAACCAATCACCACAATCGCAATAATCAAGCCAAACAACGTGGCGGACAAAAATTTTGTGTCCGCATGAGACGTTTCGCCATATATTTTTTTGGCATCTCTACCCATAATAATAAAAATCCAAATTATCACTCCCAATCCCATTGTACCAAATTCCCCCCAAACACTAAACCAACTGTTATCAATTTGTCCATAGGTATTTTGCACGCCAAACGGCAAATGTAACCGATCATAAACTTTAGTATTCCCCAGTGCCGCGGCAACTCCCCCACCATAATTTCCCGGACCAACCCCAAAAACCGGCGAATCAGCCACCACCACGCGCGGCGTATTCACCATAAAAAAAATTCGGCCATAGCCTTCATAACTTTCTTGCCACGCGCGCCAACTTCCCGCTTCAATAATTCGTTCGGCCACAGTTTGATTATCTTTTTCGGTTAAAGCCATTATATTATCATGCGTTAAAATAAAACCAAACACATATAAAGTAAGTACAACGACACCGGTGGAAATTAAATAAATAATTTTTTTGTTTTTAAATAAATAATAACTAGTCAATACGATTGAAACAAGCACAGCAGTCCAACTGGCGCGAGATTTTGTTAAAATTAAAACACTCACTAATAATCCTAACACGGTTATTGCGAGCGGAGGAAATACTTTTTTTTCCAGATTTGTCGTGATTATTTTTTTATATACCACAAGCCAAGAAACAACCACAATTAATCCAAGCATTAAAAAACTTCCCAACTGATCATACCGCCCCATAGTGGCAAACACTCGTGTGCCCGGTGTCCAAAATAATTCATTACCACCAACCGTTGCCAAATTTCCGATACTTACTACCCGAACGGGAAATAAATAAACATCTAGTCGACCACCAAACGCAAATTGCACTAAACCAAACAAGGCCTGAAACATAACCATCCCAATCATCAACTTTAACAATGTGCGTCGGACTGATTCAGAATATGACGCCAATAACACAATCAAAAAAACCGCCACAAAACGAATCAATTGTCGTACACCCAAAAGCCAAATTGTCGGATCATACCAATTAAATAGTAATGACAAAATTGCCACAATAATAAAAAATAAAAAAGGACGACGGAGTGATTGTGGTAATATAACAGTCCGATTACGAGACCAATGTTTAAAAAAAAGACCGATTAAAATAGAATATAAAATTACTTCCGGTACATATTTGAAAACATCGTACCAATACGGACTCACAAAATTAAGCGCGAAATTTTCCAGTGGGAACCAAATCATTAACGCGTACAAAACATATTCGGTTTTGCGTTCTCTGATTAAGAAAAAAATCAGTAAGGCAAAAATAAAAAATAAAAAAAATCCCGGCAGTAAAAAATCAGGAATAGTTGAAGAAATAAAATTTAACATAGCTTCTTTTAGATAGAGAAGAAATCTGACCAATGATAATTCACAATTCCGGCAGAAATCGGGCCGGTAGTAGATAAAGATATTAAGGATGACGATTGAATATATCGAGCAATTGTTGGCGTACGGATAAAACGAACCAAACTCGAGGCGTGTTGGGGTTTTACAGTCATAGAACTTTTAATTTCAACACAGTGCAGCCCCTTACCGTCTTCAATCACCAGATCAACTTCCAAATCATCGTGACTTCTAAAATAATATAAACGCGGCTTGATACCGCTGTGCAAAGATCTCTTCCAGATGTCGGTCACTACAAAGGTTTCAAACAGCGAGCCAAATTGTGGATGGTTCGTTAAAGTTTTAGGATCATTTATCCCTAGTAAGTAACAAGCGAGACCAGTGTCAGTGATAAAAACTTTAGGGCGCTTTACTACCTGCTTACCTATATTTTTGAAATAAGGATAGAGGAGTAAAACTTGGTAGCCAGTTTCAAGAATAGACAACCAGCGTTTCGCAGTTGGCTGAGAAATTCCTAAATCACGTGCTAAGCCGGCCAAATCCAGTATCTGTCCGGTACGGCTCGCCAATAAGCGCAAAAAATGTTCAAATTGCTGAAGATCACCCACCTGAGACAGATTACGAATGTCCCGTTCAAGGTACGTAGCCAAATACGAACCGTACCATAAAGAATAATCCACAGAAGAGCGAGTTGGTGTTGGATATGATCCTCGCACCAACAGCGAAGCAATCGAGGGATGCGGACTGGTATTTATTTTTTTTTGAGCCAGACGGTTTGTCCAATTAGTGAAAGGTAATAATTTTTCTCCTTGTCCAATCCTTTCACCATACGAAAACGGCAATAAAGTCAGGATAGCGGCTCTGCCGGCCAATGATTCACTCACTCCTTGCATCAGGCTAAATTGCTGTGATCCAGTTATGATGAAACGCCCGGAAGTACGGTGTTCATCAATAGCAGATTTAACATACGATAAAAGTTGCGGTACATACTGTATCTCGTCAAGGATAAGACGCGGCGAATTGAAGGATGCAAAAAATAGCCGTGGATCAGAGAGGGCACGGGCGCGCGTATCAGGATCTTCCAAGTTAACATAGTTGTGCGTTTTTTTGAACAAATTACGCACCAGTGTCGTCTTGCCGGATTGGCGCGGACCAGTGATAACAACCGCCGGAAAGGATCGTGCCGCCTGTACCAATTTTTGGGATAATTGTCGTATTTTTATAACCATACAGGATAAGTATACACACCGAAATTATAATATGTCAAGTTATAATTTCGGTGTGACGTCAAACATGACTCTAGTCACGTTTCTCCATTCCAGATGAAGAAAATGATGAGAGTCCCTTGGCTTGCGCAAAGGGAGAGGCTCACACTATCGTGTGCCACCGCATGCCTCAGGAGGGCGGTGGAGAAGGAAAGAGCGGGTGGGAGGGCGCGTCTACGGGACGCAGGTGTCGTAGCCATCGAACGGGCACGCGTCGGCGCCATCGAGCGTGCAGTCACCGTCGCTGTCCGTGTCTGGGAAGAAGGGCCAGCCCGACGTGCCGTTGCCCTTGACAGTGGTGACGGCGAGACCATCCCAGATGTACGACAGGACTCCGTAGAGTCCGTTCGCATACCAGACGGTCTTGCCGCCGACCACTTCCACGACTTGGGCGATGCAGTCGGCTGGCTCGAACCAGGTGTCAGCCGTCCATGAGAGAGAGGTGGAGGCGGTGGGGCCGTAGGCCTTGACGCCCCACGACACAACCGTTCCCCCAACCGCGTCGTAGCACTTGGCCAGGAGGACCAACTGCCCGCCCGCGTTCTGGGGCACACCGCTCATGGGAGCGGTCCAGGTGATCGAGAGCCGAGGCTCCTCCTCACACTGGAAAGTTGCGTTGCACTTGTCGCCGTCCGCGCACGATCCGCACGAACCGCCACAACCATCGTCGCCGCACTCCATGCCCGTACAATCGGGCACACAGGGGACGACACAGGCCGCATCGTTGTCGCAGTCCGCGTCAGCGCAGTCCACGAGTCCGTCGCCGTCCTCGTCGAACGTGTTGTCGCAGTCCGACTCCGTAGGCGAGTCGCACCAGCCATCCCCGTCCGAGTCCAAGCAGGACACGCAGGTTCCGGTCGGGGGACCGGAGTTGACCGTACATCCCCACCGGAAGTCAGCCGTAAGCCCAGCCGGCTCAGAGCCGGCGCACATGGCGTCCCCGACACAGCAGTCGGGCATTGGTGCGTTTTCGCACCCGTCCACCCCGTCGCAGGTGTCAACGGTGCACATGTTCCCATCGTCGCACTGCGCCGTGTTGTCGGTGTGCTTGCAACCGGTCGCCGCGTCACAGGCGTCGGTCGTGCAGACGTTGCCGTCGTTGCAGTCCACCGCGGTGTTCATGCATCCCAGCGCGGGATCGCACGAATCCGTGGTGCAGGCCGAACTGTCGTTGCAGTTGGTGGTTGCGCCGGACACGCAAGCACCGCCGAGACAGAAGTCGTCGGTGGTGCAGGCGTTTGAATCGGTACAGGTCAACGCGTTGTTCGTGTTGACACAACCCGTGTCCGTGTCGCAGGAGTCGGTCGTGCACACGTTGCTGTCGTTGCAGTTGACTGCCGCGGTCGTGCATCCCAGCGCGGGATCGCACGAGTCCGTCGTACAGGCGTTGCCGTCATCGCACGCGATCGACGAACCCTGAACACAAGCTCCGTCGTTGCATGCATCGTCGAAGCAGACGTTGCCGTCGTCGCACTGTGCCGGGGCGCCGCCGATGCAGAACCCCTGAAAACAGGCGTCCTCTATCGTGCACGCATCGTCGTCATCGCACTGCGCCGTGTTGTTCGGCGTCGTCGTGCATCCCAGCACGAGATCGCACGCGTCCGTCGTACACACGTTGCCGTCGTTGCAGTTGTTGGCCGCGTAGGTGCAACCGCCAGTCAGCGAGTTGCACACCTCAGTCGTGCACACGTTGCTGTCGTCGCATTGCGCCGTGTTGTTCGAATGCGTGCATCCCAGCACGAGATCGCACGCGTCCGTCGTACACACGTTGCCGTCGTTGCAGTTCACCGCGGTGTTCGTGCAGCCCGTCGCCGGGTCGCAAGAGTCCGTGGTGCAGGCCGAGTTGTCGTTGCAAGTCACGGCCGTGCTCACGCACTGACCGCTCGTGCAGGCGTCGGTGGTGCAGGCACTACCGTCGTTGCAGGCGACGAGATTGTCGTCCTGCCCATCGGTCTTGCCGTCGCAGTCGTTGTCCTTGCCGTCGCACACCTCCGCCGCACCCGGGTTGATGGCCGGGTTGGCATCGGCACAGTCGCCGAACTTGAGGGCAGCGTCCACTGACGCGTAACCCATCTCGTGAGCCTGTTCCTCCGTCAGGCTCGTGTAGTTGTCGTGGTCGTTGTCCGGGGCCACGAGGTTGATGATGTTCTCGTCAGCACAGCCAACGAGGGCCAAGACCCAGAGGGTCACGATAAGAAACATAGAACGCTGCATTTGGAGCTCCTTGCTCGTTTGCAGTTGAACCGCATTTTGGTGTAAGGAATGCCAGCTACGAAATCCCTCATGCGGTAAAACAAAACTAAGCCAGCGATTAAAACACTAAATTATTACTGTTATAATCACTGGCCTAGTTAAAACCTAAATTGTAAAGAGGATTATTTGAATCTGCACTTTCTACTTTCCTTAATAGAAAAATAAAAAATGTGGATTGCCTGTTGTTTTCTTCACGACAGGTGGCGTGGTGATCTCAAGTACTTGCGTACGAGATCGTGAGGTGGGAGGGAACCTACTGAGCCGGCTTGTTATGCCAGCATCCGTAGACCCCAGGAGAGGCAGGTTGCTGACCGCAGGGCGACGTCCCGTAGAGGGACTCGCACGTGCACCCGTTGGGGGCGACGAACCCCCAGGCCACGACCGAGCACTCGCCGGTGTGGCTGTTGAAGGTACCCGTGCTCACCGACTCCGTCGTGGAGGCTGGACCACTCTGCTTGTACCATTCCAGATCCACTTTCTTTGCACTCGGTGCGATCACCGAGATAGAGAAAGGTCCGCAGGAACCCGGCAAGACCTGGACACACTTCCCCTGCCAGCACTTGGCGTACTGGCCGCCGGGCGCGCAGTCGTTGTCGACCACGCACTCAGACGTGGAGGGTGGAGCGACGCACGCACCGAGCTGGCAGATTTGCCCGCCGATACATGCACCGCAGAATCCGCCACAGCCGTCGTCGCCGCAAGTCTTGCCAGCGCAGGCCGGAGTGCAGGCGGGAGGAACCGGCTTGACGTGCCAGCACCCGGTGAGGGTGCAGGTGTCAACCGTGGTCGGATCGGCGTCGTCGCAGTCGGCGTTAGTCGCACAGACCGGGTTGCACGCCGTGTTGGCCGCGCACTCGCTGTCCTCGCAATCAACGAGTCCGTCGCCGTCGTCGTCGAGATCGTTCGAGCAGAGCTCCCCGATCGCGCAGACACCGTCGTCGTCCGCCTCCTTGCAACTCGTACAGTGGCCAGGAGAGGACACGGTGGCGCCGCCCATGCACCCCCACTTGTAACCGGTTGGAAGAGGGAGGGAGGAGGGAGGCTTCGGCTCGGACGGGACACAGAACGCATCGCCGTACTTGCCTGTGTTGCCGAAGCAACACGAGCCGTCGACGGTGTCCACGTTTTTGCAACCCATCTTCGGGTCACACGAGTCCGTGGTACACGGGTTCTTGTCGTCACAGATCGTGACGACCAGCCCTGTCGTACAGGCGCTGTCTTTGCAGACGTCGCCGGTCGTGCAGACGTTCCCGTCGTTGCAGGTGGCCGTGTTCGGCGTCGTCGTGCAGCCGGTCGCGGGGTTGCACGCGTCGGTCGTACAGACGTTACCGTCGTCGCAGTCCTTCTCGGCGCCGCTGATGCAGGCGCCTTGAAAGCAGACGTTGTCGTCCGTACACGCGTCGCCGTCGTTGCAGATGACCGTGTTCGGCGTCGTCGTGCAGCCGGTCGCGGGGTTGCACGAATCCGTCGTGCAGACGTTGCCGTCGTCGCAGGACTTGGTGGTGTTTTCACACCCCTTGCCCACGACGAAGTCGTCGTCGGTACACGCGTTGGTGTCGGCGCAGGATGCGTCCGTGCATCCCTCGTCTACGCCGCCAACACAGTTGTTGTCCTTGCCGTCGCACACCTCGATCGCTCCCGGCTTAACGAGCGCGTTGTCGTCGTCGCAGTCACCGGTCTTGAGCGCCCCCGTCATGAGGGCGACCTCGAACTGGTCGAGACACATGTCGTACTCCTTCTTGGACGAGGTGGTGGCCAGACAGGCCTCCACTTTGTCCTTGAAGTCGGTCCAGCCGTCGCCATCGTGGTCGACGGTCAGACTGATGTTGTCCCCGGTGTTGACCACCACCGAGGAGGGATTGGGGTTGTTGGAATCCACGTGAGGCATACACCCCACGAGGGCAACGGCCAAGAGGCCGACGATGTTGATGGCGAACTTCGCCATAAGACACCTCCGAAAAAAAACAGAACAGAACATACCTTCCGCCAGGAAGCTCACCCCAGACTAGCCGGAGTAAAGCAGAACTTCACCCCCGAGTCGGGGTTCGCTCCCCAAGCGGGGTGCTATTCCTGTGAGGCAAGCTGATGACTATTGTAGTCAGCATTTTGCTTCACAGGAATTGTATTAATTAAAATATTTGCTTATGTTGTAAAGATCTCTTCGACTCTTCGATATGCTCAGAATAAACAAGTTTAAAGCAAGTCGATCGCGTTATCACGCGTGCTCTGGTTCTAAATGTTAGAAACAAAGCGCGGGCGACAGTTATACACATTGACAATTTTGACAATCAATTCCCCTCGTGTTATTCTAACTTACATAGAGGACAAGCTGGCAAATGCCGGTTCATACTCCGTGTCACTACGACTCTTCCATCCGGAAGAGTTTTGTAGTATAATCTCATTTGTGTAGTGGATTATGGGTCGGTAGTGTTAACGGTCAGCATGCTCCTCTTGACACGGAGTGGCGCGGGTTCAACTCCCGTCCGGTCCACTACATAAATAAATCAAACAACTTTGAAAATAACAAGGTTGTTTTTTTATTTTGTTTTAATGAACATTATCCTTCTTGATTAACGAGTCAAACTCATTAACCCAGAGGGATCCCGAGGTCTTGCGACGCGCGGGGGTGCCGATGACCGAATTGATGACGTCTTGCGATGCCATCTCTTACGGTGCGGGGGGGCACAAGGTGGGGTGTAGGGGGGGCGCTAGAGGCGGAGGAGGAGGCCAGTGGAGGGAGCGACGTACCAGCCGTCGTTGTGAGATCGACCGTCAGCGTCCTTATAGATGGAACTACCTGCCTCGCAGGCGAGGAAGTAATTCCACTGGACACCTGCCGTAGTACCGAGCGAGACGTTGATTTGGAGCTTGCCACCGAGGGTGAGCAAGTCCTGGGAGTCTCCGGTTCCGCGGCCGCGGGTGGTGAAGAGGGTCGAGAGGCGGGTGCTGCCGAGCGGTCGGATGTCCGAGTCGCCGTTGAGGACGAATCCGAGACCGACCGATCCCGAGCCCGAGAGAACACCGGAGGCACCGCCGAACGAGGCTTGCCCGATAATCTCGAACCAACGCACTCGTCCGAGGGGGAACACGAACTCAACGTTCGCTTCGCCGGAACCGGATCCGTACTGCCCGAGCGTGGTGCCCGTGAGGTAAACCCCACTGGCGCCGACCGACAGGTGGACACGAGGCAACGGCGACGGGAGGGGGGCGACGGGAGGGGGCAGATGCACCCGCACCGTGCAGCCGAGACAGCTGACGGTCGTGGTCGGAGGCGTCTGGCCGGCGGCGAGCCGGGGGTTGAGGGTGTTGTTGAGGAAAAGAAAAAAAAGCAAAGAAAAAAAAGTCGCCTTCACGCTTCAACTCCAGTCTTGCCCCGACCACGGGGCGGTTGCGGTTACGGTTAATGTAGATTGATTCGCACACAGAAGACTACTATTTAAACTTGCGCCAAATGGCGTTCTGTCAATATCACTCTTCTGTGTGCAAAATTTTTTAAAGAACTGGTAGCCTCATATAGCTCTCCACCAATTAGGTTGATGAAGAAAGGTTGAGGGACGGTCGTGCTACGCTATTGCGCTGCACGACCGTCGGGTGGGCGTTTATCTGGAGGGGTTTGTTGCCCTGCGCTTTAGGGCGCCTCGGGCAGGGCGGGCAGGGGGAGGGCGGCGGGCGTCACGACGACCTGGGCGCGGGCGTCGTCGATCGCCGCGCGAATCTCGGCCACGTCCTGCTTCGTCGCGAGGCCGGAAAGGTCGGTCGTGGCAGGCGGCGGAAGCGCGGCGAGAGCCGTCGCGTGCCGCTTCGAGGCGCGGTAGACCGCCGATCGGAAGGCCTTCGCGTCGGCCTTTCGCGCCGCCTCGTTGCCGTCGACCTCGTTGCCGAGCGCCGTCAGAGCCGAACTGGTCGCGAGACCGGAGAGATCCGACTTCTTCGCCAGACCAGCGAGGTCGGCCTTCCCCGCGAGACGCGGGACGATGTAGGTCCCGTTCTCGTCGACGCTGGCTCCACTCGCCTCCACGCTGATCGCGAGGATGGCGTTGGTGGTCAGCCCGACCTCGGCCACGTCCTGCTTCGTCGCGTGGTTCTCGGTCTTGATCAGACCATAGGCGACGGCCAGAAGGAGCAGGAGGATCAGACCGCGGACGATCCAGTCGGGGCAGAAGCCCGTCGGGGTCGTGGTCGCCGCGGTCGCCGTCGTCCCGGTGGTCGGGGGGGGGGTCAACCCCCCGAACGTGAGGTTGGCAGGGGGAACAGTGACCGGGATGGTCACCGTCAAGGTGGTCGGGGGGGGGGCGACGACGGCCACCCCGCAGGTCGGGCAGAAGGCGGGAGTCGGGGTCGGGAGGAGATGTCCAGCGGTGCAGTTCATGAGTGACTCCTGGGGCTTTTCGAAAGCCCCGTCGTTGAATGAAACACCACTCAAACCTTCTATGAGCTCTCATCACTCCTTGTTGTTGTTCACAGCTTTAACGCTTGCACGATTCCCTTGTTCCACGGTGGGAACGGGGAGTTAATCGCGGTAGCGAATCCAAACTTCATGTCTGGATGCCGGTCACTCCACAAGTATTGGCGTGAGAAAAGTTCAGATCTAGTCCAAGCCGAGGGGAAAACCCAGTACGACGAATCGTATGTTTAGGTAACCCTCGTATCCACATAGGAAGCTCACCCCGACCTTCGGGATGAAGTAAACTTCGTCCCGACCAAGTCGAGGCAAAGCCCCCTGATGGGGTGGTTTTCCTGGTGGGTAATAAAGAAAGAAAAAATTCTTTGCTTGTTAGCCACCAGGAAAGCTCTGCTGATTGTTTTCCAGATAAATTATTTGTAATGAGCGGCGTCAATAGGTAAGGTAGGATTCTTCCCACAACTTACCATTTAAATTGACTGGTGAGAATACCAAAAAATAGAACTTTTGTCAAGGCCTATAATGAGGATAAGTTGTGTATACTATATCTTAGTTAAAATGAGGCAAAAACATTAGGTATTCTTGATTTGTAAAAATTTTAAAGTTGGCTTGGTATTCTCCTCAATATGTAAACCCAACAATAGATCCTCAGCACCAGGTTGATGTACAACCACCAAGCCTTGTCTATTATACCCTATAGTTCCAGTATCTACGGTAAAAAAATATTCGTTCCCCTTATAAAAAACCTTGACTCCACGACCAGTGTCATCTGGTGCCACTAAAGCAGATGTTCTTTCCAATCCTGTATTACCTTTAGCTTCAACGAGAATTTCTCTTGTAGTTTCTTCATTACCCTCAAACGGTGTCAGTAGTAATTTTTGATCAGGTGTGAATCGGGGGCTATTCTCAATATAACCCATGATTGCTGCAGCACGATCAATTTCATCTGGGATAGAAAGAATAGTTTTTAAATTGTTGTCGGTTGCTGCCAAAGTTACTAAACCATCTTGAACGTCTTTCCATAATCTCTGAATATTCGTGCCTGATCCTTGTATATCGTCAATAAAATTTACCCTAATTTGCCTTTCAAAACCTGCAATTGCTTTGCCAATTTGTTCATTTGTTAAAATTTTGTCGGTTTTTGATGATGCCTCAGCCCGAGATCGGTCATCAACAGGTTCTGTTTCCGCGCTTGCCCCTCCAACTATTTTTTTGTCACTAACAACTTCTGGTTTAACAGCTTTATCCGCACCACTTGCACCTGATTTAACTTCACCAGCTTTAGGCACTTCTGGCTTGTTTTCAACAGCTTTCGGCGCTTCAACAGTATCCGCTTTCCCTCCTCCTGACTCGACTCTTGTCGCATTTGTCGCAGGAGCATTGGCGGAATTTTTGTAGGATTCATAAAATGCCATGCGCGCAACTCCACCGCCTCCGGCACTAGCCACTCTTCCACTATATCCAAGATTTACCGAACTATTTGGAGCCGTGTTAGTAACAGAAGGTAATGCCTCACGAGCCGCACTAACAGGCATAAATTTAATAACTTCGTTTGATCCGGACAAAACTGGTTCAAGAAGCACAGACTTATTTGATCCGTCAAAACTCATGGCCAAAGTTCCGTTATTAAAAAATTCCACTCCGGTAATGGGAACTCCTCGGGGAACTATTGGCGTTTGTTCTCCCACGACATCATTTGGATACAATTCAAAATGATTTTTTGTAGGATCAATTTGGATTTTTTGAGTGTCTGGTGAAGTGTTGCCTGAAGTCTGTTCGGTGGTAGATAATCCTTGAAATTGAGATTTATACTGTGTCAAGAACGCTGACTTATCTGCGGGAGACATTTCTTTGGTTCCTGTTGGCAAAACTCGTTCGGCTTTTGCACTTGCTTCTACATTGGGTGACGCAGTATTTTTGCCAGCACCAGAATCACGGAAATGTACTCCCCCACGTTTTTGCGCCTCGCTAAAACCCAAATCATGTTTTTCGTATTCGGCTTTAAAACCACCTTGGCCATTATTGGCCGCTTCATCCCAAGATATATTTAGCTTGGCGCCAGTAAGAACAGTAAATGGATGTCCCCATTGGCCATCTTTGTACACATAGCCCAAATCTTTGAGCTGTTGCATTTCCCAAGTGTGGAATTTGCCGGGAGATTTTGTTAGAGCTTCCCATTTTGCAGACAAATCATCAGATAATCCCTGAGTTTCCATTCCTCGGGCATCATCAAGCATAGCCAATGTGCTGGTATGTCCTTTGCCAGCGGTAAGTGCTTCAGAAAAAATATTTTGGATTGGTGCCGGACCAGATTCAACTGGAACTTCTGGTGATGCTGGTTCAAGCGCTTCTAAAGCTGGTGCCACAACAACTGTTGGCGCGACGGCTTCATGGTTAGCCACAGCAGTATTATCCTCTGTAGTTTTAAAGCTCTCGGTTGGTTGCCCAAAACCCATCAGATTTCTATACGCTTCAATTCCTTTACCAAGAAGCAAACCGCCAATTGCCCCACCGGCTCCATAGACAAATTTGCGCCAACCGATTTTTTTACCCGTTAATTTTTCAATCTGACTTTCGGCTGTTTTTTTGATATCAACTTGTTCCAATTCCAAACCGGCCAGTAAATATAATTTACGCGCGCGGTGAACCACGTCACGAACTTCAGCAGCCAAATGCTCCTCAAAAATATTATTATCAAGACCAATGGCCAGTTCACGAATATGCAAAGCCAATTCTTTGATTTCTTTGGGGAGTGGTACTGTATCAAGTTGACGTCGGGCAATGGCAAAACTGATTTCCGCTTGATCCAACTTACTGACAGTGACTTCATATAGTTTCTCCAAATGTTTTTTAAATCCATCTCGACGTGCTTCCAAATCTTTTTGTTGACCGTACAAATAACCAGTCGCGCCAAATCCAGTGGCCAATAGTACATTACGAGTATCTCCCGGAGCTTCGCCTAAAGCAAAACCAATGGCGGCACCAACTCCCACTGCAATACCTAAACCCAATTGATCTTTGCGAATTCCAAATAATTTTGTTTCATCATTGGCCCACAACACTCCACTCTGTAATTGACGGACGGTGTCAACCATGGAATTATTATTTTTGTAAGCACCTTCATGAGTAGCCAAATCAATTTGATTAGATTTTTCAAGCCCTTCATTAAGGCCAGCGACTAGCTGGGTTAATTGCGCTTGCCGTTCTTGTCCCTTATCTCCATCTTCTGCATATTCTTCTGCCAATTGTGCGGCGGCTTCTTTTTCCAAACAATAAAGATTGGGGTCTTGGCCGGCCTCAAGATTTGATTCAGCGGTTACACGGCGCAAGGCTTGACTGATCCAAGCGGCCATAGAACGAACAGTGCGATTGTCTCCATGATCATCAAAATGCTCTTGAACTTCTTTTAACTCTCTTACAAAAGCTATTTTTTTTTCTTTTCTAATTCGTTCGCGATTTTCCGCTTCACCTTCAACACCCAAATTTTTAATTGCCCTATTTAATTTTTCCGCGCCTGCACTGGCAATACCGGTTATTTTTTTAAAACTGCGAGTAATCCAATTACCTTTATTTGTTTCAGTGGCGACTTCGGTATCAGGCGTTGATTCAGGAGAGGCGGTGGAATTTTCTTCTGCTTCTGGTTGTTCAGCTTTTGTACTCAAAAACCGCCGCGCCAAAGCACCGGCAATACCGCCAGCCATCGATCCGACTGTTTTGGTGGCACCGGTTAATTTACCCAAAAGCGTTGCGCCACCCACAAAACCCGCCATTGCCAGTGCTTGTTTGGCAACCTTTCCGGCGCTCGCGTTTATTTTTTCTCGTGAAGTAAACTGCATCTGGCGACCAAAATTTTGTTCAACTAACGCTCCCATGCTGTCAAAAATTTTATCACTAAGCTGGGTTTTCCAGAGATCCGTAAATTTTCTTAAGTTATTTTCGTCTGCGTAACCTTGTTTGTGTAAAACATTATAGATGGCATTTTTTGCCGCCATACTAACAGATCCTATATTATCAAACAAAGTTTTAAGTTTTTCTCTGAGGACAGTAATTTTGGTCGTTTGCCCGTCTTCATTTTCAATGATGTCAATAAAATCAATATAATATCCAGCTAAGTGCGGACCGCAAGCAGCCATAATGTCGGCCGAAGAAATATCAATGACTGCGCTTTTTTCGGGAGCGCTTGTATCGTGGGAATGATCCGGTGTGCGAGGAATAATAGTTGTCGCATGAGGATCAATGTCAGTGTCAGGATCAACAACAGGTTCGGGATCAGGATCGGGGGGATCAAGCTCAATAAGAGGTTCAGGGGTTAAATCAGGGGTTAAAATTGATGAGAGCTCGACACGAGGGGCAGGAGCCGATGCGTCAACAGTCGAGATTGGGCGAGATGTGGCGACTCGAGCAGCTATTCTTAATTTAGTATATGCCACAAATTCTCCCAAGACTTTCTTGAGATTACGGGTAGTACCAAAAGACTCGTCAATAGAATTAGTAATAACCCCGTCCTCTCGTCTGAGAGCACCATCATTATATTTCCATTCGTATTGATAATACCCAGTCGGTTTTCCACTTCCATCATAATAAATTTCAATACCGTATTTGTATCCTTTATATAATTCAGACTCTTCAAAAGTGAAAGCATTAAATTTTTCTGCTTCCGAACGAAAACCTCTAAAAATCGGAAAACCGGGAATATCAAAAATTACCTCAGTACCGTCTTGTAAAATAATTTTTTTTTCACCTTTATTAAATGAACGAATAATCGGCGACCAATCTGAAATTACAGGTTCTGCATCAGGAACAACTGGTTCTGAGATAATGTCAGGAGCAACAACTTTTGGTTCAGAAGCTGAGACAATAACTGGTTCAGGTTCATCCTCAAATATATCCCGATCTTCCTCTAATTCTGTATCAGAAGTAGTTGGTTCAAGAGGATGAATTCCTCTTAATAAGTCAGGGGGACGAGCAATAAATGGTGATTCTTTAAGTTGAGATAAAGTGAAGATAGGACTGACACCAAGTGAACTCGAATTCCTTGGTTTGTCATTTTTTACCCCTCTACGATATTTGTTATCTAGATTAACAACTCGTGGATTCGAGCTTGATCTATCACGTTTAGGATTATCGACACTATAAGGGGATTGTGTCTCTGATTCACTATCATGTCCATGAACATAGGTGACCGGCTCGGTACCAAATGGTAATTCATCTGAATTTTCATATCCAGATCGATTCCAAATAAGACCATTTTCTCCATCAAGACATAATAGGGCATCTTCTGCCGAAATATTTTCTCTATTGGCAAATTTAGTAATAATAGATTCCTGAAACCATTGGTTAGCCTTGGCGACAAAATTTGGAATATCAGCACCAATTACTGGAACAGACAAACCAATTCTTGTGGCTAATTTTTTAATCAATTTTTTATCTACTGGCGCGTGGGAAAAAAATGTATTGGTTTCTTGATTGTATAAAAAAAGATCAATATTTTTGTAATAATCACACAACATTTGACGAAATTCTGTGCTATCTCGCCCTTCGGGAACTCGAAGAGATGAAGCTGATTGATCAAATGGAAGAAATGCTCTTGATTCTTCTGCAATAGATTTTTGAAACTCTTCAACAATAAAATTAAGATCATGATTAGACGCTAAAATTCTTACATTATCACCAGCAGAAGTTTTTAGACGGTTAAAAATGGCGATGGTCAAACTATCTGACAAACCACGATCGGAAATAAGATCGCCAATAAAAACCACTGGCTTGGCACTTGCTTTCCATTCCAATGTTTGAATTTCTGTTTTCATTTGGGAAATAATCCCATAGAGAGTTTTAGTCTTAGGATCTTTATTAATATAAGGAATAAAATCCCGTGTACCATCTTCGTTTTCACAGATTTTTATTGCCTGTTCATATAATTCAGCAAATTTTCGGGCTGATGTCTCGGGCATAGTAACGCGGCCTCCGGTAATAAGAGTCTGCAAAATTTTCCAGGCGCTCCCGTGCGCATCGCCAACAACCAAAACATCGGCGTTTTCTAAACGATCGGCAACAGTTGCATTATTTTCGAAATCAACCTTTTTACTCTCGATCTCTTGACCAGGAGAAACAGCATGTACAAGAAAACGAACGCCATCAGCGAATAATTCTTTGACGCGCTTTTGTTCTGATTCTTCTGATTCAGTTTCAGTTTCTACACTTGATTCAGAAGTATCGATTGACGGTGATGCGGGAACACGAGCGCGGGCTTCAGCTAAATCGAGTACCGATCCAAACTCATCTGTGAGATCCACTGCTTTTCTAGATGGGGGTAATTTTTTAGTTTCTGGTTCTTTCATTTTTAACGTTTCAAACCAAGCTCGCACTCCAATCGCCAAATCGGCTTCGGTGATACCATCTTCACCAATAGGTCTTGAATTAAACTTAGAAAGTTTTTTAGTAATGAAATCTTCGATATTAAATTCATCCTTTTTGTCAGGTTTACCACTTTGAGGCGTAACAAAACTAAATGTATTATGGTCATCGATATTAAACTGCAGACGTGCGCGGAGAGCACTGTTACACCATTCACTAATGGTTGTTTGTTTTTCATTATCGAGCACTTCAGTGTCTGGAGAATCAGCTGTATTTTGTCGTTCTGGCAACGTATCTTTAATACTATCAAACCAATCAGACACCATGGCGGCGATTTCTTCTTTAGTTACTCCTTTTGGAATTTTTTCTAAATTTTTTCTCCTTTCTATCCAATGCGCTTGACCATGAATATCAAAAACTATATCATCGCCATTTTTTGCAGTTCTATGCACGGTATTACTAGCTGCATCATAATACATAACAATAACTCCGGACTCATTTTTCAAAATGTTATCAGTAAGCCAGACACTGGCTGCAGTGCGTTTTTCTGCGCTCAAAGTTTGAGCTAATTTTCTTCGGTTTTCTATCCCCTCTTGTTCTTTTTTCTCACGATATTTGGTTGATGTTAAAATTTTATCTTCATCGGCTACTGCTTGTGCATACCAAGTACGAATATGATCTGGCAATTCAGCTTTAGGAACACCAAAAACAGTGTCTAAGCGAGGTAATCGTTGACTAATAAATTGCTCAATATCAAATTCCTCTTTTTCAGGACGAGAACTTTTGGTCTTTTTAAATAATGCATAGATTTTTTTAGGGTCTATTTCATCTCGAGTTAAACGATATTCTTGGTATATATTCTTATCACACCACTCAGTTATTTTCTTTTTTCTTTTAGTTTCCTCGTTTTCTTGATCAAGACTGGCACTAGCTGAACCAGTATCAGGCTTTGGTGTTCGAGCAGAAGCCGATTGTTTTTCAAGAGAAATTAAACAACTTGTGTCACGGCCAACAGGTTCAGTGAATTCAACCAAAAATATTTTATCAGACTTGGGAGTAATTGATTTAATGCGAAAACGAATCTTTGATCTTTCAGCACCTTCAACACGAATGGTCGCACCATTCAACGGTTCCAAAACCACTTCTTGCCTCACGACCAAGTCACTTCCTCGACCCAGAATCACTCGCTTTGGTTCACCATTATTCGGTAGTCCAAACGTAAACGCTGTACTCGTAGGAATTCTTATTTTTTGTATGGGTAAATTCTCCAGCCAATCAGGGAGAACAGCCTTGAGTTGATCAAGCGTGACGCCCGCAGTAGTAAGACTTTCGGGAATATTTTCTTTGGGAAATAATATAGCCACAATTTTATCAGCCTTTAGATTGCGTACATATTTTAAACTCTCGTCTCCTTCACAAACAGCCGGACGAACATCAAAAGTCCCATCATGAGCATGAAGAACATCTTGCCGATGATATAATACTTGCAAATAGTCTTTAATTATTTCGCCTACTTCTTTTTTATCGGTACTGGCACTTTCAATCACAATAGAATTTTGTCCATTACCGACAATATTATCTTTGGCCAATTGATTAGAACTTGGTGAACCATAATCAGCCTGAATAAAATCTTGCAACCATTTCCGACATTTCGTTACGAGCGGGTCAGTAAGATTCGCAGTATGACTCATTTTCAATAAGAGATTTTTGGCATCGCCTTGTTGTATGACCCAGGCAGTTTTGTGATCAGTTCCTTCAAGATCAAGACAACCAAGAGCGTCAATAATAAAATCTTTGGCATTGCGCGCTTGTTTCATCGCATAATTTTTTTCGCGAAGCTGCTCTGCAATTTCTCGATTTTTTTCATTTTTGAGCCAGCCTTTAATGCGTGCGGCTTTTCTTCCCGGAACTTGACTATCAGTTAAAACTCCATGAATAAAGTCCCCCAATTTTTGGACATCTTTAAAAACAAGAAAATCAGCCCTACCCTCCAATTCTTTGAGGGGATTAGATGCTGTAGAATCGGCACTTGAATCAGATGTTAATTTAGGCGCCAGTCGCTTCTTTCGTTTTTCTAGATCTTGAGGATCGACTATTTTTTGAATGTCTTCTTCACTATGAGGTCCATTAAGCTTTTCTGTCTTCTTCCATATAAGGGCTGAGAAAGGGGGGAAATCACCACCGTTTATATAATCTTCGAGAATAATAGTACCTGCTTCTGTATTAACTGACTTAACTACACAGGGTTGTGGTGTTCGAGATTTTTTATAAAAATAAAATTGACCAGACGCAAAACTGTCAATCGTGCGTTCGGCTTCCATGATCGATTCTCTAGCGTCTGGCGGTGGAACAGCTGCCGGAACATCTGTGTCAGGAGTCTCCAGAGCAGTGGTTTGATCTTTTACTTGATTATATTTATCGATAAAAGCTTGCACAGCGGCCGCGAATTCCTGGTGTGCGCCTCTAAAATTTTCGACATCAGATGAAGCAGTTGATGCGGACGATCTTATGAGGCTCTCGATTCTTGTTAGTTCAGCTATTTGATCTTTTAGAGCGCTCGCTTGTACACCTAAACGCATAGCTCTTTCTTTAAGCGATTTACGGATTCCTTTCAAGTCACGAATTTCTAATGGCGGATCTGCTTTTCTAATCGATTCCGGTAGATCTCTTAAATCATCATCGATACGTGTTGGTTCGTTTGGTTTTTGTGCCATAATAATTATTAATTAGCGATGATGACTGATGTCTTGCAATACTTGTAACATTTTTTGTTTGTCCAAAATTATATGGGCTTGATGGCGTAATAATTTTCCTTGAGCCTGAAGATTCAATAATTCTTCTTCCAAAGCATTGTATAAAGCCAACAAACGCTCGTAGTGAGCGGGATCATTGTCTTCATTATTGTTAATGGATGGCTGGACAGGCGTATCCATAAAAAACTAGGCTGAAAGCGGATTAAGAATACGTACACATTCTTGGGAAAAATCTTGCAGAACTTTTTTGACCTGATCATCAAAATTGGGAACAGCCTCATGCCAAAATTTAAGCCATTCTTCGCGCGAAGTACTATCTTTTTCCAGCAAGTCGGCAAAACGATTGCCAAATTTTTCGGAAATTAAAGGAACCATGGCCGCGCCCAAACGAGCCTCGGCCTGAACCACGAGTTGCGGCACATAATCATCCAGTTCTTCTTTGGTCATATCGCCGAGGTCGAGCTTTTTAAGAAGTTCTTGAATGTACTCAATCATGAAATCAAATTTTTGATCCGGCATATATTTAAAAAATTATAAGTAGTTTTTACGTGAGACAAACAGTCCACTAGCCAAAAGTCCAAACGCAAATCCAAGTCCGACATTCACCAAAACATTCGGCTTCACCGGCCAACGCGTGGCAATCGGCGAATTCACCACTTTTAGTATAACATCTCCGCCCACATATTCCCAGGCTTGGCCGGATAATGCTTGACCTATTGCGCCGGCAAATTGTTTGGCCATTTCCGGATTTTTATGATAGACATTTATATTCAGCATACCGGTTCCATAGACGACTGAACTCACGACCATACGTGGCCACGCGCGACGACGTTGACGTTCGTTTAGAGAATCGAGTGCGCTCCAATCCAATTCCAAGCCTTCAACTGCACGAACTTTTTGCATAAAGTCATCGGTTTTCATAATTTGCACCAAATTTTCACCGATGCGTTCGGCTGATTTGACAACTGTGTAGGGATCTACGCCGGCGCGGGTTTTGGAAATGATCAAGACTTGGGCATCGGCGCGATATTTGAGTGGCCACAATAATGTGGTGCCAAATGATAGCGCGGCCACAAATAAACCGATTAGAAAAATAAATTTCCATTGTTTTTTTAAATTATGATATGTATGTTCCATAAAAATTTGTGGATTAGTTGAGTATATAATACCAACTTTCTAAGGCTTAAGCAAACTTCGTGAGACCATTTTTCTCGACCCTCGACCGTGCTCGGGCATCGAAAAAAAGATCTCACTCCAGTTTGCTTATTATGTATATTGAATATTTTGGTGTTGCATTGGGTGAGGTTGGCAATTATCCCATAACGCGCACGTTTGGACGCGAGGCTGATGTAATACAATAAATTTAAAAGCCGAGCGGACAATGTAGTGAGCGAGCCATTCACTGAGTATATACTGCGAGCGAACGGCGCGGTTGGGATGATTGACACCGAACGGATATAATTTTGTATTTTATTTCTTAATATTTAAATCCAACAATTTTTCTCCCCGCATTACAGTCACACCAAATTCATTGGGCGCGGACAAAATAAGTTCCGCCAAATTATCGCGCGTCACCGTTTGATTTTGAATTTTTAAAATAACATCGCCCTTTTTTATAGGATGCTCAATTTTTGCGCCCAATCCGGTGCGATGCACAACTTCGTTTACCAAAAATCCGGATGCGACTTTATTTTCTGTTTCCATTTTAACAGATTCCACAAAACTACCGCGCCATTCAAATGGCAAACTGAGCATTGCGTCTGACGATAATAAACGAGGTAAAATATATTCAACCATCCATGCGGGAATAATCGCTTGACTGTTAGCAGTAAAACCAACCAATTCTCCCTGATCAGTAATGAGGATGCGATTGGTTGCACCACTATCGTTTATGGAAAAAATCGCCGTATCAAGACTGGCGGATAATTCTGCGCTTGGATTATTAATTTTTTGTCCCACCGTAAACCGCTGCCAATCATTGCTTAGACCCCACAATTCCCGACCGGATTGCAAAACCGAACGCGAAGCGAATACATTGTTACCGCGAAAATCCGCTCCGGAAAATTTAACAAACAATAAATTGCGCGCTTCGTCGGTAATTATTTTTTCCACGGGCAAACGATGACCTTGATAATCCACTCCAATCAAATGAGCTTTTGACGACAGATTAACCAGTGGCCCAATTGACCAGCCGCCATTGTTGACCACGACAACGCGCGTTACCCGAGCGGCATCAGTATAATATTTTTCTTGCTGAATCTTCGTTTCATCAAAAAGTTCAATCACCCGCGAACGCCAATCACGAACAATTGTGGTGTCCAATGTTGGTGTCGGAGTAATTCGGTTGGAAATTAAAATAGTGGAATTGGACAGGCCAACAGGATACCACGCGTCCACTATCAACAGCGCGCCAACCATGCCGGTCAGAAGAGCCACAATCACCGTGATGATAAACAACTTCGTCCTGATCCAACGAGTATGTGTTTCCACCAAACACGATGGCGGTGGCAAATGAGGAGCAAAAGCACTCATAAAAAACGAATCAAAAACATAAAAACCAAAAATACAATCCCTATCCCAAACAGAAAAAACTTTTGCCGAGACCAGACAATGTCTCTGTTGCCAAAATGAAATCGGATAAATAATTGCGCCACATACCACAACAAGGTAATTCCAAAAGCGCGAATAAAATATCCGGCTGAACCCAAAGACGCGATTATACTGGCCTCAACAGCCAGCAAAAAAATCACAGCGAGCGGAATAAAAAATTCACGAATACTGCTGTTATAATATAATGTCCACAACAAATATGTTCCGATTGCCACGCTCATGGCCAAAAGGAAATGAATAATTACCGGACCGGCCAATGATGAAAAGAAAATCAACAAGGTATGAAAAGCCGCGATATAACTAAAAACAGCTAAAGCCAAAAAAATAGTCACCGCGCGGCGCAAAGGTTTTTCGCGCACAAACACAATGGGCGCTGATACTCGACGACTCCAGAGTGTGGTTACCAAAGCCGCGGCCAATGCCAATCCAACGGCCAATACTTGAGCGGCTGGCCATTCAACCACTAAAAAAAGTCCCAAAAAACCAAGTTGAAGATAAAGGTACATGCGCCAAAACAGTGGTCGGATATTGGAACGATTCACAATCGCGTATAAGAAAATCGCCAACACCAAAACCGGCACAACAATGAATGAACGCTTGGCTGACAACAAAAAAAACGTAGCATAAAAACCCACGGTAATTATTCCAATTAAAATAAGGGCTAATTTTTCTCCAAATTTAATCATGATAGGATTATAGCGAGGTTGGACTTAATTTGCAAAAAGAGGCCGGATCGGCTACTATTTATATATAATTATCGCTATTCTTATGCCAACTTTAGCCAAAAATCGCCGCGCACGCTTTGAATATGAAATCCTTGATACGCTTGAGGCTGGTTTGGTTTTATCCGGAGCAGAAGTCAAATCGATCCGAACCGGACATGCCAGTTTAGCCGGAGCCTACGTTACATTCCATGGCAATGAACCACATTTAACCAACGCGCACATTGCTCCATACGCTTTTGCGGTCAAAAATGAAAGCTATGATCCCACGCAAACGCGCAAACTGTTACTTAAAAAAAAAGAAATCGCTTATTTGCGCGGAAAACTCCAAGAAAAGGGGTTGACAGCCATTCCTCTTTCCTTATATACTAAACAGCGTCTCATTAAGTTGGAAATCGGTTTGGCTCGCGGCAAAAAAACGCACGATAAACGTGCCAGTATTAAAAAACGCGAGGTTGACCGAGAAATCCAACGTGCCCTATCAGAGGGCTAAAAACCACGGGGATGACAGGCCTCGCTAGGTGGAACTTGTTATTGCAGTTACGCATGTCGGGCGGTATTCCCGTTATCCATACCAAATCTATAAGTGCCAACTTATACAACCGAGTCAAGGTAGCATTCGCTAACGCGTTTACTCCTTCATTCGCTCCTGCTCTCGCTTAATTGCTTGAGCCATCGCTCCTCAGACTCCTAATATGAGATCGGCGGTGCAAACCTATTGGGATAGGCCGGGTGTTTGGCTAATGCGCCCGCGCTGAAACTGGCATTGGCTCTAGGTAACAGTTGTTTTGTATCTTTTCCACCTGTTACCAAAATACCAAAGATACTACACATGTAGAATAGCCCAATGACCCATCTATACCCCGGTTCAAATCCGGGCATCTCCACCGTTCGACTCGTCCTCGCAAAGCCTCGGACTCGCTCACGGTAAACCATACTTTTTTAGTAAGAAATATTTGGATTAGTCACAACGAGCGAACGTCCTGAGCGAGACTGAACAAAGTGAAGGTGAGTCGAAGGACAAAATAAAATATGAAAAATGGAGGAAAATTTTATTTGTACATTGCATGTTGTAAAGATGGATCTTTATATACAGGCATTACAAATGATTTAGTAAAACGCGAGAAACAACATAACGAAGGAATTGGTAGCAAATATACAGCCAGTAGAAGACCAATAAAACTTGTATACAACGAGATTTATCCTACCCGATCAGCAGCCAGCAAACGAGAAGCACAAATAAAAGGCTGGGTAAGAACTAAAAAAGAAAAATTGATAAAAGGAACTTTGTTTAAAAATGACTGATATATGCGTATTTCGCGTAAAAAACGCCCGGAAAAACCATTGATGGCTCAGCACAAAAGAAACAAGGATCTTGATTATCCCCAAGTTTTGGTTATTGATGAAACCGGAAAAAGTTTGGGTGTAATGGATACGGCCGAAGCCATTCGATTGACCGAAGAACGGGGTTTGGATTTAGTGGAAATTAATGCCAAAAGCAGTCCGCCGGCCGTGAGAATTATTGATTATTCGGAATTTAAATATCAAAAAGAAAAAGAAGCGCGCAAACAGCGAGCGCATTCACACACGAGTGATATCAAAGGCGTGCGCTTGTCCGTGCGGATTGGCGAACATGATTTGGCCAATAAACAAGAACAATCGCAAAAATTTTTGGATCGCGGCGACAAAGTTAAAATTGAACTTATTTTGCGCGGACGCGAACATGCCAAACTTGATTTGGCTTACGAAATTATTCGTAAATTTATCCAAAGAATTGACGCTATTGTACCGATTCGTCAAGAGCAAGAAATCCAACGCCAAGATCATAAACTGACGGCCATTGTGGCCAAAAAGTAATACACATTCCTGCTCTTGACTTAAGATAATCATTTCGTTATACTAGCCACGAATTTTATTGTATGAGCATGAAAACCAATCAAGCGGTTGCCAAAAGATTTAAAATCAAAGGAAAAGGCAAAAAGAAAAAATTAATTAAGCGGGCCGAAGGTCAAGATCATTTTAACGCGCGCCAAAACGGCAATACCAAACGAGCCAAGCGCACGGACAAAACTATGACAAAGACTCTAACAAAAACTCTGCTCCGCGCCATGCCGCATAGCTCATAATGAATTTTTATGTCACGCGTAAAACGAGGTGTACATCATTCCAAACGTCGTCGCGGAATCTTATTAAAAGTTAAGGGTTTTGAAGGCGGACGTAAAAAATTAATGCGCGTCGCCAAAGTGGCGGCTACGAAGGCCGGAGGATACGCATACAAAGATCGCAAAATTAAAAAACGCACTGCTCGCGCTTTATGGAATGTAAAAATTAATGCAGCGCTTGATCCTATGGACTTGAGTTATAGTAAGTTTATTGGTATGCTTAAAGCGAAGAATGTTTTGTTGGATCGCAAAATCTTAAGTACGATTGCGGCGAGTTATCCGGAAGTCTTTAAAATGATTGTGACACAAGTTAAATAATTTAGAAGAGCCCTGACCGTGTTCGGTGTGTCGTAACTGTACCCTCCTTCAGTTGCTGTCGCGCCGGACACTGCCAGGGCTTTTACAAGATTTTAATTTTCCCTCAATAAAAACTCGGGATAAATTAATTTTGATTCTTAATTTAAAATTATATGGGAATGCGTAAAAAAGGCCGCAACAAAATGAAAGCGGAATGGAAAGTGGAAAAAGTTAAACGGGATAAAAATAAATTGAAACGCGCGATTAAAGCGGGGGTAATAAAATAAACACATTAAGGAAATTAAAATAAAAATTCACTGCGTATCTTTTTCTGAGATCCGCCCGATCGGGACGGACTCAAAAAAGCTACAGGAGTTTATCCCGACTTGTCGGGGCTCCATTTTTATTTTAATCTACTTTATTGGACCGGTAGTTCCCCGACTTTGTCGGGGCAGGCAACTGGTTAGAGCATCCCGACTCGTCGGGAAAGTTGCGGGTTCGAATGTTAATTTAATTAAAAGGAGGAAATATGGGTTGGTTTGTTTATTATCTGTATAGTCAAAAATTGGATAAATATTATCTGGGTAAAACAAATAATTTAGCAAGAAGATTGGACGAACATAATAGAGGTAGCGAAGTATACACAAAACTAGGTTATCCCTGGCTATTAATTGGTTATATCGAATGCAATGACAGTATTGAAGCAGCGAAAATTGAACGTAATTTAAAAAAGGCAAAAAATAAAATATATGTCAGACGATTCATTGCACAGCACGGAAAAATAATAGAATAATTAGCGGACCGGTAGTTCAACTGGTTAGAGCACTGCCCTGTCACGGCAGAAGTTGCGGGTTCGAGCCCCGTCCGGTCCGCTAATTATTCTACTTCTTGTGCCAATTAGTTAGAGCATCCCGACAAGTCGGGAAAGTTG